>DATFEI010000095.1:0-10172 GCA_035251315.1 Burkholderiales bacterium | reverse complement strand
AAGCGCGGCGCGCGCGACCGGTGCCATGGCGCCGGCGAAGGTCGCCGCGCGCCGCACTTCCGCCGCGGGCAGGTTGGCCGCAGCGGCGATCGCCTCCAGCATCACCCCCTCCAGCGCGCCCTGGCGCAGCTCGCCGGCGATTAGCCGAAGCAGGAAATCCTGCTCCTGCGCCGTGGCTTTCTCAACCAGGTTTCTCAGTTCGGCCTGCCGGAGCGAAGCGGCGCCCCTGCCTTTCACGAGCTTCAGCCGCTCGAACGCGGAATCGACGTCACGCACGGAAAGCCCGGCCGCAGGCGCGGCGTTGCCGATGGCGGACTTCAAGGCGGCATAGCCGAGGGCGAGCTTGCCCTGGCGAATCTCGCCGCTCAGATAAGGCAGCGCGATCTCCATCTCGCCGGGCTCGAGTACGCGCAGGCACTCTGCGAGCAGGCGCGTCTTTTCGAGCCGGCTCGCGGTCGCCGCCACTGCGGCGGACACGCGCGCCACCTCGGCCAGCAGGGTCACGCTACCGTTTCGGCGGGCAGCCCTTGCAGCAACGAGAGCACGGCGTGCAGCTTGTCGCGCAGATGGCGCCGGTCGACGATCATGTCGATCGCGCCTTTCTCGAGGAGGAACTCCGCGCGCTGGAACCCTTCGGGCAGCTTCTGGCGCACGGTCTGCTCGATTACGCGCGGGCCGGCGAAGCCGATGAGCGCCTTCGGCTCGGCGATCACCACGTCGCCGATCATGGCGAAGCTCGCGGACACGCCGCCCATCGTCGGGTCGGAAAGCACCGACACGAACGGCAGCCCGCGCTCGGCGAGGTCGGTGAGCGCGGCGGTGGTCTTGGCCATCTGGACGAGCGACAGCGCGCCCTCCTGCATGCGTGCACCGCCCGAGGCAGTGACGCAGACGAACGGGACCTTTTGCTCGATCGCGACGCGCACGCCGCGCACGAAGCGCTCGCCGACCACCGAGCCCATCGAGCCGCCCATGAAGTCGAACTCGAACGCGGCGCATACCACGCCGAGCGCCTTGATCGAGCCCTGCATCACCACCAGCGCGTCGCCCTCTGCGGTCTCCTCCTGCGCCTCGCTCAGGCGCTCGGTGTAGCGGCGCGAGTCCTTGAACTTGAGCGGGTCGACCGGCAGCACCTCCGAGCCGATCTCAAAGCGCCCGTCGGGGTCGAGCAGCGCGTCGAGGCGGGGGCGCGCACCCAGACGCTCATGGTGGCCGCACTTCGGGCACACGCTGAGGTTCTTCTCGAGGTCGGTGCTGTAGAGCACCGCGTCGCATGCCGCGCACTTGGTCCACAAGCCCTCGGGCACGGTCTTGCGCGCGCCGGGCCCGGTGCGCTGGATCTTGGGCGGGAGCAGCTTCTGCAACCAGCTCATTTGGCAAATGAGGCGTCGAGCGCCTCCCTGATCGGTTTCAGGAACGCCTTCACCCTCGAGACCGCCTGGTCGGCTGCCCCGGCCTCGATCTCCTGAATGATACGGCTGCCAATAACTACTGCATCGGCGGTCTGTGCCACCCGCCGGGCCGACTCCGCGTCGCGGATGCCGAAGCCGACGCCGATCGGCAGCTTCGTCGCGGCGCGAATCTTCGGAATGCGGGCCGCGACGTCGCCGAGGTCGATATGGGACGCACCGGTAATACCCCTGAGCGAAACGTAGTACAGGTAACCGCTACCCACGCGGGCGACCTGCTCGATTCGCTTGTCGGTCGAGGTCGGCGCGAGCAGGAAAATAGGATCGATACCGTGCTTCTTCGCCAGCGCGGCGAATTGCTCGCATTCTTCGGGTGGATAGTCGACGACAATGACGCCGTCGATGTCCGCCGCCTTCGCTGCGGCAATGAATTTTTCCGTTCCCATAGCCTCGATCGGATTCGCGTATCCCATGAGGACAATCGGCGTGCTGTTGTCGCTTTTCCGGAACTCTCCCGCGAGCCGCAATACGTCTGTTAAGCCAACCCCATGCTTCAGCGCGCGCTCGCCGGCGCGCTGGATCACGGGCCCGTCGGCCATCGGGTCCGAGAAGGGCACGCCGAGCTCGAGGATGTCGGCGCCGGCCTCGACCAGCGCGTGCATCAGCGGCACGGTGAGCGAGGGATGTGGATCGCCCGCGGTGATGTAGGGAATGAGCGCCTTGCGCTCGTCGCGCGCCAGAGCCTGGAAGCGGCCCTGAATGCGCGACATCAAAGCTTCGTCCCCGAGCGCTCGGCAACGGTGTGCATGTCCTTGTCGCCGCGGCCGGAAAGGTTGACGAGCAGGATCGCGTCTTTGCTCATGGTCGGCGCCATTTTCATTGCCTGCGCCACCGCGTGCGCCGACTCCAGCGCCGGGATGATGCCCTCGGCGCGGCACAGCGCGTGAAACGCCTTGAGCGCCTCTTCGTCATCGATGGCGACGTATTCCGCCCGCCCGCTGTCCTTGAGCCACGCGTGCTCCGGGCCGACGCCCGGGTAGTCGAGGCCCGCCGACACGGAGTGCGTTTCGGTGATCTGGCCGTTCGCGTCTTGCAGCAGATACGTGCGGTTGCCGTGCAGGACGCCGGGCCTGCCGGCGCACAGCGACGCCGCATGCCTGCCGGTGGAAAGGCCTTCGCCCGCGGCTTCGACGCCGATCAGGCGGGTCTTTTCGTGCTTGAGGTAGGGGTAAAAGATCCCCATCGCGTTCGACCCGCCGCCGACGCAGGCGATCACCGCGTCCGGCTGCCGCCCGGCGAGCTCCTGCATCTGCACGATGCTCTCTTCTCCGATGACGGACTGGAAGTCGCGCACCATCATCGGGTAGGGATGCGGCCCGGCGACCGTGCCGATGATGTAGAAGGTGTTCTCGATGTTGGTGACCCAGTCGCGCATCGCTTCGTTGAGCGCGTCCTTGAGGGTCCTCGAACCCGATTCGACCGGCACGACCTTTGCGCCGAGCACGCCCATGCGGTGCACGTTCGCCGCCTGGCGCTTGACGTCCTCCGAGCCCATATACACCACGCACTCCATCCCGTAGCGCGCGGCCACGGTCGCGGTGGCAACGCCATGCATGCCGGCGCCGGTCTCGGCGATCACCCGGGGCTTCTTCATGTTGCGCGCGAGCAGCGCCTGGCCGATGGTGTTGTTGATCTTGTGGGCGCCGGTGTGGTTCAAATCCTCGCGCTTGATGTAGATCTGCGCGCCGCCGCAGCGTTCGGTCAGCCGCGTGGCGTGGTACACCGGGCTTGGCCGGCCGACGTAATGCTTGAGCTCGTAGCGGAACTCGGCCTGGAACGCAGGATCCTTGCGCGCGCGCTCGTAGGCGGCGAGCAGCTCATCGAGCGCCGCGGTGAGCGTCTCGGCGACGAACACGCCGCCGTATGGACCGAAGTGCCCGTGCGCGTCGGGCAAGTCATACATCCGCATTCCTGACCTCTGCAATGAAGGCGGCGATCTTCGCCGCGTCCTTGATCCCTTTCGCCGACTCCACGCCGCTCGAGACGTCCACGCCCCAGGGACGCACGCGCCGGATTGCCGCCGCGACGTTGGCTTGCGACAGCCCGCCGGACAGGATCACCGGTTTGTCAGTGGCGGGAACCAACGACCAATCGAAGCTTTCGCCAACGCCGCCATACTCCGGAACATGGCTGTCGAACAACCAAGCCGCTGCGCGCGAGAATGGGCGCAGGTATTCTAGCGCAGCCCCCGGCGTAGCCCCGGTTTTCGTCCTGTATGCCTTGACGTACGGCAGCCCGAACTGCGCGCAGAAATCCGGAGTCTCGTCGCCGTGGAACTGCAGCATCGCGGGATGCACTCGGCCGATCGCCTGGGCTACCAGCGCGGCGTCCGCGTTGACGAAAAGCGCCACCGTCTGCACGAACGGCGGCAGCGCGTCGCGGATCTCTCGCGCGCGCTCGGCCGAGAGGAAGCGCGGGCTCGGGGGATAAAACACGAGCCCGATCGCGTCCGCGCCCGCTTGCGCCGCGGCGACGGCGTCAGCGGTGCGCGTGATGCCGCAGATCTTGATGCGGGTCTTCACACCGGCAGTCCCCATCTGGCCTCGTACTCGATTGTCTCAAGGTACAGGCCTTCCGGGCCGAACGTTGGCGCCGCCCTGGCGCGATCTCGCGAGTTCAGCACCTCGCTTACCCATTGCGGCGGATGCTTGCCCTTGCCGACGTACACAAGCGTCCCCACGAGATTGCGCACCATGTGGTGCAGGAACGCATTCGCGCACACCAGGAACTCGATCGTTTCGCCCTTCTTCTCGACCTCAAGGGCATGGATCGTGCGGACCGGCGTCTTGGCCTGGCACTCGGAAGAGCGAAACGCGGAAAAATCGTGCTGGCCGACGAGCAGCGCGGCCGCCTCGCGCATCCTTTGCATATCGAGCGGCCGATGGAACCACCCAGCGTAATGCGCCGACAGCGCCGGGCGCACCGCGCGGTTCAGCAATGCATACCGATACGTGCGGGAGCGTGCGCTATAGCGCGCATGGAACTCTTCGGACACCTCGTGCGACCAGAGCACCGCAGCCGCGCGGGGAAGCAACGCGTTCACGCCGCGTACCCAGGCCGAAACTGGACGCTTTGCCTCGGTCTCGAAGTGGACGACTTGAAGGCGGGCATGCACGCCGCGATCGGTGCGCCCGGCAGCCGTGGTGGAGACCCGCGTATCGGCAATCGCGGAGAGCGCCGCCTCGAGCGCATCCTGTACCGTCCCGCCGCCGGGCTGGGTCTGCCAGCCAAGGAAACGACTACCGTCGTACTCCAGCCCTAGAGCTATCCTTCGTGCCAGAGCTACCCTGATGACAGCGCGTTAGCCCAGCTTCACGAGCAGCTGCTGCGCCTGCCCTTTCTGCGCGGCGTCGCCATCCTTCATCACCTCATTCAGCAGCTCGCGCGCGCCATCCTTGTCCCCCATCTCCTCGTATGCCTTGGCAAGATCGAGCTTGGTGGCGATCTCCTGCCACTTGGGGTCGGTGCCGGCAGAGGCGCTGCCGGCGGAGCCGAGGTCCAGGCTGAGGGTCGAGAAATCCGTCGCCGTCGCCGCCGCCGGAGCGGAGTCTGTCTTCTCGAGATTGAGGTCGAAGCTCAGGCCGGGGTCGAAGGCGGGCGCGGTAGCGGCCCGCTCGGGCTTAGCACCGGAGGCGGCGGGCGCTCCGAGATCGAGGTCGAAGTCGAGTCCGTTGTTCTTGTCCACCGCGCTCGCCGGGACCACCGTGTCCTCTGTGAATCCGTCCTTTTTCGTGGTCGTCCCGCTCAGATCGAAGTCGAGCGCAGTATTGGCGGCCGCCTTTTGCGCTGGCAAGTCGAGCGTAAAGTCAGGCACCGCGGCTTGCACCTGCGTCACGCTGCCTACGTCGAAATCGAGCGCGGGCGCCGACGGTGACGGTGCGGATACCTCAGCGGCCGCCGCGGCCGCCGCCGCAGCAGCAGCACCGGCGTACAGGCCGTTGCTTGGATCGATCGACTTGCCGAGTGCTGCTGCCTTTTCCCATTCCGGGCCGCTGCCCCCGGTCAGGTTCTTGAGCTTGGCCGCGCTCTGCTCGAAAGCCTTGGTGTCCTTGCGCTTGGCGTAGATCTCAAGGAGCTTGGCGTGCACCGCGACTCGCTTTGCGTCCTTCTGCAGCGACTCTTTGAGGATCTCCTCGGCCTGCGCGTCGCGGCCGTAGGCCATGTAGACATCGGCCTCGGCAATCGGATCGACTTCCTCGCCCGCCATCGCGGCGGGCGGCGAACCGCTTGTGGCCCGTGAAGACGTGGGCCTTGCGCCGACGATGCTCGGCTCGCTGATGCTCGCGCCGGCCGCCGCGCCTGCGGCCGCGGCGCCGATCACGCTATCCTGGAACTTGGCTTGCGCGGTCTTTTTTTTTCTCCATGCCCAGACCGCGTAGCCGGCCAGCAGCACTACCACACCGGCAAGCCCGGCAAGGGCCACCGGGTTTTCGAGAAACTCGTCGAGCAGGCTGGGTTCAGGTGGGGGCGGCGCCATCTTCTTGGGCGCCGCCTTGACGGCCGGCGAGGGTGCGGCAGGCTGCGACGCCGCAGGCGCCTGGATGGCCGGAGGAGTGGATGCCGGAGCTGATGATGCTGCCGGCGCCGCAGGTGCGGGCGCCTCAGGCCCCGTGGCGGCGGGGGCCGATGCAGGTGGCGGAGGCGCGGCGGCGGGCTTCGCGCCGGATCTCTTTTCGAGCTCGGCGAGCTGCTGATTCTTCAGCTCGAGAAGCTTCTGGAGGTCGGCGACGTTTTTTTCGAGGTCGCCGATGCGCGACTGCGCTTCCTTCAGCGCCCTGTCCTGCGCCGCCAGGTCGTCCCCGCGCGCCGCTGCTGCGGCGGCGACCGAAGGCTTCTGCGGGTCGACCTTGGAGAGACGCACCTGGTCCTCGGCGGCGGCGGGCTTCGGCGCCTGCGGCTTGGCCTCGATCTGTCCGGCCGCCTCGCGCTGTCCGGAACCCGCGTCGGCAACGGCTGGCGCGGCCGCGAGACGGCCGCGATACTCGCGGAATTCCGCCATATGCGCGCGCACGACGCGATTCGCTTCTTCTGCGTCTACGGTGCCGACCGCGTCCGAGCCCGGAAGGTTCAGTATGCGCCCGGCGCGCACCAGGTTCAGGTTCTCGCGGATGAAGGCGTCCTGGTTCGCGCGATAGATCGCCACCAGCATCTGGTTGAGCGTGATCCCGGGCGGCAGCTTGTCGCGGGCGATCTTGCCGAGCGTGTCGCCCGGCATGACCTCGTAGACGCCCGGCTCGTCGGCAAGTAGCTGCGGTGATTCCTCTTTGGCGGGCTCCTTCCCGACCTCTACGGCCGCCGTGGGCTTCTCGGGCTGTGCGGCGATTGCAGGTTTCTCTGGCTCTGCCGCGGGCGCGGGTTTTTCCGATTCCGCGGTTGGAGGGGGCGGCGGCGCGACAGCGAGCGGCGGCGGCGCGGGCGCAGCCGGCTCGACAGGTTTTGCCTCCACTTCTGCGGCCGGCTTCGCCGGCTTTGGCGCCGGCGCCGCAGCGAGCGCGTCGCGCGGCTTGTATTCGGGAGGATCGAGCAGGAAAGTGTATTCGCGCACCAGGCGTCCGTTGTGCCATTGCAGCTCGACGAGCAGCTCGACGAACGGCTCGTTGACCGGCTGGGTTGTCGTCACGCGCAGGATGCGTCTGCTGTCGCGGCGCTCGACGGCGAAGCGCACCGTGTTCAACACCGCGCTCGGCTCGATGCCGGCAGCCTCGAAAGCCTCGAGTGGCGCTATGCGCGCGGAGAGCGTGTCTTCTTCTCCGGGCCGAAGCGCGACGATCTCGATCTCAGCGTTCAAAGGCTGGCCGAGCGGCGAGAGAACGGTGAGCCTGCCCAGGCCGGCGGCGTGAACGGCAATAGGCGCCGCGAAGGCCAACGCGGCGACGACAGCAACTACCCTTGAAGTTATCCCTCTACCCACTGGCTGCCCATCCCCCGGAGTGTCTTCTTCGCAGGACCAACTACCTTAACATCATGGGCTTAGGCGTGCAAATGGAGAAAGTTTCTAAATTCCTAAGGCTTCACGCCTGCGTCCAGGAGAATTCGCACCATGCGCCGAAGGGGCTCGGCGGCGCCCCAAAGCAGCTGGTCTCCCACGGAAAAAGCCGCCAAATAGTCCTCTCCCATAGGGAGCTTGCGTAGACGCCCCACCGGGACGGTCAGCTTGCCGGTGACGGCAGCCGGGGTTAGCTCGGCGAGCGATTCTTCGCGCCGGTTCGGGACGATCTTTACCCAGTCGTGCGCTTCGGCCAGCATTCCCTCCACTTCATCCATCGGCACCGCGCGGCGCAGCTTCACCGTCATCGCCTGGCTGTGGCAGCGCATCGCGCCGATGCGCACGCAAACGCCGTCCATCGGGATAGCGTTGCCGTTGCGGCCAAGAATCTTATTCGCCTCGACCTGCGCCTTCCACTCCTCGCGGCTTTGACCATCGCCGAGATCCTTGTCGATCCACGGCAGCAGGCTGCCGGCAAGCGGATAGCCGATCTCGTCCTTCGGCAGCTCGCGCGAGCGGATCGTATCGGTCACCATGCGGTCGATATCGAGGATGGCGGCGGCTGGATCGTCGAGCAGGGGCCTGGCGTGGCTGCCGATCGCCGCCATCTGCGCAACGAGGTCGCGCATCGCCGCCGCGCCCTGGCCCGAAGCTGCCTGGTAGGTCATGCTCGTCATCCACTCGACTTCGTCGTGCTGGAAGAGGCCGGCCATTCCCATCAGCATCAGGCTCACGGTGCAGTTGCCGCCGATGTAATCCTTAATCCCGGAAGCGAGGGCGTTCTTGATGAGCGCCATGTTGAGGGGATCGAGGATGATGACGGCGTCGTCCTTCATCCGCAGTGCGCTCGCGGCGTCGATCCAGTAACCCTTCCAGCCATCACGGCGCAGTTGCGGATGGATCTCGTGGGTGTAGTCGCCGCCCTGGCAGGAGATGATGACGGGAAGCCTCTTGAGGAGAGATAGGTCTTTCGCATCCTTCACCGTCCCGATGGGCTTGCCGATCACAGGCCCGCTGCCACCCGCCTGCGAGGTGGAGAAAAAGACCGGCTCGATATGGTCGAAGTCGCGTTCCTCGCGCATGCGCTGCACGAGCACCGAGCCGACCATGCCGCGCCATCCGACGATCCCGACCCTCAACATGATGCGTAGTCTATAGCGCTGCGAGGACCGCGTCGCCCATTTCCTGCGTTCCGACGCGGCGAGTTCCGGCGGTATGGATGTCAGCAGTACGCAGTCCCGCCTGCAGCACTTTCGACACCGCTCTCTCGATCCGGTCCGCGGCCGCCGGCTGCCCAAGCGAGTAGCGCAGCATGAGCGCCGCGGAGAGGATCGTGGCGAGCGGGTTTGCGAGCCCTTTGCCCGCGATGTCGGGCGCGGTGCCATGGATCGGCTCGTACAGCCCCTTGCCGCGCTCGTTGAGAGATGCCGAGGGCAGCATACCGATCGATCCGGTGAGCATCGACGCCTCGTCGGAAAGGATGTCGCCGAACATGTTGCCGGTCACGATGACGTCGAACTGCTTGGGGTTGCGCACGAGCTGCATCGCGCAGTTGTCCACGTACATGTGGGTCAGCTCGACGTCGGCGTAGTTTCTTGCTTCTTCAGAAACCACTTCCCTCCAGAGCTGCGAAGTCTCCAGCACGTTCGCCTTGTCGACCGAGCAAACGCGCTTCGCCCGCTTTCGGGCCGCCTCGAAGGCGACGCGCGCGATGCGCCGGATCTCGGGCTCGCTGTAGCGCATGGTGTCGAAGCCCTCGCGCACGCCATCGAGCTTTCTTATTCCCTTCGGCTCGCCGAAGTAGATGTCCCCGGTGAGCTCGCGCACGATGAGGATGTCGAGCCCGGAGACCACCTCCGCCTTGAGCGCCGACGCCGCGGCGAGCTCGGGATGCACGCGCGCCGGGCGCAGGTTGGCGAAGAGCCCGAGCGCCTTGCGCAGCCCAAGAATCGCCTGCTCGGGACGCTTGGAGCGCTCGAGCTGGTCATAGCGCGCGTCGCCCACCGCGCCGAACAGCACCGCACCGGCTTCCTTGGCAATACTCAATGTGATTGCGGGAAGCGGGTCGCCCGCTGCCTCGTAGCCTGCGCCCCCGACCGGCGCAGTTTCCATCTGCAAGGGCAACTCGAGCGTCTGCAGAACCCGGACAGCTTGCGCAATGATCTCAGGCCCGATGCCGTCACCGGGCAGCACGGCGATCTTCATCCTAGAAGTACCAGGGATACTGGGCTTTGCGCTGCGCCTCGAACGCGCGGATCTTGTCCGCGCGGCGCAGCGTAAGCCCGATCTCGTCAAGGCCGTTCAGCAGGCAGTACTTGCGGAATGGCTCGACCTCGAAGCGGAAGGTTTTCCCGTCGTCCGGGGTCGATACCGTTTGGCGCTCGAGGTCGACCATGAGGCGAAACCCGGGAAAAGCGGCGCAATCGTGGAACAGGCTGTCGGCTTCGGCCTCGCTCAGCACCACGGGGAGGAAACCATTCTTGAACGAGTTAGTGAAGAAGATGTCGGCGAACGACGGCGCGATCACGCAGCGGAAGCCGTAGTCCATGAGCGCCCACGGCGCGTGCTCGCGCGAGGAGCCGCAGCCGAAGTTCTTGCGCGCGAGCAGGATCGTCGCGCCCTTGTAGCGCGGCTGGTTGAGCACGAACTGCGGGTCCTTGCGCCATTCGGCGAAGAGACCGTGGCCGAAGCCGGTGCGCTTGATCGACGACAGGAAC
>DATFEI010000071.1:0-2176 GCA_035251315.1 Burkholderiales bacterium | reverse complement strand
TCGCCGACCGCGCCGACCACACGCCCGGCGAGCTTTCGGGCGGCCAGCAGCAGCGCGTCGCCATCGCGCGCGCGATCGCGCTCGAGCCGCGCGTGATGCTGTTCGACGAGCCCACCAGCGCGCTCGATCCGGAGCTGGTGGGCTCGGTGCTCGGCGTGATGCGCGACCTGCGCGAAAGCGGCATGGCGATGGTGGTGGTAAGCCACGAGATGGGCTTCGCCCGCAACGCCGCAGATCGCGTGCTCTTCATGGACCACGGCGCCATCGTCGAGGAAGGAACGCCGGCGGCGATCTTCGAGAGCCCCAGCCACCAGCGCACCCGCGCGTTCATCGGCCAGATCCAGCGGCACTGAGGGGCGCACCGGTGTCCAATTGGGAGCGTTTCCTCGACACGTTCTTCAACGCGCAGGTGATGGCGCGGTACCTGCCGGACATCCTCTACGGCACGCTGATCACCATCCAGCTGGCGGCGCTGGTGATCGCGAGCGGCCTCGTCGCCGGATTGGCGCTTGCGCTTCTGCGCAGCCTCGGCTTCAGGCCGGTCAACCTGCTGATCGTGTTCGTCGTCGATCTGTTCCGCGCCCTGCCGCCGCTCGTCATCATCGTGTTCATCTACTTCGGCCTACCCGCGGTCGAGCTCTCGCCTTCGGGCTTTGTCTCGACGTGGCTCTCGCTCATGCTGGTGCTAATGGCCTTCGCGGAGGAGATCTTCTGGGCCGGAATCATCTCGATCCCCAAGGGACAATGGGAGGCCGCGCGCTCCACCGGCCTTTCGTACGGCCAGGCGTTGATCAACGTGGTGCTTCCGCAGGCCGTCCGTCTCACCATTCCGCCGCTCACTAACCGCACCATCGCCATTACCAAGGGCACGGCCCTGGGCTCCGTCGTCGCCGTGAGCGAGATCCTGGGCATGGCTTCCTCGGCGGTGTCCAACAGCTACAACCCGTCGCCGCTCACGCTCGGCGCCGCGGCGTACGTGATCTTGTTCTTTCCCATGGTGGTTCTGGGCCGCTGGCTCGAGACCCGGATGCGCTGGAAGCGCTGATCGATGCTCCAGACCTTTTTCAACGTCGACATCATCCAGGCCGCGTGGCCCATCCTCCTGGCCGGGCTCGGCAACACCGTGCTGCTGTCGCTCGTGGTGGTGCCGCTCGGCCTCTTCGGCGGGCTGATCCTCAGCCTGCTCGCCGGCGTACGCAATGCCTGGGTGCGCTGGCCCCTCATGGCCTGGGTCGATTTCTTCCGCGCTTTCCCGCCGCTCGTGCTGCTCATCTTCCTCTATGCCGGATCGCCGTTCATCGGGCTGGAGCTCTCCGGCTTCATCTGCGTGTGCATCGCCTTCTTTCTCAATACCGGCGCGTACTACGGCGAGATCCTGCGCGCGGGCATCGAATCGGTCCCGAGCGGCCAGATCGATGCGGCGCGCAGCACCGGCCTCGGGCGCCTGCAAAGCATGCTTTACGTGGTCCTGCCGCAGGCCGTGCGCAACGTGCTCCCCGACCTCCTCTCCAACACCCTCGAGGTCATCAAGCTCACCTCGCTCGGCAGCGTCGTTGCCATGCCTGAGCTCCTGTTCCAGGCGCGGCAGGCGCAGAGCGTGACCTACAACCCCACACCGATCGTTCTCGCAGCCCTCGTCTATTTCGTGATGCTGTGGCCGCTAGTGCGGCTGCTAAGCCGGCTTGAGAACCGCGTGGTCGCGCGCGCCTAGAAACGAAAGTCGGGCTGTACAGCAAGCGCATGGGACGCGACTCGCAGTACGAATCTATCGGGCGACCGGATTTGTTCGAGGATGTCCTGTGCATGTGCGGTCCGCGATCTTCTGTTCATTAGGGCCTGCAGCGTGTGAGGACAGTGGCAAAAGGCGACGTTTTGATGTGCGAAACGTTTCCGGATTAGGATGGCGCATCCCAACTCGCAGTTCCGTAAACTTGATCATCCATGGAACTACCACTCATTGGTTCCCAGTGGAAAGACCGAGACTCGCGCGCTAAGCGAACGATTAAGGTGGTTCGCTATGACATGGAGAAGCGGCGGGTTCGCATCTATTGCCTCGAAACTGATACTTTGAGCTGGGCAAAGCCCGAACGCTTCAACGGCAAGAGCGGCGGTTACGCGAAGATCGCGGCTTCGAAAGCTCGGTAGCCGACCCCGCAAGCCCGACCTCGTGTGCTTC
>DATFEI010000255.1:0-3827 GCA_035251315.1 Burkholderiales bacterium | reverse complement strand
GGCGGCCCTCAACGCGCTTGAGCTTCGCGCGCGGGCGCGGCGCATGAAGCGGGAATACGGCAAGCTCGGACTGGTGGTGGTCGACTACCTGCAGCTGATGTCGGCGAGCTCCCAGGGCGAGAACCGCGCGACCGAGATCTCCGAGATCTCACGCTCGCTCAAGGCGCTTGCCAAGGAGCTCGACGTCCCGGTTATCGCTTTGTCCCAGCTCTCCCGGGCAGTCGAACAGCGCAACGACCGCCGGCCGCTCATGTCGGACCTGCGCGAGTCCGGCGCTATCGAGCAGGACGCCGATGTCATCCTTTTCATCTTCCGCGAGGAGGTCTATGCCCCGGAGAAGGAAGAAGCGAGGGGCAGGGCGGAAGTGATCATCGGAAAGCAAAGAAACGGGCCGATAGGTACCATTGCGCTGACGTTCATGGGGCAATTCACCCGCTTCGCGAACGCCCTTGCTTTCGAGGGAGGCGGACAATGGCCGAACCGCTGATTGCGCAGAAATCCCCCTACGCCGTCGAGCTCGCGCCCGGAGACTACTGGTGGTGTCGCTGCGGCCAGTCCAGGCGCCAGCCGTTCTGCGACGGCTCGCACAAAACGACCGAGTTCACGCCGGTGAAGTTCAGCATGACCGAGGCGCAGAAGATCTGGCTGTGCGGCTGCAAGCGCAGCGGCAACAAGCCCTTCTGCGACGGCTCACACAAGAAGCTTGCTTGAAAAGGGGTCAGGAACCTTTTTCTATTTCTTGGTTGCGGTCCACTTCCCCTCCGCGCCCTTCTCGTCGCGGAAGCTGCCTTCCATCTTGGCGCCGCTGACGCGGCCGGTGAAGTCGCGGCGCACCTTGTTCTGGTCGACGTAGGCGAAGCTGATCGCTGTGCCGCGGAGCTTGACGTCGCGCAGCCCGGCGTGGATCGGGCCGAGCGCGAGGGTGCCGCTCACCTTCTGGAAGGTCTGCTCGAGCGTCATGTCGAGGTGCTGGCCACCCGCGTCGAGGTTCCAGTTGCCCATCACGAGGGCGGGCACGATCCAGAAGTAGGCGCGCCGCCCGTCGAGCGTGGAGATCTCGTCGGCTTCCCAGTCCTCCATGCTGAACGAGTGCGACACGACGCGCGTGCCGGGCCGCATCGACAGGAGCTGCGGCCTGAGCCTCATGTTGAGAGCGGGCAGGAGGTACAGCGTGATCACGGTGGCCTGGGTGAAGTCGGTGGCGAAGATGTCGCCGTGGCGGATCACCGCCTTGCCCGCGCCGGTTCCCGCGACGCCCGCCTTCTGCGCGTTTTCGTTCGCGTGCTTCACCATGTCCGCGTTGTACTCGACGCCGATGGCGCGTGCGCCGAACTTTTTCGCCGCCATGATCGCGATCTTGCCGTCGCCCGCCCCCAGGTCCCAGACGAAGTCGTTGGGCGTGACCTGCGCCATCACGAGCATGCGCTCAACCACGTCGTCGGGCGTCGGCACCCAGATGACGTCCTTGCCGGCCTGGCCGACCTGCGGCGTGAATTGCGCTGCGGCGAGCGCCGCAAACAAGGAAAGAAAGATCGTGGTGGAGAGACGAACAAGAGCGGTCATTGCGGGTTCCGGGGAATGAAAGAGGCAGCGAAATGTAGCAGAAACGGCCAGCGACTTGGCGAAACACCCGGGCTGCCCGGATTATTCCCTCGGGGTCAGACTCCGATTTTCTCGGTTAGGGTCTGACCCCGATTTCTTGCTATAGCACGTCGGCGGCGTGGTCGGCGAGCCGCGAGCGCTCGCCGCGAGCGAGCGTGACGTGCCCGGCGTGTCCCCAATCCTTCATGCGGTCGACGACGTAGGTGAGGCCCGACGATCCTTCGGTGAGGTAGGGCGTGTCGATCTGCGCGATGTTGCCGAGGCACACCACCTTGGTGCCCGGCCCCGCGCGCGTGACCAGGGTCTTCATCTGCTTGGGCGTCAGGTTTTGCGCCTCGTCGATGATGAGCCACTTGTTGACGAAGGTGCGGCCGCGCATGAAGTTGAGCGACTTGATCTTGATGCGCGAGCGCACGAGGTCGCGCGTCGCGGCGCGGCCCCACTCGCCGCCCGACTCGTCGGAAGCGTTGAGCACATCGAGATTGTCCTCGAGCGCGCCCATCCAGGGCTGCATCTTCTCCTCCTCGGTGCCCGGCAGGAAGCCGATGTCCTCGCCCAGCGGAACCGTGACCCGAGTCATGATGATCTCGGAGTAGCGCTTTTCGTCGAGCACCAGGGTGAGCCCGGCGGCGAGCGCGAGCAGCGTCTTGCCGGTCCCCGCCTGGCCGAGCAGCGTGACGAAGTCGACCGCCGGGTTCATGAGCAGATTGAGCGCGAAGTTCTGCTCGCGGTTGCGCGCGGTGATGCCCCACACCGAGTTCTTGGCGTGGGTGTAGTCGCGCAGCGTCTCGAGCACTGCCACGCGGCCCGAGGCTTCCTTCACCAGGGCGTGGAGCGGCCGCTCGCCCGATTCGTCGTAGACGAATTCGTTCACGTGGAGCTTCGGCACCAGCGGCCCGCGCACGCGGTAATAGGTATGACCCTCCTTCTTCCACGACTCCATGTCCTTGCCATGCGTGTTCCAGAAGTCGCGCGGCAGCGCGCGCACGCCGGTATAGAGCAGGTCGGCGTCCTCGAGCACCTTGTCGTTGGTGTAATCCTCGGCGGCGAGCCCGAGCGCGCGCGCCTTGATGCGCATGTTGATGTCCTTCGACACCAGCACCACCTCGCGCTCGGGCTGCTTCTGCTGCAGCGCACGCACCACGGCGAGGATCTGGTTGTCGGTGCGGCCCGAGGCGAGCGTCGCCGGCAGCTCGCCGTTGATCGCTTCGGTCTGCAGGAAAAGCCGCCCCTTGGACTGCTGCCCGTCCCTGATCTTGAGCGCAAGCCCCTTGTTGATCGACTCGACATCCCCGCTCACGATCTCGTCGAGGAAGCGGCTCGCCTGGCGCGCGTTGCGCGAGACGTCCGACAACCCGCGCTTGTGCTGGTCGAGCTCTTCCAGGGTCGCGATCGGCAGGTAGAGGTCGTGCTCGTCGAAGCGGAAGAGGCTCGTCGGATCGTGCATCAGCACGTTCGTGTCGATGACGAAGAGCTTTTTTGGCTTTGCTTGCTTGCGGGAGGGCTTCACGGCGGGGACTGGCTCTAACTCTACTGCGGGCGGCTCGACATCATAGGGCTTTAACAAAGTTCAATACCTCCTGGACGTGGCCCGACACTTTCACCCCGCGCCATCCGCGCACCACCGCTCGCTTTTCATCTATCACGAAGGTGCTGCGCTCGATACGCGGACCTTTCTCCCGTACATGTTTTCATCTTGATCACGCCGAACAGCTGCGCGTCGCGCGAAACGCCGAAGCGGGTTGTCCTTTGGATAGAAATACAGGACCAGCTTGCTCGTGCGAGCGCTCGAGAGCCTGAAGGGGCCGCCGCCGGTGCTGGGAAGACTGAAGTCCGGAACCGGCTTGCCGAGCATTTCCAGAGGTTCTAAGTACCCTTCTTAGCAATGCGCTGTAGCGCTTTCATTGAACACAACTAATGTTTCGAGCGCAAGCGGACGCTACGGGGTCCTGATTGGTAAGGGTTTTTCGCCACGCAAGAACCGGCGCAGCTCCGCGAGGAGCTCCTGCGGCTTTTCCTCGGGGATGAAATGTCCGCACTGGAGCGCGTGGCCGCGGACATCGAGCGCGACTTCCCGCCAGTCGGCAAGGCAGTCAAAGAGCGCCTCGATCACGCCCTGCCGGCCCCAGAGCGCGAGTACCGGCATCTTGAGCTTCTTATGCAAGTCCTTCCTGTCGTGCATGAGGTCGATGGTGGCGGCCGCGCGGTAGTCCTCGCAGGTGGAG
>DATFEI010000222.1:0-9628 GCA_035251315.1 Burkholderiales bacterium | reverse complement strand
GCGAGCGCTTGGCTGATCAAGCGCTTCATCGACAACGACGCGAAGTTCGTCTGGATCGAGCGCCCGCGCGACTGCCCCCGCAAGGCGGTCGGCTTCGACTTCGACGGCGCCGAGTTCACGCACTCTGGCGGCCGTGTGACTTTCGAGGTGCTCGCGACCAGCTTCGGTCTCGAGCACGACCGCGCCCTCGCCGCGATCGGCTCGGCAGTCCATTTCCTCGACGTCGGCGGCATTCCGGTTGCCGACGCCAAAGGGCTAGAAACCGTCCTGCGCGGAGCACAGGAAAACGCCCGCAGTGATGACGAGCTGCTTGCGCAGGCGATGAAGATCTTCGATTTGTTCTACTCGGCCTACGGAAAGGAGCCGCAACGCACCTGACCTGAGCCGAGCGCGTCACAAGTCGGGCCCGCGCAGTCGCCCGGCTACCCAAGGCATATCGCCCAAGCACTGCACAGATCCCCGCCCTGCGGGGTGAAAGGTGGCGATATGTCGATGCAAGTCAGGTTCCTCACCGCCGCGATGCTCGCGGCAAGCACATTCATTCTCGGCGCATGCGACGGCAGCGTGCGGCGCGAAGGCGTCGCACAAGGAAAGCTCGAGATCGTGCGCACCGACGTGCAGCGCAACCGTCTCTGGGTTCTTGATCCCGAGGCGCTCACGCTCTACGACAATCTCAACGGCCGTCGCCTGCGTCGACTCGCGCTACCCGAGCCGTTCCTGGTCGGCGATGAATACGCCTGTCCACCGGACATCGCGTTGGACGCTGCGGGCACGGTGTTCGTCTCGAGCAACGTGCTGCCGGTGCTCTGGCGCATTGATCCCCAGGGATTCGAGATCACCCGAATTGAACTGGCGCTGAACGCCGACACTGACAAGGACTTCGGATTTACCGGGCTGTCCTTTGCCGGGGATGACATCTTGATCGCTGCCGGCTCGACGTTTGCCGCCCTGTGGCGTATCGATATCCGCACGGCAAGCGCTACCAAGATCGCCTCATACCCCGCCGCGACGCGCGCCTGCGACCCGGCGACGCTGCTGCAGGCCGGCAGGGAGCGTTCCAGGATCACGGTTGCGGTCCTGCCTGCCGCGGCCGGGCGCTGACCCGGACCAAGCTGAAATGTCCACGAGGGAAAGGACCTCCAATGGAGATCAATGACGACCCGATGCGCCGCGTGCTGGTCGATGTGATGCGGCGGGCCGGCCTTTCAGAAACGGAGCAACAGGCGATTGCCGCGACAAATTGTCGCCGGCTGCTCGGCCTCGGTGGACCTGCTCAACCATAGGAGCTTTGCCATGCGGTACACGTTCATCCGTCCCTGGACGTTGAACGCATGATCGGCCTGTTGCTCACCGCGCGCTCGCTGCGCGCCTTCGCGGACGGGTATGTCGCGGTGCTGCTGCCCGCCTACCTCCTCGCCCTCGGCTTCGGCACGCTCGAGGTCGGTGTGCTCAGCACGGTGACCATGCTCGGCTCGGCGGCCGCGACGCTCGCGGTGGGCCGCTGGGGCCATCGCTTCGACTTGCGCCGCATGCTGATCGCGGCGGCCGCCCTCATGACGCTGACCGGCGTCGGCTTCGCGGCATTCTCCAGCCTGTGGCCGCTGCTCATCATCGCGCTCGCCGGGACGATGAATCCCGGCGGCGGCGACGTCAGCGTCTTCTATCCGCTCGAGCACACCGCACTTGCAGCCGCCGCGCCGGCCGAGTCGCGCACCACAGTATTTGCGCGCTACAGCTTCATCGGGTCGCTCTTCGGGGCGGCCGGCGCGCTCGCGACGGGAGTGCCCGAATGGCTCGCACAGCGTTACGGCGTTGCCCTACTCGACGCGCTGAAGCTTCTGTTCGTCGCCTACGGCGCAATCGGCGTGGCCGTGGGATTTCTCTACGCACGCTTTCCGGCCGCGCCGGCCGAAACCGCGAAGCCCTCGGTGCCGCTGGGGCCGTCGCGCGCGGTAGTGTGGAAGCTCGCCGGCCTGTTCAGCGTGGATTCCTTCGCCGGCGGATTCATCATCAATGCGCTGCTCGCCCTCTGGCTGTTCGAGCGTTTCGAGCTGTCTCTGACCGGCGCGGGAACGTTTTTTTTCTGGACGGGACTCCTCAGCGCCGTATCACAGCTCGCTGCAGCGCCGCTCGCACGGCATATCGGGCTCGTCAACACCATGGTCTTCACCCACCTCCCGGCGAACCTGTGCCTGATCGCGGCTGCATTCGCGCCGAGCTTGCCGGTCGCGCTCGGGCTGCTCCTCGTGCGCAGCCTCCTCTCGCAGATGGACGTGCCCGCGCGCGGCGCCTACGTGATGTCGGTCGTGACGCCCGCCGAGCGCCCTGCGGCGGCCAGCTTCACCGCGGTGCCTCGCAGCCTCGCTTCGGCGCTCAGCCCGTCGCTCACGGGAGCGATGTTTGCCGCGGGCGCCATGGCGACGCCGCTCGTCCTCTGTGGCGTCCTCAAGTCGGTGTATGACGTGGCGCTGCTCGCTATGTTCCGCAAGGTTCGGCCCCGCGACTAGCCGATTTACTCCGGGATCGCGCCGAGGTTGTAGGCCGCTTCTATGAGTGCCGAAGGCCGGCCGAACGGAGCGAACCAGCGGCGGAAGATCTCGACGATCTCGTCGCCGGCGAAGATCTGGGCAAGCCCGGTGTTGACCGCGAGGCGAAGCGCGGCGTCGCCGCGCGGCAGCACGATGCCATAGGGCTCCATCGAGAGATGGTCCCCGAGCAGGGTGAGCGCGCGCGGGTCCTTCGACTGCGTCACCGCGCCGACGAGGAGCAGCCTGTCGCTTGCGAAGGCGTCAGCCTTGCCTTCCTCGAGCGCGGCGAGCGCCTCGTCGCGCGAACCGAACGGCAGCACGGTCGCGTTGAGCTGGCGCCGCTTGACCTGGACGTTAACCGCGCGCTCGTTGGTCGTGCCCGCGACAACTGCGATGCTCTTTCCGGACATGTCGGAGAGCGAGCGCAGGCCGGACACCGTCTTGACGAGCAGCCCTGTGGACTCGACGAAGATGATGCTCGAAAAGTCCACTTCCTTCATCCGTGTCAGCGTCATGGTGCTCGAGCCGCATTCCATGTCCGCACGCCCCTTCGCCACCGCCTCGAACCGCGACTGGACCGTCACCGGCACCCAGCTGATCTTGAGCGGCTGGATCTTGAGCTGGCGCTCGAGCGAGTTAACGATGCGCTTGCACAGGTCGATCGAGAAGCCGGCGACCTCCTTGCGGTCGTTGACGTACGAGAACGGCACCGCATCTGCCCGGTAGGCGATGGCAATGGTCTTGGTCTCCGTGATCTTCTTGAGCCTGCCCTCCAGGGCTTGCGCCTGCACAGCGGTCGCGACGAAGCAGGACACGGCAAAAAGCAGAACGGCGCGTAGCATCAGATCTCCCTCATGTTTAAAACGATCTTATCCTAGAGACCCGCCCCCCAGCGGTATTGCCAGGCGACACCCAAGGTCGTGAAATCGTCGCCGGTGCGCACCGAGACGCCGTCGCTCGCGTGCAGCTTGATGGAATGATGCCGGTCGAGCGGCCAGGCGAAGGTTGCGCCCAGGCGCGAGTTCGAGAGCTCATCGTTCTGCTGCACGCCGTTAACCGTGGTGCGCCCGCCGGTGTAGTAGTTGGCGTTCAGCGCAAGCCAGCTGCCGCCCGAAAACTCGAAGATGAGGTGAAGCTGGGCCGAAACGACCGGGTCCTGCTCGCGCCGCTTGCCGCCGAAATAGTCGTCGTTCGTGGTGTAGAAGCTCGCTCCCACAGCCGCTTCCGCGGTCATGGAACCGAGCCTTTTCGAAACGCCGACCTCCGGGCGGAAACTCCAGCGGTTGGTGCCCAGGTTGACGAGCCGGCCGGGGTCGTACTGGCCGAGCGGCACACCGACCTGCAGGCTCACGCCTACGATCAGATCCTGCCGATAGCCCCGAAACTGCTCGAGCCCCATTGCCGGGGCGCCGTATAGGTTGACCGTCATGCGCATTGCCGGGTCGAGCCCGCCGCAGATCTCGCGCGAAACCGGCACGCCGTTCGACTCCGCCTCGCCCGACAGGCAGGCGGCGCCGAGTACCACGTCGACCTTCGCCGACTTGCCCCAGGCGTCGAAGGCGCGCGCATAGGCGATGAACGGCGCGTGAATGTCGAGTTGAGCGTTGTCCAGCGGCTGCGCGGGGTCCGTGGCAAGCCCGCCCGACGAATACGTATAGCCGGCGATGAAGAAGTTCATTCCCACCGGGACGTTCGAATAGGCGCGCGGCTCGAGCTGCTGCGCCTGCGCGCCCGCCGCGGCGAGTAGCAGAAGGAAGATCGGCGGTTTCAATGGATTCTCGAAATGGTAATCGCGCACCCGGCCGAGCGCGGCTAGACTGCGCGCCATGCAAATACTCGGGATCTGCGGCAGCCTCAGAAAAGCCTCGCTCAACATGGCGGCGCTGCGCGCCTGCCAGGAGCTTCTGCCCTCGGGCATGACGCTGCGCATTACAAGTATCGCCGACGTGCCGATCTTCAACCAGGATGTGTTCGACGCCGGGATACCCGAGCCGGCGAAACGCCTGCGCGCCGAGATCGTTGAGGCCGACGGCGTCCTTATCGCGAGCCCCGAGTACAACTTCTCGTTGTCTGCGGCGCTCAAGAACGCAATCGACTGGGCCTCGCGCCCGCCGAGCCAGTCATGGCAGGACAAGCCGGTGGCGATCTTCTCGGTGACGCCCGGGCCTCTCGGCGGCGCGCGCGTTCAGTACGACCTGCGCCGCATCCTCGGCCAGCTCTGGGCGCACGTGCTGCCGCGTCCCGAGGTGTTCATCGGTGCCGGGCCCAGCAAATTCACCGATGGCAAGCTTACGGATGAGACGACGCGCAAGTTTCTGGCCGACCTCCTCGTCGGCTTCAAACCGTGGGTCGAGCGGATGCGGGTGAAGAAGTAACCGCAGACGTAGCCAGCGAGAAGTAGAGATCCGCCAGGTCGGCGCGTCGCGCCAGCGCCTCGGTGGGCTGCTCTAGCACAATCCTTCCCTTGATGAGCACGTAGGCGCGCTGCGCGAACGAAAGCGCGATGTCGAGCTTCTGCTCGACGATCAGCAAAGTTAGCCCGCTCGCGCGCAGTCTCTCCAGAGCTACCCTTATTTGCTGCACAACGAGCGGTGCGAGCCCCAGAAAGGGCTCGTCCAGGAGCAGCAGCCGAGGCTTGCTCATGAGGGCGCGCGCGATCGCGAGCATCTGCTGCTCGCCGCCGGAAAGCGTGCCGGCGGGCTGCGCGGCGCGCTCGGCGAGCCTGGGAAAGAGCCCGTAGACGTAATCGAAGCGCTCGCGCAGCTCACCCCTTAAACGCAGCGCGCCGAGCCGCAGATTGTCCGCGACGCTGAACGGCGCAAAGACGAGGCGCCCTTCAGGCACGAGGCGGATGCCGTGTTCGACAATGCGGTGCGCCGGCTCGTCCGCGATGCTTTTCTCATCGAAAAGCATTTGCCCGCTGCGCTGCCTGATCGTCCCGGTGATCGCGGCGAGCAGGGTCGACTTGCCGGCGCCGTTCGGCCCGAGCAGCGCGACAGTCTCGCCGGCTGCGACCTCGAGCGATACGCCCTGGAGCACCGACGCCGCGCCGTAGGAGGCGCGCAGCTCAGAGAGCCGCAGCATCGCCGAGGTAGGCGTCGACCACCGCCGGATGCGCGCGCACCTCCTCGGAGCTGCCCTCCGCGATCTTGGCGCCGAAATTCAGCACCACGACACGGTGCGCGAGCGGCAGGAGGAAATGCATGTCGTGCTCGATCAGCAGGACCGCGATGCCGCGCGCCGCGATGCCGCGGATCACGGCGGCGATGCGTTCGGCCTCGGTGAGCGTCAGCCCCGCCGCCGGTTCGTCGAGCAGCACGAGCTTCGGCGCGCCGGCGAGCGCACGCGCGATCTCGAGGAGCCGCCCCTGGCCGAATGAGAGCCGGTCGACCGGAGCATCGCGCAGCTCGCCCAGACCGACGAACCTCACCAGCTCCTCCGCACGACGGCACTGCTCGGTTTCCTCTAAGGAAGCTTTTCTGGAGAACGGGTTGCTTCCGAAGCGCGTATGGGCACCGACCAGCACGTTCTCGAGCACGCTCAGGCCCTCGAACGGCCGGTTGTGCTGGAAGGTACGCATGATGCCGCGACGCGCGATCTCGTGCGGCCGAAGGCCACTCAACGACTTTCCCAAAAACTGTATTTCACCCGCATCGGATGCGTACGCGCCCGCGATAAGGTTGAAGGTGGTGCTCTTCCCGGCGCCGTTCGGCCCGATAAGCCCGAGAATCTCGCCTTCGTAGACCTCGAAGCCGAGCTCGGACACGGCCGTAAGGCCGCCGAAGCGCTTAGTGAGCTTTTTGACCTGGAGAATACTTGTCATAGATGCCGACCAGACCCCGGGGCTGCAGAAGGATCGCGGCCACCATCAGCACGCCGAACACCAGAGCGTGGTGATGCCCGATGAGCGGTGAAAGCAGAAATGGGAGGAGGTAGAGCAGCACCGCGCCGATGATCGCGCCGACGTGGCGGCCCGACCCGCCGATGATCACCATGAAAAGCAGCAGGAAGGCGTTCTCCAAGCCGAAGATCGGCGGGTTCACGGTGTTGTCCACAAATGCGTAGGCCATGCCCGCCACCCCGGCGAGCACGCTCGTGAGCGTGAAAGCGATCACCTTGGTGCGCGCGACGTCAATGCCCATCGCCGCGGCGGCTTCGGGATTGTCGCGCACTGCGCGGCAGGCGCGGCCAAACCACGAGCGGTCGAGCCGCAGCAGTACCGCGTAGGTGGCAAGGACAAGCACGACGATCACGACGGTGTACCAGGGGCCGCTGATACGCACGCCGAACACCGGAGGCAGCCGGTAATCGACGAGGCCTCCGGTCCCGCCGGTCACGGCTCCACCTTCGTTCAGCACCACGATGAAGAGCTGCGCGAGCGCGAGCGTGGCGAGCGCGAGGTAGAAGCCCTCTAGCCGGGTGGACGGAATCGCAACCGCGAGCGCGATCGCAGCGCAAACCAGGACTCCCGCGAGGATGGCGAGCGGCAGCGGCATGCTGAGCTGGAAGAGAAAGATGACCACGGCGTAGGCGCCGATGCCATAAAACACGAAGTGCGAGAACGCGACCTGCCCGGAAATGCCGAAGAGGAAGTTGTAGCTGAGCGCGAGCGCGATCCAGAGGAGAAGCTTGCGGTAGACGTCGTTGTAGTAGCTGCTCAGGAAGAAGGCGACCGCGGACATGACGAGCGCCGCGGCGACCCACCCGGCGAGCGCCGTGGCCTCTTTCGTAGTCATGCGCGCGCGCGCAGCAGGCCGGTCGGCCGCACGACGAGGAACAGCATCAGTAAGACGAGCGGCACGCCTTGCGCATAACCGGCGGGGAGCGGCGCGTAACGCACGGTGAGCTGCTCGACGAAGGCGACGAGCAGCCCACCGAGCAGCGCGCCTTCGACGCGCCCGACGCCGCCGATCACGAGTGCGGTAAAGCCCTGGATGGCGAGCGGCACGCCCATAAGGTAGTGCGCCGAGACGTTGGGGGCGACGAGCAGCCCGGCGAGTCCGGCCGCCGCCGCGCCGCCGGCGAAGGAAGCCGCGGTGACGCGCGGAAGATCGATGCCCACCAGCGCGGCCGCCTTGCGGTTGAGCGCCACCGCCTCGAAGCTCTTGCCCCAGAGCGTTTTCTCGAAAAAAAGCCACACCGCCGCGAACACCACGAGCGTCGCCCCGATCATGAAGTACTTGAGGTATTCCCAGCCGACCGGCTCGGGCACCTGGTGCGGGTCGGGACCGAAGCCGAGCGAGATCGACTCGCGAAACACGACCAGCATGCCGAGGAGCGCGAGGATCGGGGCGAGAAGCGGCGCGCCGCGCTCCACCAGCGGACGCACCGCGATGCGCTCGGTCGCCCAGCCGACGAGGAGCATGAAGCCGAGGATCGCCGCCATGCCGAGCGGGTATGGCCACTCCATTTTGGAAAGCAGCAGAAAGCCGCCAAAGGCCCCGACCATGGCCCACTCGCCCACCGCAAAATTGATGATCCCGGTCGGCCGGATCATCAGGAGATAGGCGAGCGCGACCAGCGCATAGATGCAGCCCGAAGCAGTCGCGCTTACCGAAAGTTCTAGAAGGTCTTGCAACTACTTCTGGCCGACATGGATCACGCGGCCTTGCTTGTCTCCCTCGTACACCCGCACCACCATACCGTTCGGATCGAAGCCGGTGCGCTTGCCTTCGGGGAACACATAGTTCATTCCCTTCGCGCCCATTACGCCGGAAAAGCTGAGCGACTGCATCGCGGCGCGGATCTTCTCCCT
Source organism: Burkholderiales bacterium (assembly GCA_035251315.1). GTDB lineage: Bacteria > Pseudomonadota > Gammaproteobacteria > Burkholderiales > SG8-39 > SCGC-AG-212-J23. Next base: position 1,345 of record DATFEI010000222.1, on the reverse strand, counting down.
GTCGGTGGACCCGGCTCGCCTGATCGCCTCGGCGACCATGCGGATGCCGTCGTAGCCGTAGCCGTGGATGTTGTAGGGCTGCTTGCCGGTCGCCTTCTGGTAATCGGCCTCGAACTTCCGCACCTCCGGCTTATCCGGGTCGTAGGCGTCGACGAACGTGATGCCGTTCAGCAGCCCCTTGGCGACCGACATGTACTGCGGCACCGACAGGTTGTAGGACGAATGGATCGGGAACTTGAGACCCATCTGGCGGTAGGCGCGCAGGATCAGCACATTCTCGGGCGTCAGCACGCCCGCCATGAACATCGCGTCCGGATTCGCGGCGCGGATCTTCTGCATCTGCGGCTCGGCGGACGTCGCGCCGCGCGGCACGACCTCCTCGGTCACCACCTGGATGCCCGACTTCTCCAGCCCGGCACGGAAGAACTTCGCGAGCAGCTGTCCGAGGTCGGAGTTATCGCTGATCAGAGCCGCGCGCTTGAGCCTCTTTGCTCTCGCATGAGACAGCAACGTGGCAATCTGGACTGAGCCGAGCGGGCCGGTCTGCCAGAAATACGGGTTTTGCAGCTGCGTGGTCAGCGTGTCGCCCGAGTTCATCGGCGTCATCTGCGGCGTCTTCGCTTCGAGCGTCACGTTCTGCTGCTGCTGCGTCGCCGGCGTGAGGGTAATGCTGAGGATGAAGACCGCGCCCGCGTCGACGAGCTTGCGCGCCATCGCTGCCGAGATGTCTGGGCGACCCTGGTCGTCCTCGATCAGAAGCTCGAGTCTGCGGCCGAGCACGCCGCCTGCCCTGTTGATCTCGTCGGCGCCGAACTGGATGCCCTCGAGCGTCGGCTCCGAGTACGGCTTCGCCGGCCCCACCTTGTCGGTGATCACCCCGATCTTGATCGTCTCCTGGGAGAAAACCGAGGCCGCGAAAAGCGCGAGCGCTACCGCGAAAAGCTTCCTCATGAACCCCTCCTCCTCTTCATTCGAGCAGACCCCGCTTGGCCATCCATCCTACACAATGTTCCACCGCCTGCTCGAGGAGCTCGGGCTGCCCCTGGTAGTAGTGGGTCGCGCCCTTGATGACGTGGAACGTCTTGTCGCGGCTCCCCGCCGCATCGTGGATGATGCGTGCGTGCGGCTGCGGCACCGCGTCATCAGCCGAGTTCTCGATCGCGAGCAGCGGCACGCTGATCGAGCCCGCGCACTTCGGCCCATCGGCGTTCGAGTCGTCGATCGACCACTGGGAAAGCCACGCGCGCAGCGTCGAGAAGCGGCCGATCCCCACGGGCCCGGTGTTCGCGGTCTCCGGCTTGCCGAGGTAGCACCAGCGTGGCTTGCGGTCGTTCGGGTCGACCGC
>DATFEI010000049.1:0-11817 GCA_035251315.1 Burkholderiales bacterium | reverse complement strand
GATACGCCCGGCGCGGCTCGTGCGCTTCGCTGCGCGGCGCGAGCCGCAGGCGCTCGCGCAGCCACGCCGCGAAATCGCGCTCCGCCAGCCTGCCTTCGGCGAGAGAAAGATATTGTGGAAAGAGATCGGGATCGCTCGCCTCGAGCGTCGCGCCGTTCAGCTCGCTGAAGGTTTCGCAGCAGACCGCCGCGGTGCGCTTGTTGCCGTCGACGAACGGATGATTGCGCGCGAGCCCGTACGCGAGCGCCGCCGCAAGGTCGGCGAGATCGGCCGGCGGGTTGCCGTAGGCATGCAACTGCTGCGGCCGCGCGAGCGCCGATTCCAGGCGCCCGTCGTCGCGTACCCCGGCGCTGCCGCCGTGCTCGGCCATCTGGCGGTCGTGGATGGCGAGCACCAGCGCCTTCTCCAGCCAGACGATCATCGCGCGCCTTCAGCTCGCCGCGAGCTTGCGCAGGAGCGTCCGGCGCTTTCGCATCACCTTCTCCGCCACCTCCATCTGGCCGGCGAGCTTCGGATCGAATGGGCTCAGCTTCACGCCGTCGGGCAGCTCGGTCGCATAGAGCGTGTCACCCTTCTCGAGCCGCAGCCGCGCGAGCAGCTCCTTCGGCAGAATGATCCCGGCGGAATTCCCCACGGTCGTGATCTTGATCTTCATGGCGGTGTCTCCTGCGAGGATTATAACGAACGTTATAGATCGAGAGATCGTCGCGGCGCGCGTACACTGCGGCGGTTCGCCTTTCCGAGCTCTCTCCACCGTGCCGCCGCTTCCCGCTTACTCGGACGAAACCCTTTCCGCGCTCGCCGTCCAAGGTTTGATCCGTCTCATGAGAGGCGACGAGGACCGCGTGCCGCGCAGCGTCATCGACGAGTGCGCGCGGCGCGGCGAGGAGATGGTGGGCGCGCTGGAGGAGATGGCGGGCGCGGAGCATTTCTGGAAAGAGCGCGCCGATTTGGGCGACTGGTGGCTGCGGCTGCACGCGGCGATGATCCTTGGGCTTGTGCCTTCCGAGCGCGCCGGGTTGCTGCTGGTTTCGCTGATGCGCCGCATTGAGCGGGCGGGAGACGACAACCTGGAGGATTGGTTGAGCGGCTATTGGCCGGCGCTTTTCCGGAACAAGCCGGAAGCCGTCGTGCCGCCGCTTCGCGAGCTGGCGCAGGACCGCAACGTCGACTGGTACATGCGCATTCAGGCGGTCGAGTCGGTGATCGCGTCCGGCGAGCGCGCAGGCGCTGCGGCGCTCGAGGCGGCGCTCGACTGGGCCGCGGGCATCGCCGCCGAAGCGTCCGAGGATGAGGCGCTGCGCCTTTCGATAGGCAACAATCTCCTCGATTTTCCGCGCGAGCGCCACCGCGCGCTGCTAGAGAGCTTGGCGACGCGGCAATCCGGCCCCACGGTCGATTTCACGGCGCAGGACGTACGGCAGGCCTTCGCCGGCGCGCAAGATACCCCGCACTGGCGTCGTTTCGACGATCCGTGGAAGTTCTACGCCGCCGAGGCGATCGCGCGCCGGCAGGAACGCTGGGCCAAGGAGGACGCGGAATCTGCGGACGAGGCAGACGAGGATTTTCCGTTCGACCAGGACGAGAGCTTCGCTTCCGAAGCGCCGTACTTCAAGGCGGCTCCCAAGATCGGCCGCAACGACCCCTGCCCCTGCGGCAGCGGACAGAAGTACAAGCGCTGCTGCCTGGCAAAGGCGCAGGCCGAACCCGTCGAGAACCTCGCCTGGCGGCGGCTGCGCCGGCTGCTCGACGAGTACCAGCGCGACATGCTGCGCTTCGTGACCAATTCCTACGGCCGGTTGGCGATCGAGGAGGCATGGCGGCATTTCGTGTCGGACGACGAAGCAGCGTTCGATCCGGAGAGCCCGCACCTTACGTTTTTCATGCCGTGGTTCTATCACCGATGGTCGCCGGATGCCGGGGAGTCGAGGGTGCGCGACAGAGCGCTGCACAGCGTCATCCCGACCGCTGCGTACCTGCAGCGGAAGAAACGGCTCGATCCGCTGCTGCGGGAATATCTCGAATCCTGCCTCGCTGCGCCGTTCAGCGCGTTCGAGATCCTGCGCGCCGATCCGGGGCGCCGCCTCGCGATGAAGGACCTCTTCACGGGCGCGGAGCACGACGTGTCGGAGCGCTCCGCCTCGGCCACCATGCAGGAGGGCGATCTCGTGTTCGGCCAGGTGGTCGAAGCCGGTGGCGTCGCGCTGCTCGAAGCGAGCCAGGGATTCGCGATTCCGCCGATCTGGAAGATCAAGGTGATCGAGCTGCGGCACGAGCGTTTCGGCGGCGCGATCGCGGTCGAGCCGAAGCGCCTTCGCCAGGCCGAGGGCGCGCTGCTGGTCCTCTACGACGACATTGCGACGCAGCTTTTCGAGCGAAAGCTGCCCGTCATGCAGAACACCGACGGCGAGTCGCTTTCGCTGCGGCGCGTGGTGTTCGAGGTGCCCTCGGCGCAGGAAGCGTTCGACGCTCTGAAGCACCTCGCGCTCGAGGAGAACGACGCCGATCTGCTGCGCGACGCGGTGCGCGATCCGCAAGGCAAGCTCGTGCGCGCGAAATTCTCGTGGCTCAAGCGGGGCAATGCGCAGAATCCCGGATGGGAGAACACCGTGCTCGGATCGCTCGAGATTGACGGCACGCGGCTCAGCGCCGAGGTGAACTCGGAGCAGCGCGAGAAACGCCTGCGCGCGATCGTCGCCGAAGCGCTCGGCAAGCGCTCGCGCCACCGCGCGACCGAGATCCAGTCCGTGGACAAGCTGCTCGCCGAGGCGCCCGCCGCCCGGCACCCATCGAAAGAGAGCGCCGCTCTCGCCGAGCTGCCCGAGGTGAAGGCGAAGATCGCCGAGATGATGGCGAAGCACTACGAGCGCTGGGTGAACGAGAAGATCCCCGCGCTCGGGGGCAGAACGCCGATCGAGGCGATCGCCGATCCGGCGGGCCGCGAGGCGGTCGAGGCGCTCGTGCGCCAGATCGAGCGCGACGGCGCCCGCATGACGCCGCCGCTCGCCCCCGGCATTGCGCAGCGCCTGCGCGAGCGGCTCGGCCTGCGATAACATGGCTTCAGCCGCTCCTGCGGCGGTTTCTATCACCAGTCGCGCTACGGCCGCCCCGCGCTGACGCTCGATCTCACGGAGCGTCTCCGCCCGCTTGTCGCAGAGTCCGCCGTGATCCAGGCGATCAACATAGGCGAGGTGAAGCCAAGCAACTTCATTTCGGCCGCGGGTAGCGTCGCGCGCGACGCCGACGGCCGCAAGCGCTTCATCGCTGCTTAAGCGGCCGAGCGCTCGCAATGCGCAGCCTGTGAAGAAAATTAGACGCTAGAATCAGCCGCGCGAGGAGGCCGGATGACGAAAGGAAAGAAAGACCACAGGACGACGCACGTCCGTCCCGACGATATCGATCCGAAGCACCGCTGGGACCGGCCGCTGCAGGCGCCCGGGCGCACGCAGGTCGATTTCGAGGAGCGGGTCGATTTCCGCCGTCTGCACGACTACCGCCTCGCGCGCGTGCGCGCCGCACTCGCGCATTCCGGGCTTGGCGCGCTCCTTTCGTTCGACCAGCACAACATTCGCTACACCACGAGCACCGTGATCGGCGAGTGGGCGCGCGACAAGCTCACGCGTTACTCGCTCCTCACCGGCAACGGCGAGCCCTACATCTGGGATTTCGGCAGCGCTGCGCGCCATCACAAGCTCTACTCGCCGTGGCTGCGCGAGGACCACTGCCGCGCCGGGCTGCTTGGCATGCGCGGGGCGACCGGCGCGGATCTGACATTGTTCAAGGACGCCGCCAAGGAGATCAAAGCCGTCCTGGAAGAAGAAGGCGTGGCCGACATGCCGCTCGGCGTGGATGTGGTCGAGCCGCCGATGCTGTTCGCGCTGCAGAAGGCCGGCATCGAGGTGCGCGACGGCCAGCAGGTGATGCTGCAGGCGCGCGAGGTGAAGAACATCGACGAGCTCACGCTCCTCAACATGGCGGCGGCGATGGTCGACGGCGTGTACCAGGACATCGCGGAAGCGTTGAAGCCCGGCGTGCAGGAGTCGCAGATCGTCGCGCTCGCAACCAAGCGGCTCTACGAGATGGGCTCCGATTGCGTTGAGGCGATTAATTCGATCTCGGGCGAGCGCTGCAGCCCGCATCCGCACAACTTCACCGATCGTTTGATCCGCCCCGGCGACCAGGCGTTCTTCGACATCATCCAGTCGTTCATGGGCTACCGCACCTGCTACTACCGCACCTTCAACGTCGGCCGCGCCACGGACGCGCAGCGCACGGCGTACCGCAAGGCGCGGGAATGGATGGACCGGGCGATCGAGCTGCTTAAGCCCGGCATTTCGAGCGACAAGATCGCGCTCGCCATGCCGGAGGCGAAGGAGATCGGCTTCGCGAGCGAGATGGACGCGTTCGGCCTCAACTTCTGCCACGGCCTCGGGCTCGGCCTGCACGAGCGGCCGCTTATCTCGCGGGTGAACTCGCTGCGCGAGCCGATCGAGCTCAAAGCCGGGATGGTGTTCGCCGTCGAAACGTACTGTCCCGCGAGCGACGGCGTCTCGGCCGCACGTATAGAGGAGGAAGTCATCCTCACGCCCAAGGGCGCGAAGGTCATCACGCTATACCCCGCAGAGGAGCTGCCGATTGCCAACCCCTACTAATATGAAGCTGGGCTGGATCGGCACCGGTCGCATGGGCTACGCCATGGCCGAGCGCCTGGCGAAGGGCGGCTGCGATATCACGGTCTGGAACCGCACTCGGGAGAAAGCGGAGCCACTGAAGAAGCACGGCGCCAAGGTGGCTAATGAGCTGAAGGAGCTCGCCTCCAAAGACATCGTGTTCGTCATGGTGTCGACCTGGGAGGACGTGCAGGAAGTGGTCGGTAAGCTCCTCGCGAGTTCGGGCAAGCCGAAGATGCTGGTGGAGTGCTCGTCGATTTCGCTCGAAGGGTCCGCGCAATTGCGCGAGATGCTAAAGAAGAAGCAAGTGGAATACCTGGCCGCGCCGGTGAGCGGAAATGCCAAGGTGATCAAGGCGGGGAAGCTGACTTTCGTCGTGTCCGGGCCGAAAGCGGCCTACGAGGCGGCGAAGCCGTACCTGGACATGATGGGCACGGGGTCGAGCTACGTCGGGGAGGGTGAGCTCGCGCGCATCGCCAAAATCTGCCACAACGTAATGCTGGGCGTGGTGATCCAGAACCTGTGCGAGATCACCATCCTCGCGCAGAAGGCGGGCATGCCGCGGCATGCGTTCCTCGACTTCCTCAACAAGAGCGTCATGGGCTCGATGTTCACGCGCTACAAGACCCCGGCCCTGGTGAATCTCGACTTCCACGTTACGTTTACCCCTAAGCTGCTGCGCAAAGACCTCGACTTGGGACTCGACGCCGGACGGGAGTTCGAGGTGCCGATGCCGCTGAGCTCGCTCGCTCGCGACCTGCTGCAGCAGATGATCGGGCAGGGGATGACCGAGCAGGACTTCTCCACGCTGCTCCTCATGCAGGCCAAGGTTTCCGGCCTCGAGCTCAAGCCCGAGAATGTGCCGGTAAGCGACGGGCTTTCGTCCTGATGGGACGAATCCCCTCGGGGTTCCTCAGGTAGCATCCGGGGAGGAGGAGGGTCGATGTACACCGCGACATCGGGAATCGTGCTGGCGACGACGATCATCGGCTCGCTGCCACGCCCGGGCTGGTATACGCAGAACCTCGGCCGGCGCGATTTTCGCGAGGCGATGGTCGACCGCACCTACCGCGAGCAATACCTCGACGCGGTCTCGACCTACCTGCGCGACCAGGAAGTTGCCGGCCTCGATATTGTCACCGACGGCGACTGCCGCTTCGACGCTGACGTCGCCGGCCACAACTGGTTCTCGTATGCGCCGCTGCGCATGAGCGGCTTCGACGGCGCGAGCTTTTACCGCGCCGGCGGCAAGGCCGGCTTTCCGCACAAGCCCGGCCACATCCTGCACGATGTGCTCGAGACGCGCATGATGCCCGACCTGGTCGGCCCGGTCGGCCGCGGGCGGCTGCAGTACACCGCGATCTGGAAGGCGGCACAGCGCCAGACCACCAAGCCGGTCAAGTTCGGCACCATCATGCCGGAGCTCGTCGCCATGGCGGTGCGCGACCTGCACTACAAGGACCTGAGGAAGGCGATTCTCGCGATCAGCGATGCGCTCAACGAGGAGCTGCACGAGCTCGCCGACGCCGGCTGCAAGGTAATCCAGATGGAGGAGCCGCAAATCCACCTGCTTGCCGCCAAGGGCCTCGTCGACAAGGTGCTGAACCCGGATTTCATGGTCGACGTGTTTAACAACACGGTACGCGGACTGCGAAAGAAAACGGAAATCTGGTGCCACACCTGCTGGGGCAATCCCGCGGCGCAACGCTTGTTCCCGCAGACGCCCAGCTATGCCCCGGCGCTCGAGCCGCTCTCGCGCATCGACGCCGACGTCATCACGTTCGAGACCTGCAGTTCCGGCGGCGCCGACCTCGAGGCGATCGGTCGGAGTATCAGGGAGCAGAAGGTCTGCATCGGCGTGGTCGACCATCACACGCTGCAGGTCGAGACGCCCGAGCAGGTCGCCGGGCTCGTGCGCAAGGCGCTCGAGCATATTCCGGCCGAGCGCCTGATTCTCGCCTCCGACTGCGGCATGGGGCGCGAGGGCATGAGCCGGCGCCACGCCTTCTACAAGATGGTGTCGATCGTGCGCGGAACGAATATCGTGCGCAGGGAACGCGGTTTGCCGGAATCGCCCTGTCTTGCGGCCGATGAACGCTTTTCCATGGTGGAGAGGGAGGCCTCATGAGAAAGACAATCGTTTTCGTGTTGTTTTGCGCGGCGGCTTGGGCCGTCCATGCCCGCGATTACAAGATGACCATCGGTTCGAGCCATCCGCCGGTGCTGCCGTGGACGATCCCGCTCAAGGAGCTCGTGGTTCCGGAGTCGAACAAGCGGCTGAAAGCGAAGGCGCTGCCGGACAGTATTCAGTGGACCGAGGCCTACGCCGGGGCCCTGTACGACTTCAACAATACGCTGGAAGGAATCGGCGACGGCCTGGCCGACATCGGCTGGGTTGGCTCGCTCTGGGAGCCGGCGAAGCAGCCCCTGCAGAACGTGGCCTACTACTCGCCTTTCGTCACCGGCGACTTCCGAGCGCTCGTCGAAGTGCAGAACCAGCTCATGGACAAGGTGCCGGCGTTCGCCGCCGAGTGGACCAAGCACAACACCGTGTTCCTCGGCGCGCAGGTGGCGGACACGTATCACCTGGTCACCAAGTTCCCGGTGACCAAGCTTGAGGACCTGAAGGGGAAGAAGCTGCTTGCGCCCGGCGCCATTGCGAGCCGTGTGCAAGGCACCGGCGCGACCCCGGTCGATGCCGGGCTGCCGGTCTTCTACAACATGCTGCAGACCGGAGTGGCCGACGGTGCCGTGATCCTCATCACAGGCGTGCTGCCCTTCAAGCTGCACGAGGTGGCGCCTTACATCACGAAGGTCGATCTCGGCGCGGTGTTCTCCGGCGCTCTCGCGATGAACAAGAAGACGTGGGATGGGCTGCCGCCGCACATGAAAGAGCTCTTCCGCGAGCTCGGCCGCGACTACGCGAAGATGTGCGCCGACCTCGTGGCGCAACGCGAAGCCTCCACCTGGGAGGCGCTCGCCAAGAATCCCGCGGTGAAAGTGTCGGAGCTGCCGCAGGCCGAGCGCGAGAAGTGGGCGAAGGCGCTGCCGGACGTCGCTGGCGACTGGGCGCGCCGCAACGGGGATGCGGGCCGGCAGGTGCTCAAGATCTTCATGGAGGAAGCGCGCAAGCGCGGCGCCAAGCCGCTGCGCGACTGGGATAAGGGGCTCTGAACCCAAGCCCCCTGGCGCGGGGGTTCGGCGCCCTCACGCTGGGCATGAACAGCGTCGGGACGCTGTGGATCTTCGCGCTCATGTTCCTCATCTGCGCCGACGTCGCCGGGCGCTACCTTTTCAGCGCGCCGATCAAAGGCGCCGCCGAGATGGTCGGCTACTCCATCGTCGCGTCGGTGTTCCTGCAGATGGCGAGCACGCTGCGCGCCGGGCGCTTCACGCGTGTCGAGTTGCTGATCGAGCCGCTCGAGGCGCGACGCCCGGCCGCAGGCCACGCCTTCAACGCGGTGTACCACCTGACTGGCGCTGCGGTGTTCGCCGTGATCACCTGGGGAACCTGGCCCAAGCTCGCCGATGCCTGGGCCTACGACGAGATCACCGGCACGCCGGGCGTGTTCGTGTTCCTGATCTGGCCATTCCTCGCGGTGGTGGTGCTCGGCGCCGCGATCACCGCGGTCGAGTTTCTGATCCAGTTCCTCGGCGCAGCGGCCCGCGCGGCGGCCGCGTGGCACGCGCGGCCGCAATGGCCCGTTGTCGGCACGGCCCTGGGGGCGCTCGCCGCTGTATCCGGGTTTGCCTTGTTAGTCGACTTGAGCAATGCGCAGATCGGCCTCTTCAGCGTGGCCTGCATGGTGCTTCTGCTTGTCGCCGGCCTGCCGATCGGCGTCACCATGATCGTGGTCGGCTTCACCGGTATCTGGCTCATCCGCGGCGATCCCGGGCTTGGCATGCGTACGCTCTCGCAAAGCTCGACCGAATACCTCAACAGCTATTTCTTCGGCGTGGTTCCGCTCTACGTGCTGATGGGGCTTCTCATCAGCACCTCCGATGTCGGGCGCGATACGTTCGCGGTGGCGCGCTGGATGCTGGCACGCGTGCGCGGAGGGCTTGGGGTCGCCACCGTGGCGGCCAACGCGGTGTTCGCCGCGGTCACCGGCTCGTCGATCGCCTCGGCGGCGGTGTTCACCAAGATCGCCGCGCCTGAAATGCTGCGCCACGGCTACACGGTGCAATTCTCCGTCGGGGTGGTGGCGGGATCCTCGGTGCTCGGCATGCTGATTCCGCCGAGCCTGCTCTTCATCGTCTACGGCTTTCTCGCCGAGCAGTCGGTGGGCGATCTCTTTCTTGCCGGCATCGTGCCGGGGCTGATCCTCGCGGCGGCGTTCTCCCTCATGATCGTCCTCATCGCCACTTTCTCGCCCGCGACGGTCGGCGGCGCGGCCGGCGGCGCACGCGAAGATAGCGAGGACATCCGCAGCGCCGCGCTCAAGCTCGCGCCGATCGTCGCGCTCATCGTCATCGTGCTCGGCGGAATCTATGGCGGTATCTTCACGCCAACCGAATCAGGCGCCGCCGGCGCGCTCGGCGCGCTGGTCATCGCGGCCGCACGCCGCAAGCTCGGCTGGCGACGGCTCTGGGAAACGATGGTCGAGACCGGGTACGTCACGGTATCCATTCTGTTTCTCATCCTCGGCGCACGCATCTTCGGCCAGATGCTCGCGATGTCCGGCCTGCCGCAGAGCCTTTCGGCGCTCGCCGCCGGCGCCGGCTTCGGCCTCACGGGATTCGTGCTCCTTTACATGGGCCTTGCCGTGGTGCTCGGCTTCATGCTCGACTCGGTGTCGATCATGGTAATCACGCTGCCTTTTGCCATCCCGGTGGTCAAGGCGCTCGGAGGCGATCTTGTCTGGTTCGGCGTGGTGGCCGTGGTCGCCGTGGAAATCGGCCTGCTTACGCCGCCGTTCGGGATTTCAGTCTACGTGGTCAAGTCGACGCTCGACGACCAGCGCATCGGACTGCGCGATATCTTCTCGGGCGCGTTTCCGTTCGTGATCTGCATGACGCTCGTGACCCTTCTCCTCGTCTTCCTGCCGCAGCTGAGCCTGATGTTCAAATAGCCGCCACGAGCAGCAGCCCGCCGACTCCTGCGAACTGGAGCGCGAAGCCGGGCGACGAGCGCAAGCTCGGGTGCGGCACGCCGTAGGCGTGCCATGCGCTCGGCATGGCTACGGAGCTTCAGCCGGTGTCGCATGATATGTCGAAGGCAAAGAAAGCGGCGCGCAGCGTGAAAAAATGCACGGACAGCACTACACATTGCAATCCAAATCGGCAAAACTTCACGTATCGACAGTTGGATGTTCTCGCACACAAGAGGAGGTGCGTCATGAAATCGATCCTGGACTCGTCATTCAGGTACACGCCTAGCGACCAAACCGACGTGCGGAAGACCTTCGCCAAGATTCGCCGCGAGCAGCTAGGGCAGATAGGACCCGAGGAAGAGCACGCGCAGATCCGTCGCGCAGCGCCAGTTACTAAACCAATCGTGCGCCGCTCATCGCAGCCGGCCAGCTAAGAACCGCCCATTCGGCGGGAGCTTTTCTTTTGCAGGGAGAGAGAGGATGTTCACTTTCACGGACGATGAGCGCGCTTCCCTTGGCTGGATGCGCGGTATTACCCAAGACCCGCACGGACGCGCAGTGCTGGTTGGCCTTACGTTCGAGGAGACGGACTTCTATATCACCTACCGAAGAAAGTTCCTCACTCCGCAACGTGACCGTGATCACGAGCATCAAAGGCGCTATCTGGAACTACATCGCAAGCACGAGATCGCGCGCCTACAGGTGGTCGGTGCGGAAATCCACCTACGTAACGAGAATCCGACCCGCCAATAAAGCAGCCCCGCTTGGGCGGGGTTTTTGCCTACACACTCCGCCATCGAGTTCCTCCGAGATTCACGACAGCAAGAACTGCTGTCGCTGAATCGCAACACGACGGCTTGCGTCTTGGTAGCTGCGAGCAAGCAGTGTCGCGACCATGATGCGCCACTGTAGAAAGAAAGCTACACCCGACAGCAGGATTCAGCGGCAGCGCAGCGTTCTGTTCTTCCTTATATTTCACCCGCGAAATATAACGGTCGAACCAGAAACCGAAGTGCCGTACCGTTTTGGTAGGGGCTGTGAGGAGGTAGCACTTTCTAACCGGAGACCAGCAATGAGACTAAAGACGCTAGTTGCAGTAGCAGTAGCAGCCGCCTTTGCGGTACCGCTCTTGAGCCAGGCCCAGACTAAAGCGCCCAGCGGCACTTCAGGCGCGGCACCAGCGGCGCCAAGCGCTGGTGGTAGCGCTATGGACAAGAACAACGACGGCTCCATTTCGCGCGACGAGGCGAAGGGGACACCGTTGGAGAAGGATTTCAGCAAGCTGGACAAGGACGGTGACGGTAAGCTCTCCGCAAGCGAGCAAGCAGCGGCCAAGGCCGCCGAAGGCGCCACGAGCGGAAGCACGGCGCCGAAGAAGCAGTAACGCAGTATTACTGCTTGCAAGAAGCCCCGCTCGCGCGGGGCTTTGTTTTTCTGCCGCGGTGCTTTCGATGTGCTTTTTGAAAACTGTGGACCAACCCGTCGGGTTACCAGGCCGCCAGCACGCTTTAGAGCAGCATCTGTCGACATACCACGTAAGTCGTCACGCCGTCCTCCACGTAGTCGTCGGCCACATCCTTCACCGCCGTCGGATTCCCGCCGCCATTCCCTTTTCCGTTGCCGTTGTTCTGGTGATACGCCGCTCTGTTGGCGCGCACGCTGCCTGTTTTTCCTTTGCCGTCGTCTATCTGCGCGTCCACCGAAAGGGCGATCTTGTCGGGCAGCTTCGCCGTGCATAGCATGAGACCCCTAAAGAGCTCGGTGTTAGCCGCCGTGCCAAGCACACCCGCGGGCGATGCGCCCGAGCCATCTCCGGTCTGAACGCCGATTTTTCCAAAGACCGCATTAAATGGGTTTTCACTTCCATCGCCCGCGACGAACCCCGCCCGGCGCAGGTGCTCCCAGAAGAGCCTTGACTCGTCCGTCGACGCATTCGAGGCGTAGGTGCCTTCGATGACACCATTGCCGGCACTTGAGGGTGGCGTGAGTCCCCAGCGGCCGGAACCCTTGTCGTCCCCGGGCAGGGCGCGGTAGCGGTCGTGGTAGGCGTACAT
>DATFEI010000176.1:0-2475 GCA_035251315.1 Burkholderiales bacterium | reverse complement strand
GCATCCTTCTCGCGCAGCCAGATCTCCTGGGCGCCGCTGACGCTGATGATCGGCACATAACCCTTGTACGCAGCGCCGATCCCGGTAGCGAGGTTCGTTACCCCGGGACCCTCGGTGGCAGTCACCACCGCCGGCCGGTTGAGCGCGCGCGCATATCCGTAGGCCATGAACGCCGCTCCCTGCTCGTGCCGGGTGAGGATGAACCGGATGTCCGGCGTGTCCCGCAGCACGTCAAGGATCGGGAGATTCATCGTGCCGGGGATGCCGAAGACGTGCGCGACACCTTCGCGCCGGAGGCATTCGACGACTGCTTGGGCGCCGGTGATCACCGAGACTTGATTTCTGTCCAAATGCGGTTCAGGAGCTGGCGCTGCCTCGGGGTCATGTCGCTCAGCTGCTCCAGCGTCCTGACCGAGCGCTGGTCGGCGAATACTGCCTTGTTCGCCTTGATCTCGGGCTTGATGTATTGCAGCGCATCCTGGTTCGGATTTCCCGAGCCGATCATGTTGGTCAGGTCGGCGGAGTTTCGTCCCTCGAGCATGAAGTTGATGAACTGGTGCGCCAGGTCCGGCCGGGGCGCGGCCTTCGCGACCACCATGACGTCCAAGGCGAGCACCGCGCCTTCCTTGGGCAGGCTGTGGCGGACGCGGAAGTTCTGCTTCGCTTCCTGCGCACCCTTGTCGGCCTGGAAGATGTCGTTCGAATAGCCGTGCACCATCCAGATGTTGCCGGAGGCGAGCTCCTTGATGTAGCTCGATGCGTTGAACGCCGCCCAGTACGGCTTGGCCTTCAGGATGACCTGCTTCGCTTCTTCCCAGTGCTTGGGATCGCGGTCGTTTACCGAGTAGCCGAGGTACTTGAGCGCTGCGGCCAGCACCTCGGCCTGGCTGTCGAGCACGGTGACGCGCTTGTTCAACTTGGACACGATGTTCGGGTCGAAGATCGCCGCCCAGGAGTCCACCGGCACGCCGAGCTCCTTGATTTTCGCCTCGTTGTAGCCGATCAGCGTGATCGACATCGCGTAGGGCGCGGAATACTTGTTGCCAGGGTCGTAGGCGCCGCCGCGGTACTGAGGCATCACGTTCTTCAGGTTGGGCAGCTTGGCGTGGTCAAGCGGCTGGATCCAGACGGCTTTCGCCATGCCGAGGACATAGTTCGAGGTCGGCACGAGCACGTCGTAGCCCTTCGCGCCCGCCGCGAGCTTGGCCACGAGCTCTTCGTTATCCGAGTAGTAGGTCTGCACCACCTTGCACTTGCAAGCCTGCTGGAAGCGCTCGAGCGTTTCCGGCGCAATGTAGTCGTTCCAGTTGAAAAGATGCAGCTCGTTCGCTTGCGCCCAGGCGCCCCGGGCGGCGAAAGCGAAAAGCAGAGCGATCAGCACGCGATTCATCGGCGGTTCTCCGTTTGCAGGACTGATGGCGAAAGACGCGTTGCGACCAGTATAAGGGTCAGCGTCAGGAGCATGAGGAGCGTGGACACCGCGTTCACCTCCGGGGTGACCGCGATCTTGACCATCGTGTAGATCTGCAGGGGCAGGGTGCTCGAGCCTGCTCCGGCGGTGAAGAAGGTGATCACAAAGTCGTCCAAGGAGAGCGTGAATGCCATCAACGCGCCGGCGACTACGGCCGGCATGATGAGCGGCAGCGTGACCCAGCGGAAAGCCTGGGCCGGCGTCGCCCCGAGATCGCGCGCCGCCTCGGTCAGGCTCTCATCCATTCCCGCTAGCCGTGCGCGCACTACCAGCGCAACGAAGCCGATGCAGAAGGTGATGTGGGCAAGAATGATCGACACCATGCCGAGCGTGACGTTGAGCAGCACGAAAAAGATGAGCAGGCTCACTCCCATGAGTATCTCAGGGATCGCGATGGTGGCGAGCACGAGCGTGGCAAGCAGGCGAGGACGATGGCGGTGCAGCGCGAATCCGGCCAGCGTGCCGAGCACGGCGGACGCCGCTGCAGCGGCGAGGGCGATGAGCAGTGAATTGCGCGCGGCGATCAACATCGGCCCGTTGTGGAGCAGCTTTTCGTACCAGGCAAGCGTGAAACCGACCCACTGCGCGTTGAGGCGCGAGTCATTGAAGGAATAAAGCACCACGATGGCAAGCGGCGCGTACAGGAACACGTACGCCGCTAAAGCCGCGCACCACAGCCAGGCCGAGCTCCGTGTCATCCGCGCGCCCTGCGTCCCGACATTGCCGCGACTGCCGATAGCGCGAGCGCACCGGCCATCAGCACGAGCGAGAGCGCCGAGCCGAAGGGCCAGTCGCGCGTATCGAGGAACTGCTGCTTGATTACGTTGCCGATCATGATCCCGCCGGTGCCGCCGAGGAGGTCCGGAATGGCGAAGATGCCGAACGCGGGAATGAAGACGAGCGCCGCGCCGGCATAGACGCCGGGCAGCGAGAGAGGAAAAGTGACGCGCCAGAAGCGTTGCCACGCATTGGCGCCGAGATCCTGCGCGGCGTCGAGCAGCGCC
>DATFEI010000279.1:0-4708 GCA_035251315.1 Burkholderiales bacterium | reverse complement strand
CGACATGCCGGGATTCTCGCGCATGGAGCAGGCACGCCTCGCGCGCATCGTGCTCGCGCACCGCGGGAAGCTACGCAAGGTTCAGGATGCGGGTTTCGAGTCGAGCGACTGGAGGCTAGTGTTCGCGCTGCGGCTCGCATCACTGATCCTTCGCAGCCGCACCGACGCCAAGCTGCCCTTCCTGCGCGTCGCCGCCGATCCCGGCGGGTTCGCCATCGATCTGCCCCAGTCCTGGCTCGACGAGAACCCGCTTTCCGCCGACGCGCTCGACGCCGAAGCCGGCCATTGGAAGTCTGTCGATATGAAGCTGGAGGTCAGCGGCTTGAGCGACAAGAAGGTTTCTGTACTAAAGCAGGTCCGGTGACACGACGGCGCGGACTACCACCTGGTCCTTCTCGTCGCGCACACGGTTGCTGATCCACCACAGGGCGCCCTTCTTGATGCTGAGGCCCGCGTGCGCGCCCACCAGCTCGGCAAGCGCGCGGCCGAGGTCGGGCTGGTGACCGACGACCACCGCCGCACCCTTGTAGCCTGGCCAGCCGCAGGCCTTGACGATCGCCGCCGGTGTTGCGCCTGGCGCGAGCGACCGGTCGGTCTTGACCGGAACGCCGAGCGCCTCGGCGGTCTGCTGGGCGCGCGCCGCCGGGCTCGCAATTACGGCGAAGCGCGCCGGCAGCCGCTGCAGCAGCCACTGCGCGACGCGCTCGGCCTGCTTTCGCCCCTTTGCGGTAAGCCGCCGCTCGAGATCCGGCACGCCGTCCTCGGCCTCGGCGTGTCGCCACACGATGAGATCCACGCCGAGCGAGTCTAAGGTAAATGAGCGCTAAAATTATGACCGCTAGGCGCGTAGCTCAGCTGGTTAGAGCACTACCTTGACATGGTAGGGGTCGTTGGTTCGAGTCCAATCGCGCCTACCAGGACAACCGGGATGATAGGGAGCAGAGAGACATGACCCTGCGCGCGCTTCTCTTCATCCTTCTCGCGTTGCCGGCTGCGGCACCTGCGCAGTTTCCATCGCGGCAGATCACCCTCATCGTGCCCATCCCGCCGGGCGGCGCGCCCGACATCGCGGCGCGGCTGATCGGCCAGAAGCTCTCCGAAAGCCTCGGCCAACCGGTGGTGGTCGAGAACCGGACCGGTGCGAACGGCAACATCGCCTCCGACCTGGTGGCAAAGGCGCAGCCCGACGGCCACACCCTCGGGCTCCTCGCGGACAGTCAGATCACGATCAACCCGCATCTTTACAAGATGCCGCTCGACACGCTGCGCGAGCTCACGCCGGTCGCGACGGTCGCGGCCAACCAGTTCGTGCTGACGGTGCATCCCTCGCTTCCGGTCAGGACCTTCCCGGAGTTCATCGAGTTGGCACGCAAGAGCAATCCACCGCTCGCCTACGCTTCCGGCGGCAACGGCAGCCAGCACCATCTCACGATGGAGATGCTGAAGCAGCGCGCCGGCATCAACCTGCTTCACGTCCCCTTCAAGGGCGGCGCGCCTGCGGCGACCGCCACGGTCGCGGGCGATACCGTCGCGATGTGGTCGGGCAGCTCGAACGCGCCGCAGATCAAGGCCGGTCGGCTACGGCCGCTCGCTGTGTCCGGCGCCCAGCGCTCGCCGCAGTACCCGGACTTGCCGACGATCGGCGAGTTCTATCCCGGGTTCGAGAACTCGATCTGGCTCGGACTGTTCGGCCCGGCCGGCATCCCGGAGAATGCTTTGTCGAGGATTCGCACCGAGGTCAGGCGCGTGCTCGAATCCGAAGACGTCAAGCAGAAAATGAATGCCGCAGGCGGCCTCGATCCTTTTGTCACCACGCCGCAGGAGTTCTCCGCGCTCATCCGGCGCGACTTTGAAAAATACGCCAAGATCGTCAAGGACCTCGGGCTCAAGCTCGACTAGATTTTCGCGCGCTCCAGCGTCTCGGGCGCGAAGAGCTCTTCCACTCGCAGCCGGCGCAGCGCGACGCCCTGCTCGTGGGCGTATTGAAGGAACGCCTCGAGCGTCGGCCGGTTCGCCCCGATGCCATAGGGCCACAGATCCTCGCCGGCGATCTCGCGCCAGCGCCGCGCATGCTCCGCGAGCCATGGCATGGGGACGTGCGAAAGGCCGATCTCGGTGATGCGCGCCTGGGCTGCGCGCTTCGCTTGCTCGAATGCGCTGAAGAGGTTCATCGCGATCCAGCGATCGCGCTCATAGACCTCACGCCGCAGCACGATGACGTGCATGATGGGGAAAATGCGGGTTTTCTTGAAGTATTCCAGCTCAAGCGCCGCGTAGTCGGCAAACAACCGCGAGCCTCCGGGGTCGCGCGCCGAGATCACGGCGTCGAGCTCGCCGCTCGCGAGCATTCCGGCGAGCGTTTTGTCCGCAGCCGGCGCGATGCGCACGCCGGGCGGCAGCCTGAGCGCCACCTTTTCCACTCGTCCGGGCTCGCGCACGCCGGCCTGCACCCAGTCGATGCGGGCGAGATCGACGCCGTACTCGTGCTGCAGCAGGCCGCGCACATAGATGCCCGCGGTCTGCGCCCATTCCGGAATTCCGACGCGCTTTCCTTCGAGCTCCTTCGGCGTTCCGAGCTTGCTCGTGTAGATCGCCGAGTGGCGGAAGACGCGCGAAGGAAACACCGGAATCGCCACGACGTCCGGCGCCGGCTGCGACAGCAGCGCGACGACCTTGCCAAACGACATCTCGGATGCTTCCCATTCACGGAAGCGCGTGAAGCGGTAGAAGATCTCTTCGATCGGCAGCTCGAGAACGGTGAGATCGATTGCCTGCGGACGCAGATCGCGCACGTGATCGTACGCATTGATCGCAAGAGTCAGCGGCAATCTCACCGTGATAGTATGCACGCTCGTCCGCGATGCCCAATTTCCGTCTGCCTGACGGCTCGTTGAAGTCGTTGCCCGCACCCGTCACCGTAGCCGACATCGCCGCTTCGATCGGTCCGGGACTCGCGCGCGCCGCGCTTGCCGGGAAAGTGAACGGCAAGCTGGTCGACACCAGCTATCGTATCGAGTCCGATGCAGACGTGCAGATCGTCACCGAACGCGATGCCGAAGGTCTTGAGATCCTGCGTCACTCCACTGCCCACCTCCTTGCGCAGGCGGTGAAAGAGCTTTTCCCGGAAGCGCAGGTGACTATCGGTCCGGTGATCGAGAACGGCTTCTACTACGACTTCGCCTACAAGCGGCCTTTCACTCCGGAAGACTTGTCCCTGATCGAGAAGAAAATGCAGGAGATCGCGCGCAAGGATCTTCCGCTCGAGCGTCGCGAGATGTCGCGCGACGAGGCGGTCAAGTACTTTTCTTCCATTGGAGAGAAATACAAGGCCGAGATCATCGCCTCGATTCCGGAGAAGGAGACGATCTCGCTCTACGGCCAAGGCGACTGGATCGACCTCTGCCGCGGGCCGCACGTGCCGTCCACTGGCAAGCTGAAGACCTTCAAGCTGATGCGCGTCGCGGGGGCGTACTGGCGCGGCGACTCCCGCAACGAGATGCTCCAGCGCATCTACGGCACCGCCTGGGCGAGGAAGGAAGACCAGGACGCGTATCTCAGGATGCTCGAGGAAGCGGAGAAGCGCGACCACCGGCGGCTCGGCACGCAGCTCGATCTGTTCCACATGCAGGAAGAGGCGCCGGGGCTGGTTTTCTGGCATCCGAAGGGCTGGACGATCTGGCAGCAGGTCGAGCAATACATGCGCCGCGTCTACCGCGACAACGGCTACCTCGAGGTGCGCGCCCCGCAGATCCTGGACCGGAGCCTGTGGGAGCGCACCGGGCACTGGGAGAATTTTCGCGAGAACATGTTTACCACCTCGTCGGAGAACCGCGACTACGCGGTGAAGCCGATGAACTGCCCCGGCCACATCCTCATCTACAACAAGGGCGTGAGGAGCTATCGCGATTTGCCGCTACGCTACGGCGAGTTCGGTTCCTGCCACCGCAACGAGCCCTCCGGCGCGCTGCACGGACTGATGCGCGTGCGCGGCTTCGTGCAGGACGACGGTCACATCTTTTGCACAGAGGAGCAGATCCTGGGCGAATGCGTCGCGTATACGGCGCTGCTCCAGAAGGTGTATCGCGACTTCGGGTTCACCGACATCATCTACAAGGTGGCGACCCGGCCCGCCAAGCGCATCGGATCCGATGAAGCGTGGGACAAGGCTGAGCTTGCTTTAAGAACGGCTTTGGAAAAGTCCGGCGTCAGGTTTTCCGTCTCTCCCGGCGAAGGCGCGTTCTACGGCCCGAAGATCGAGTACTCGCTAAAGGACGGCATTGGCCGCCTCTGGCAGTGCGGCACGATGCAGGTGGACTTCAGCATGCCGGGCAGGCTGGGCGCCGAATACGTCACAGAAGACAACACGCGGCGCACGCCAGTGATGTTGCACCGCGCGATCGTGGGCTCCTTCGAGCGCTTCATCGGCATCCTGATCGAGCATTACGCCGGCGCTTTTCCGCTGTGGCTCGCGCCGCACCAGGCGGTGGTGATGACGATCACCGAGCGACAGAACGAATACGCGCAGTCGGTCGCGAATCGGCTTGTCAATCAAGGCCTTAGGGTAATCTTGGATTTGCGGAACGAGAAAATTTCTTATAAGATCCGCGAGCATAGCCTGCAGAAGCTGCCCTACCATGTGGTGGTCGGCGACAAGGAGATGCAGGCTGGGACGGTGGCCGTGCGCACGCGCGGCGGCGAGGACCTTGGG
>DATFEI010000141.1:0-12188 GCA_035251315.1 Burkholderiales bacterium | reverse complement strand
ATTGATGTTTCCCGAGGGAACTGCGGGCATTACCGAGGCATCGATGACACGCAGGTTCTCGACGCCCATTACCTTGAGTTTTTCGTCGACCACCTTCCCTATGCTGCAAGTGGACGCGGGATGGAATACCGTCTCGCCCATCTCGCGGCAGTATTCCAGCCACTCGTCATCGGTCTGCACGCGATCTCCTGGCGAAAACTCACCGGCAATGTAGTCCTTCATCGGCGGCGTTGCGCAGAGCCTGCGAATGAACTTCAGCCCCTCGACCATCACTCGTCGGTCGTTCTCGGTGGCGAGGTAGTTGTAGCGGATAGACGGCGGCGCCACAGGATCGGCGGAGCGGATGTGTACCGAGCCGCGCGACTCGACCTGGAGCTGCGACACCGCTGAAGTGAAGCCGGAGTGCGGATGGAGCAGGCCGCCGCGCCTCAAGCTCGAGAAGTTGATGAGGTAGATCTGCGCGTCGGGGCGCTTGGACTGCGGCCGCGTGCGTATGAACGCCGCCGCGTGCCCGGCGGCAACCGTCAGCGGCCCGGTTTTTTTTAGGAGATACTGAATACCGATTCCGGCTTGGCGCCAGAGGCTCGCCATGTCGTCGTTGAGCGTGATGTCCTTGCTGCAGCGCCAGAAGGTGCGCACGTAGAAGTGGTCCTGGAGCGCTTCCCCTACCTGCGGTGCGTCGTGCACCACCGGGATGCCGTGCTTTTCAAGCAGCGCACGCCGCCCCACGCCGGAAAGCTCGAGGAGCTGCGGCGAGTTGAACGCGCCGCCGGCGAGAATGGTTTCTGTTGCATGAGCCGTGTGTTCTCTGCCGCCCTGGCGGTATGAGACCCCGACGGCGCGCTTTCCTTCAAATAGAATTTGTTTAACCAAAGCATTCACTTCAACACGCAGGTTCGGGCGCTTCTCGGCGGGACGGAGGTAGGCGGTGGCGCTGCTTTGTCGGCGCCCCCGATAGGTGGTCGCACGGTAGTAGCCCGTGCCCTCCTGTCGCTCGCCGTTGAAGTCGTCGTTGCGCGGGATGCCGAGCGCCACGGCGGCATGGATGAAGGCGTCGCAGAGCTCGTGGCGCTCGAGGTCGGAGACCTTGAGCTCGCTTTCAGCCTTGCGAAAGTACGGCGCGAGCGCTTTGAAGTCCCAGCCGGGAATGCCCCAGCCGTCGAAGTCCTCGGGCTGGCCGCGAATGTAGACGAGGCCGTTGATCGACGAGGAGCCGCCGAGCACTTTCCCGCGCGGCGTAAAGATGCGCCGCCCGTTCAGCGCCGGCTCGGGCTCCGATTCGTAGGCCCAGTTGACGTCGGTACGCGCGAAAAGCTTGCCGTAGCCGAGAGGCACGTGAATCCAGAGGTTGGTGTCACGCGGGCCGGCTTCGAGAAGCAATACCCTCTTCGAGGGATCTTCAGTCAGCCGACCGGCGAGGACACATCCCGCCGAACCCGCGCCGACGATGATGTAGTCGTAGTTCAACGCGGCGAAGCGATGTGCATGCCACCGTCGACGTAGATCACCTCTCCGGTGACGCGGCGCGCGCCTTCGACCAGCCACGCGATCGCCTCGGCGATGTCCTGCGGCTCGGCGGCGGCCTTGAGTGGCGCACGCTCGGCGAAGCGGCGCTCCTGCTCGAGCGCGCCTTCGGCGCCGTGCGCGGCCACCTGCCAGGCCGTGCGCACGTATCCCGGAGCGACAGTGTTCACGCGGACCTCGGGACTGAGCGCACGCGCGAGCGAGATGCTCATCGTGTCGAGCGCGGCTTTGGATGCGGCATAGGCGATCGAGGAGCCGGTGCCGAGGATGGACGCGACCGAGGAGATGTTCACCACGCAACCGCGGCTCGCCTTGAGCGCCCCAGCGCAGGCGCGGATCATCTGGAACGGGCCGATGACGTTCACGCGCAGGATTCCAAGAAAGTCTTCGGCCGACAGGCCCTCCAGGTCGGCGTGGGCGACGAATTTCGTGGTCCCGGCGCAGTTCACCAGCGCGTCGATCCGGCCTAACTTCTCCAGTACGGCTTTGACAACGCGCCGGCAATCTGCGTCTTGCGCTACATCACCCTCTACGAAGAGGACGTCGGGCTTTTCAATTCTTTTTCTTGCCATTACTGCGACGTGCCACCCGCGCTTGCTCAGCTCCTTGACGGTGGCTTCGCCGATGCCCGAGGAGCCCCCGGTGACGACCGCCACCTTGTTCATACCGTGGCGATCGGCGTCGCGGGCGAGCCGACCGCGCCAGGCAGGCGCAGCGGCGGCGTGGTGAGCAGGAAGCGGCTGCGGCCGTGGGCACGCAGCCAGCGGGCGAGCTCGGTGAGGTAATACATCTCGCCAAGATGGATGCCGTTCTTGAAGAGGCAATGCTCGTGCAGCGGAAGCCACGGCTGCTTGCGCGGCAGCGGATCGGTGAGCCCCGTCGCGATAAGCTCGACCGCGTAGTTGTCGGCGAGCAGGCACGCGAGACCCGCGTCCGAGATCCACTGCAGCATCTTCGCATCGCGGCCGTCGAGGCCGGTACAGGTTTCGTTCACGAGCTTCGGGTCGGGCTTCTTCTTCATCTCTAGCAGGACGTCGGCGAAGCCGGTGTAGAGGCACACCATGTCGCCCTTCTCGACCGCCACCTTGTCTTTCTCGAGGACGCGCATCAGGTCCTCGTATCCGATCGCCTTCCTTTGCCGTTGAAAATGGTGATGGAGGTCGATCAGCACGCCGCGTCCCTGGGCGCCGTGTTCGGCCATGTTCTGGATGCCGAGCGCCCTTGCCTCCGTGCCCTCGAAGCGGTCCCACGACTGGGACTTTTTGTCGGGAGCGGGGACGACGTGCTCGCCGGCGCGAAAGCCGTTGTAGAACACGAGCTCGGCGTTGCCGTCGCCGTCGGCGTCGAAGCGGCTGCCGACGTGCGCGAACGAGTCGATCTGCGTCGAGTACTGCAGCGCCATCAGCACCTGGTCGTCGCAGATGACGTCGGTCAGGCTCCCGTTGTACTCATCGAGCGGGCGGCAGAAGAACTGCCTGCCCTCCCGCGAGGTGGCGGCGAGCCGCGGCGCCGAGCGCCGCGGATTGAGCACGTTGCCGCCGGGATAGTCGAGGGGTAGCGAGAGGCAGAAAGTGATGCCTTGCTTCACCTCGGCTATGCCTTGCAGCACCTTCTCTCTCGTCACCAGGTTCATGCGCCCGCGCTGGTCGTCGGGCCCGAAGTCGCCCCAGTTGGAGTTCGGAGGTCTTTTTGTCCAGCGCTGCATTGAGTTCATGGTTTGACTTAGTAGTAGTGACGGCCAAGCCATTCAGCCACGAGCACCGGCTTGTCGGAGCCCTCGCGCTCGATGACGGTGTTCCAGGTCACCTGGATTCCGCCGTCGGCGAGCCGCTCGAAGTTTTTCAGCGTGAAGCGCGCACGCACGCGCGAGCCGCTCGGCACCGGGGCGGTGAAGCGCACGCGGTTCAGGCCGTAGTTCACCCCCATCTTGCGCTCGGCGAAGGAGAAGGTGCGCTCGGAGAGGTGGGAGAGCAGCGACAGCGTGAGAAAGCCGTGCGCGATGGTGCCGCCGAAGGGTGAGCTCTTCGCGCGCTCGCGGTCGACGTGGATCCATTGCGGGTCGTCGATCGCTCTTGCGAAGGTGTCGATGCGCTCCTGGGAAATCTCGACCCAGGGCGAGACGGCCACCTCCTCGCCCACGCGATGCTCGAGCTCGGGAATGGAGATCACTCGGTCGGCGGCCGCGGGAAGAACGTCGGCTCGACACCGCGGCGCACGCTCTCGATTACGGCGGTCTCCTGCGAGCGGCGGCGCGCCGTGCCGCCGGGGTCGAGCCGGTCGAGCTCAGCTGAGAGCGCCTGGTAGGCCTGAGCCTGCTGCCGGATGTTGGCGTTGGCGCGCGCCTGGTCGGCGCCCGGAGGCAGGGAGGCAAAGAACCTGGCGAGCTCGAGCCAGCGGGCCTCGAGGGTGGCGAGGGTACGCGCTTCGGGTCCTGCGCCTTGGGGAGCCGGCCCGGGCTTAGGCTTCTCCGCGGGCCCGCGATACTTGATCACTTCCACCCGAGGGCTCTGGCGCTCCTTTTCCGGGTCGCCGAACCACGGCGGCGGCGTATTGGAGAATTTGACCGAGCCAGTCTCGCGGTCGATCCAGCGGTACATGTCCGCGTCGACCGGTAAAGCCAGCAAGGCCGCGGCCAGCAACAGAAATCTCATTCTAGAAGCGGGAAAAATCGGGCGCGCGCTTCTCCAGGAACGCGCTCAGCGCCTCTTTCGCTTCGGGCGAGCCGAGACGCTCGGTGAAGATCCGCGTTTCCTCGTCTATCGCAGCGGCGAGCGCTTCGGCGTAGCGCGCCTTCATCAGGCGCTTGGTAAGACGAATGGATTCGGGCGGCAGGGAGGCGAGCGCGCGTGCAACTTCAAGAGAATGATCGAGCAGCTTTTCCTGCGCAACCACCTCCGTGACGATCCCCGCCTCATACGCCTGCTGCGCGGTGAACGGCTGGCCGAGCAGCAAAAGCCTGGCAGCGCGCTGGTACCCCGCGATCAGCGGCAGCAGCAGGGTCGAGCCGAATTCGGGCACGATACCGAGCGGAACGAAAGGAAGCTGGAAACGCGCATTCGGCGCGGCATAAACGAAATCGCAGTGCAGGAGCATCGTGGTGCCGATGCCGACCGCTGGTCCGCCGACCGCCGCGACCACGGGCTTCTTCATGCGCGGCAGCGCCTCGAATAGGGCGCGCGCGGGCGAAGCGCCGGGCGTGCGCGGAGCGTTGAGGAAATCGGCGACGTCGTTGCCGGCAGTGAAGCAGTCCGCGCTGCCGTGCAGCAGCACCGCGCGCGCCTGAGGATCGGCGTCCGCCGCGGCGAGCGCTGCACCCAGCATCGCGTACATCTCGACCGTGATCGCGTTCTTCTTGTCGGCGCGATCGAACCAGATACGCGCTACTCGGTCGCCGCCTTTTTTCCCCAGGTCACTTCTGATCAAGGCGGTAATCCTTGAACTGCTGCCTTAGCGTGAGCTTGGAGAGCTTGCCGGTCGCGGTGTGCGGCAGCTCGTTCACGAAGACGACGTCGTCGGGCATCCACCACTTGGCAATCTTGCCTTCGTAGAACCTGAGGAGCTCGGCCTTGGACACTTCCTGGCCGGGCTTCTTGACTGCAACGACGATCGGGCGTTCGTCCCATTTCGGATGATGCACGCCGATTACCGCAGCTTCCGCGATCGCCGGGTGCGCGATCGCGATGTTCTCGAGGTCGATCGAGCTGATCCACTCACCGCCCGACTTGATCACGTCCTTCGAGCGGTCGGTGATCTGCATGTAACCGTCGGCGTCGATGGTGGCGACGTCGCCGGTGGGGAACCAGCCGTCCTTCAGCGGATCGCCGCCCTCGCCCTTGAAGTAGCCGCTCGCGATCCACGGCCCGCGTACCAGCAGGTTGCCGAAGCTCTTGCCGTCCCAGGGCAATTCATTGCCTTCCTCGTTCACGATCTTCATCTCGACGCCGAACAGGCCCCGTCCCTGCTTCGCCTGCACCGCAAGCTGACCGTCGTAGTCGAGCGCCGCCTGCCGCGCCTTCAGCGTGCCCACCGTGCCGAGCGGGCTCATCTCGGTCATCCCCCAGGCGTGGAACACCCTCACGCCGTAGTCGTCCTGGAAGGTCCGGATCATCGCCGGCGGGCAGGCCGAGCCGCCGATTACCGTACGCTTGAGGCTGCTGAAGCGCAGCTTGTTCGCCGCCAGGTGCTGCAGCAGCATGAGCCAGACCGTCGGCACGCCCGCCGACATCGTCACGCGCTCGGCTTCCATCAGGTCATAGACGCTCTTGCCGTCGAGGTGCGGTCCGGGAAACACCATCTTCGTCCCGGCGAGCGTGCAGGCGTAGGGCAGGCTCCAGGCATTGGCGTGGAACATGGGCACCACCGGCATGACGCAGTCGAGCGCCGAGAGGTTGAGCGCGTCGGGCAACGCCGCGGCGTAGGCATGAACGATGGTGCTGCGATGCTGGTACAGGACGCCCTTTGGGTTCCCCGTCGTGCCAGACGTATAGCAAAGCGCCGCGGCGGTGCGCTCGTCGAACGACGGCCACCGATAGTCGTCGCCTTCCTTTTCCAGCAGCTCTTCGTAGCAAAGGAACTTCGATCCCTTCGGCATGTGCGCGCGGTCAGTCAGCAGGACGTAGTGCCGCACGGTCTTCAACTGGGGCGCGAGCTTCTCCACCAGCGGAACAAACGTCGCGTCGAAGAACAGCGCCTGGTTCTCGGCGTGGTTGGAGATGTAGACGATCTGCTCGGCGAAAAGGCGCGGGTTGATGGTGTTGATGATTGCGCCGACGCCCGAGATCGCATAGTAGAGCTCGTAGTGCCGGTGGCCGTTCCAGGCGAGGGTTCCGACCCGGTCGGCCGGCTTGATGCCGAGCGGCTGCAGCGCCCTCGCCAGTCGTCGCGCGCGCGCATGCGCCTCGCGGTAGGTGTAGCGGTGGATGACGCCCTCCACCGTCTTGGAGACGATTTCGGTGTCCCCGTGGTAGCGGTCGGCGTGGCGGATCAGGTCGCTGATGAGAAGCGGCTGATCCATCATCAGCCCGTGCATGATTCCTCCTCGCGAAGTAGTTTATCCTAGCGCCATGGACGTCAAGGACGTGCTCGGCCTGTTCGGGCTGCCGTTCACCGAGCTCGTCTATCGGGCTGCCGGCGTGCATCGCGCCCACTTCGATCCTTCGGAAATCCAGCTCTCCACCTTGCTTTCGGTGAAGACCGGCGGCTGCCCCGAGGACTGCGCTTACTGTCCGCAGTCGCGCCGCTATGACACCGGAGTCCCGGATGAGGAAATGCTGCCCCTGGAGGATGTCATCGCTTGCGCAAAGACTGCAAAGGCGAATGGTGCAACGCGCTTCTGCATGGGCGCGGCATGGCGTGGTCCGAAGGACAGGGATCTCGAGAAAGTTGCTGTCTTTATTAGAGAGGTAAAGGCGCTGGGGCTGGAAACCTGCGTGACGCTCGGCATGCTGAAACCCGGGCAGGCCGAGCGGCTGCGCGAAGCGGGGCTCGACTACTACAACCATAACCTGGACACCTCACCGCAGTTCTACGGCGAGATCATCAGCACGCGCACCTACCGCGACCGCCTGGAGACACTCGAGCGCGTACGGACCGCCGGCATCCGCGTGTGCTGCGGGGGCATCGTGGGAATGGGCGAATCGCGCGCGGATCGCGCGGCGCTCATCACGCAGCTCGCGAGCCTCGACCCTCAACCCGAAAGCGTTCCCATCAACTCATTGATTCAAGTCAAAGGCACGCCGCTTCACGGCGTCGATCCCATTGATCCGCTCGAATTTGTCCGCACGATTGCGGTGACGCGCATCTGCATGCCCAAGGCTTGGGTGCGACTCTCCGCCGGGCGCGAAAGCATGCCCGAGGCACTGCAGGCGCTATGCTTCATCGCAGGCGCGAACTCGGTGTTCTACGGCGACAAGCTCCTCACTACCCCGAACCCGGAAACGCTCAGGGACCGCGCGCTTTTCGAGCGCCTGGGATTGCGCCCGAGCGCTACAGGCGCGGCGGACTGAAGCTCAACGCGTCGCGAGGATGTACCGACCCGACTTCCGGGTTCCGACTCGGCGCACCATCCCGGCTGTCAGCAGCGGGTTCAGCAGCTTCAACGCCCCCTGACGGGTGACGCCAAGCGCTTCCCAGATTTCTTGCGGGGTCATGCTTTTGCGGTCGCGCAGCATCTGCAGGAGGACCTCCTGCTTCGGGCGCAGCACAACTTTCTTTCGGCCCGACTGCGCTTCGAACCGCTGAACGCGCGTCCACACCCTCTCCATCGTCGCGTACAAGCCTTCGGCTGCGTACTCCAGCCAGCTCGACAGGTCCCCGCCTTGCCTTTGCACACCTTCCAGCGCCCGGTAATAGCGCGGACGGTCCTGCCAGTAGAACTCGTCCACCGAGAAGATGTGATGCGTGTCGAAACCCCGGCGGTAGAGCTCCCAGAGCGCGAGCCCGCGCCCAGCGCGCCCGTTGCCGTCGGCAAACGGATGAATCTCCTCGAAGCGGTAGTGCAGGATCCCCGACGAAAGCACGGGGGAGACTCTCGGCGCCTCCTCGTTCCACCACTGGAGCAGCTCGGACATCAACCTCCATACCTCTCCCGGCGCCGGCGCCGTGTACCGCGCCACGCGTACCGGCATCTCGCGGTACTGGCCGGCGGTGCCCTGGTCCATTACGCCGCCGCCCGCGATGATTCTGTGCAGCCTGAGAATGTCACCATGCTCGAGCGGCGAGCGCTTCGCGCTCTTCTCGATGAACCTCAGGGCGGCGAAGTAGTTGAGCACCTCGCGCTTCGCCCGCTCGGCCGCGGCGGGCAGCTCGCTCCCTTCCTCGAGCATCCGCACCTGCTCTACCGTCAGCGGATTGCCTTCGATCGCGGTGGAGCTGTGCGTGTTGCGAACGCGCGCGTCGCTCTGAAGGGCTGGAATCCACGCGACCTGCACCGTCGCCGCGAGGATCTTCTCGCGCAGCGCCGCGATCTCCTCGAGACGCCGGACGAGCTCGTGGCCGATCGTGAACCTCGGCCGGTAGGCCATGGCCCGAAGCTAACCGATTAGACAACCATAAGTCAACTCATCAGACAACCACCCAGTAGGCCCGCTCAGCGCTTCATCCGACGAACCGACGATGAACGCGCGCTGCCTTTGCCAGTAGAATCGGCTAGCCCCCTTTCCGGTCTTTCCCAAATGAGCGACGTTGCAGCCTACTCCGTTACCGACGGCATCGCCGTCATCACGATGAACAACCCGCCGGTGAATGGGCTGGGCAACGCGCTGCGCGCGGCTCTGATGGCGCACCTCAAGAAGGCCGAGGCCGACCCGGCGGTCAAAGGCGCGGTGATCATCGGCTCGGCGAAAGCGTTCTCCGGCGGCGCCGACATCCGCGAGTTCGGGAAGCCGCGCGAGAAGCCCGACCTTTTCGAGGTGAACGATCAGCAGGACGCGATGACGAAGCCGCTCGTCGCGGCGGTCGGCGGCTTCGCGCTTGGCGGCGGCCTCGAGCTCGCGCTCGGCTGCCACTACCGCGTCGCGCTCCCCCGTGCGCAATTGGGCCTGCCCGAAGTGAAGCTCGGCATCCTGCCCGGCTCGGGCGGTACCCAGCGTCTGCCGCGCATCATCCCGATGGCGGAAGCGGTGCGCATGATGACGAGCGGCGCCACCATACCGGCGGAGAATGCGAAGGAGCTCGGCCTCGTCGACGAAATCGTCACGGGCGACCTGCTCCAGGGTTCTTTGGAATTTACAAAAAGAATTGTTTCGAGCAACAAAGGCATCCGTCGAATCCGAGACATGAAATCTCGGCTGGACGGCGAAGCGAAAGGGTTCTTCGCCAAGGTGCGCGAGCAGGTGGCGAAGGACTCGCGCGGCTACCCGGCGCCGCTCGAGATCGTGGCGTGCGCCGAGGCCGCGGCCACGCTGCCGTTCGACGAAGGCCGAAAGGTCGAGCGCGAAGGTTTCAATCGCCTCGTCAGCACCCCGGAGTCGCAGGCGCTGCGCCACATGTTCTTCGCCGAGCGCCAGACAAGCAAGATCCCGGACGTCCCGGAAGACACGCAGGTGCGGCCGATCAAGAAGGCGGCGGTGATCGGCGCGGGCACCATGGGCGGCGGCATCGCGATGTGCTTCGCCAACGCGGGCATTCCGGTCACCGTGATCGAGACGACGCAGCAGGCGCTCGACAAGGGCCTGGAGAAAATGAAAGCCAACTACGCCGCGACGGTGGCGAAAGGCCGCATGGCGCAGCCCGAGATGGACAAGCGCATGGGCCTGATCCACGGCACGGTCAACCTCGCCCAGGCCGCCGATGCCGACATCGTGATCGAGGCGGTGTTCGAGCGCATGGACGTGAAGCGGGATCTTTTGAAGAAGCTCGACGCCATCGTGCAGAAAGGCGCGATCCTCGCTACCAACACGTCGACACTGGATGTCGACCAGATCGCCGCTGCGACCACACGCCCGCAGGACGTGATCGGCACGCACTTCTTCTCGCCTGCGAACGTCATGCGGCTGCTCGAGGTGGTGCGCGGCAAGAAGACCGCGAAGGACGTGCTCGCCACCACCATGAAGCTCGGAAAGCAGCTCAGGAAGCTTCCCGTGGTATCCGGCGTGTGCGACGGCTTCATCGGCAACCGCATGCTCGAGAAGTATGTGCAGCAGAGCCTGTTCCTGCTCGAGGAAGGCGCGACCCCGGCGCAAGTCGACGGGGCGCTCGAGCGCTGGGGCATGGCGATGGGCCCGTTCACGATGTACGACATGGCGGGCAACGACATCGGCTGGGAGATCCGCAAGCGCCGCGCGGCCGAGCGCCCGGAGATGGTGTATTCGAAGTTCGCCGACCGCATCTGCGAGAAGGGCTGGTTCGGGCAGAAGACCGGCCGCGGCTGGTATCGCTACGAGAAGGGCAGTCGCAAGCCCATAGTCGATGCCGAAGTCGAAAAACTCCTGGATGAGTACCGAAAAGAGATCGGGGTCAGACCCCGAAAGATTCGCGACGAGGAGATCGTCGAGCGCTGCATCTTCGCCCTCGCCAACGAAGGCGCGCGCATTCTCGAAGAGGGCATCGCCTTGCGCGCCTCCGACATCGACATGGTGTACCTCACCGGCTACGGCTTCCCGCCCTACCGCGGCGGGCCGATGTTCTACGCCGACCAGGTGGGACTCGGCAAGGTGCTGACGTCGATTCAGGGTTTCCAGAACGGCTATCAAGGGTCGCAGTGGCAACCGGCGCCGCTGCTCGTCAAGCTCGCCAACGAAGGCAGGAGGTTCAATGGCTGACGCAGTTATCGTTTCGACGGCAAGGACGCCGCTCTGCAAGAGCTGGCGCGGCGCGCTCAACCTCACTCATGGCGCCAAGATGGGCGGCCACGTCGTGCACGCCGCGCTTGAGCGCGCGAAGCTCGAACCCGGCGAGATCGAGGACGTGATCATCGGCTGCGCCAACCCGGAGGGCGCGACCGGCTGGAACATCGCGCGCCAGATCGCGATCCGCGCAGGCCTGCCGATCAGCGTGCCGGGGATGACGGTAAACCGCTTCTGCTCCTCGGGCCTGCAGACGATCGCGCTCGCAGCACAAAGGATCCTCGCGGGAGAAGCCGAGATCTTCGTCGCCGGCGGCGTGGAGTCCATCTCGCTCGTGCAGAACGAGATGAACAAGCACCACTTCCAGGACGAGTGGCTGCACCGCCACAAGCCGGAGACCTACTGGCCGATGCTGCAGACCGCAGAGTATGTCGCGCGCCGCTACGAGATTCCGCGCGAGAAGCAGGATGAGTTCGGCGTGCAGAGCCAGCAACGCGCCGCGAAAGCCCGCGCCGAGGGCAAGTTCAAGGACGAGATCGTGCCGATCACCACGAAGATGAAGGTGGTCGACAAGAACACCGCGCAGGAAACGATCAAGGAAGTCACCGCGTCGGAGGACGAGGGCATCCGCCCCGACACCACCTACGAAGGCGTATCGCAGATCAAGCCCGCGATCGAGGGCGGCTGCATCGCCGCGGGCAACGCGAGCCAGTTCTCCGATGGCGCATCTGCATGTGTCGTGATGTCAGAGAAACAGGCTTCTCGTCGTGGGCTGAAACCCCTGGGCGTTTTCCGCGGCTTCGCGGTGGCGGGCTGCGACCCGAAGGAGATGGGCATCGGCCCGGTGTTCGCCGTGCCGAAGCTGCTCGAGAAGACCGGCAAGAAAGCAAAGGACATCGACCTATGGGAGCTGAACGAGGCTTTCGCGGTGCAAGTGATCTACTGCCGCGACCGCATCGGCATCCCGAACGACAAGCTGAACGTCAACGGCGGCGCGATCGCCGTGGGTCACCCCTACGGCATGTCCGGCGCCCGCCTCACCGGCCACGCCCTCATCGAAGGCAAGCGCCGCGGCGCCAAATTCGTCGTCGTGACGATGTGCATCGGCGGCGGCATGGGCGCCGCCGGGCTCTTCGAAGTCGCCTAACGAAAAATCGGGGTCAGAGCCCGATTCTTGTTCTATGAAGATAGCGATTGTCGGCACGGGGGCGATGGGCTCGGTCTACGCCGCGCTCTTCGCCTCCGCCGGCCACGAAGTGTGGGCGATCGACCGCTGGCGCGAGCACGTCGATGCGATGCGCAAGAACGGACTGCGCGTCGAAGGCGCTTCCGGCGACCGCACGGTCAAGCTCAATGCGACTACCGACCCTCGCGACGCCG
>DATFEI010000138.1:0-5032 GCA_035251315.1 Burkholderiales bacterium | reverse complement strand
GTCCGAGCGTCTGGAGGCGCTTGGCCGTCTAATCTATCGGGCTTGAAGCGCTACGCCGAGCCGCGCGGCAGCCATTCGGCGGCCGCCAGCGCCCGCCTCACTCCGGGAAGCGTGATGTCGTAGTTGATCAGGTAGATCGTATTTCCGTTTCGGAAGTCCTCGATGTGCTCGGGCGCCACAACGTGCTCGAAGCTGCGCGCGAGCTGCGGCTGGCGCGAATGCGTGGCCTTCATGTAGAGCTCGAACGCGTAGCGTCCCGGGCGCAGCTCGATCGGCCGGGCGCGGTGCCGCTCGGCGTGGTCGAACAGCACAAACTTGGCCGCCGAGCGCCTGGCCTGGAGCGCGAACCCGGTGAAGGGCTCTATCGTATTTTCACGCTCGAGCTTGCGCTTCGCCTGGATGAAGTGCTCCATGTCCACCTCGGCAACCGGGGATAGCAGTAGCGACTGCTCCGGCCGTTCGTCCACCGTAAGGCGGATCGCGATCCACTCCACCACGCCGTCGGCATTGCCGGCGTTGGTGAATTGCAGCGGAAGCAGCAGCCGCACGCGGTCCCCAGCGGTGCGCGGCAGGATCACATCGCCGGCGAGGACTTCGGGCCAGAACTCCAGCATTCTCGCCTTGACGATCGCCAGGCAGGCGAGGGCGAGCGCCGGCGCGGCGAGTGCCAGCGCCAGCCATGCGACGATCTCGACCGGCATCGTGTGGATTCGACGCGAGGGCGCATGACGCATCCACCCGGGGCGTGCGTCACCCGGCCTATGCCCCGCGGCAGAAAGCTATACTTGGCCATGCCCGCAACCATCTACGACCGGGACCTCGACAAGAACCCTGCAAACTACGCGCCGCTCACCCCGCTGACGTTCATCGAGCGCGCCGCGTATGTTTATCCCGGTCGGACTTCTGTGGTGCACGGCGTGCAGCGCTTCACCTGGAAGGACACCTATGCGCGTTGCCGCCGCCTTGCCTCCGCGCTCGCGAAGCGCGGCATCGGGGTCGGGAACACAGTGGCGGTCATGTTGCCGAATACTCCCGCGATGTACGAGGCGCACTTCGGCGTGCCGATGTGCGGCGCGGTTCTGAACACTCTTAACACGCGCCTCGACGCGGAGGCGATCGCCTTCATGCTGGAGCACGGCGAAGCCAAGCTTCTGCTGGTAGATGCGGAGTTCGCCGAGGTGATCGAAAAGGCGATCAAGGGAAAGAAGCTCCAAGTCATCGATGTCGAAGACCCCGAGTTCAGCGGCGGCAAGCGGCTGGGCGAGGAAACGTACGAGCAATTGCTGCAGGAGGGCGATCCGGAGTTTGCCTGGCGCTGGCCGCCGGACGAGTGGGAGGCCATCTCGCTCAACTACACCTCCGGCACGACAGGCAACCCGAAAGGCGTCGTGTATCACCATCGCGGCGCGTACCTGAACGCGGTGGGCAACATCCTCGTCTGGGGCATGCCGCACCACTCGGTCTACCTGTGGACGCTGCCGATGTTCCACTGCAACGGCTGGTGCTTTCCGTGGACCATGGCGGCAAACGCAGGCACCAGCGTGTGCTTGCGGAAGGTTGAAGCTGAACCCATCTTTCGCTTGATCAAGCAGCACAGGGTCACTCACTACTGCGGCGCGCCGATCGTGCACCAGATGCTGATCAACGCGCCCGAGGAGATCAAGCGCGGCATCGAGCATCAGGTGAGCGGGCTGGTCGCGGCGGCCGCGCCGCCGGCGGCGATGATCGAAGGCATGCAGAAGATGGGCTTCAACATCACGCACGTCTACGGCCTTACCGAGACCTACGGCCCGGCGAGCGTCTGCGCCAAGCACCCGGAGTGGGAAAGCCTGCCGCTCGCGGACCAGGTGCGCCTGAACGGCCGCCAGGGGATCCGCTACACGGTGCAAGAGGGGCTTACGGTAATGGATGCCGAGACCATGAAGCCGGTGCCCGCCGACGGCGAGACGATGGGCGAGATCATGTTTCGCGGCAACATCACCATGAAGGGCTACCTCAAGAATCCGAACGCCACGCGCCAGGCGTTTGAGGGCGGCTGGTTCCATTCCGGCGATCTCGCGGTCATGCAGCCCGACGGCTACGTCAAGATCAAGGATCGCTCCAAGGACATCATTATTTCGGGCGGCGAGAACATTTCGTCGCTCGAGGTCGAGGACGTGCTCTACCGCCACCCTGCAGTTCTGGCCGCCGCCGTCGTGGCGCGTCCCGACCCCAAGTGGGGCGAAACCCCTTGCGCTTTCGTCGAGCTCAAGCCTGGCGTGGTTGTTTCCGAATCAGAAATCATTGACTTCTGCCGAGGCCAGATGGCCAGGTTCAAGGCCCCGCGCGCGGTAGTCTTCGGCGAGTTGCCCAAGACCTCGACCGGCAAGATCCAGAAGTTCGTCCTGCGCGAGAAGGCGAAGTCCACCGCCGCCATCGATAGCTAGGAGAAACGCCTGTGAGCGCCGTCCCCCACCCCGAGCAGCCCGTGCTGCTGCGCGAAGACCGCGATGGCATCTGCAAGCTGACCATGAATCGCCCGCAGCAGATGAACCTGCTGACGAGCGAGATGCTGTCAGCCCTTCAGTCGTCCTTTGATGAAATTTCAAGGAACCACACCATACGCGTTGTGGTCCTCGCCGGCGCCGGCAAGGGCTTCTGCGCCGGGCACGACCTCAAGGAGATCAGGGCGCTCAAGGAGCTGCCGAAGATCGAGGCGCTCTTCAACCAGTGCAGCCGCATGATGCAGAGCATTCCGCAGCTGCCGCAGCCGGTGATCGCCAAGGTGCAAGGCGCGGCCGCGGCGGCAGGCTGCCAGCTCGTCGCGCAATGCGACCTCGCGGTTGCTTCCGACGCGGCGAAGTTCGTCACCAGCGGCGTCACCTGGGGCTTCTTCTGCTCGACGCCCGGCGTGGCGGTCGGCCGCAACCTCCAGCGCAAGCACGCCATGGAGATGCTGCTCACCGGCGAGCCGATCGGCGCGGCGCGCGCCCTCGAATGGGGGCTCGTGAATAAGGTGGTGTCGCCGGCCGAGCTTGACGACGCGGTTCTGACGCTTGCGAAAACCCTGGCAGCCAAGCCGCCGGCCACCGTCGCGGCGGGTAAGCGGGCCTTCTACCAGCAGATGGACTTGGGCCTCGAGCAAGCGTACAAGCTCGCTTCCGGGGTGATCGCCGCGAGCTTCGCGCACGAGGAAGGCCGCGCCGGGATGGAGGCCTTCATCGAGAAGCGTCCGCCGCCCAAGCACTGAGCCGCAGGTCGCCGGCGTTGCGAGTCCTGAGCGATCTGTTCGCGCGCAACCGCGCCTGGGCCGCTGAGATGACGCGGCAGGACCCGGAATTCTTCGCCCGCCTCGCGCGTCAGCAGGCGCCGCAGTACCTATGGATCGGCTGCTCCGACAGCCGCGTGCCCGCCAACCAGATCGTCGGGCTCCTCCCGGGCGAGATGTTCGTGCACCGCAACGTCGCCAACGTCGTCGTGCACGCCGACGTGAACTGCCTCGCTTGCATGCAGTTCGCGGTCGACGTGCTGCGCGTGCGGCACATCATCGTATGCGGGCATTACGGCTGCGGCGGGGTCCTCGCCGCCCTGCGCGACGACCGGCTGGGGCTGGTCGACAACTGGCTGCGCCACGTTCAGGACGTGCGCCTCAAGCACACCGCCGAGCTCGAGCGTCTTCGGGACGAAGCGCAACGCCATCGGCGCCTGTGCGAGCTGAACGTGGTGGCACAGGTCCAGAACGTCAGCCAGACCACCGTCGTGCGCGAAGCCTGGGCGCGCGGCCAGCCGCTCGCGCTTCACGGCTGGATCTACGACGTCGCTGACGGTCTTCTCCACGATCTGGGCATCTGCCTGGACGGGTCCGCCATGACCAGGCGATCCTTGTGAAGAGGCCGTTCTCGCAGGTCAATGTGTTTTCAGCCCACTCGCTGGGCGGAAAGCCGCTCGCGGCCAAAGCGCTCCGCCTGACGCTTCCCCAGTCGTTGCTGATACGCGCCGACCAGATCACATCGAGTAGCGACGGGCCGCCATGGTGCGAGTTGAGTCGACTGGCCGCGAGCACGGGTTTGCCAAGTAGTTCTTTGCGGATGGCGGCCGGCCGAGAGTAATTAGGGCCCATGCAGGCACTGGCAGCAGCCGCGTCAGCGTTGCTTGTCGTCTCCGGCGGCGCGATTGCAGAAGACGTTTCCCGTCAGTTCGCGGCCGTTGTCTGCCTCTCGGAGGCGGGCGGTCCGTGGAGCCTCAAGGCTCGCGGTACGCTGACGCGAACCCAGAAGCCCAAGGGCGAGATGGCGTACTCGTTCAAGAGCAGCGAACACAGCTTGGAGTGGCGCTTTGTCGCCAGCGCCGAAGGGAACACTACGGTACAAGGCCCCGGGTACCTGATGGATCGGTTTGTCCCGGAAAAGAAGTCCGGCGAGCGCAGCCAAAGCCTCGGCGCGTCGGGCGAGATCCGGGAATCCTCCGGCCGGGATGTTCTGGTTCTTCGGCTGAGCTCGGTGTGTCCGACTAGAGCCAGTCGGGCGAAGGGAGGCCCTTCGCAGTAAGGAAGGCGCGGTTGAAGAGCTTGGATTGGTAGCGGGTGCCGGAATCGGCCAGGATGGTGACCACGGTATGGCTGGGGCCGAGCTCGCGCGCGAGGCGCACTGCGCCAGCGATGTTGATGGCGCTCGAGCCGCCGACGCAGAGCCCCTCGTTTTTCAGTAAATCAAAGATCCAAGGCAGCGCCTCGCTATCCGGGATCTGGTAAGCGTCGTCCACTTGCGCGCCTTCGACATTCTTCGTGACGCGGCCAAGCCCGATGCCTTCGGTTACGGAGCTCCCTTCGGCCTTGAGCTCCCTGCGCTTGAACCAGGAATACATCGCCGCGCCCATCGGATCGGCAGCTACAATCCTGATGCGCGGATTTTTTTCC
Source organism: Burkholderiales bacterium (assembly GCA_035251315.1). GTDB lineage: Bacteria > Pseudomonadota > Gammaproteobacteria > Burkholderiales > SG8-39 > SCGC-AG-212-J23. The sequence continues at coordinate 138 of DATFEI010000138.1, read as the reverse complement.
TTGAGATACCTTGACACACCGGCGAGGGTTCCACCCGTGCCGATGGCGCAGGTGAAGCCGTCGATGCGGCCGTCGGTCTGCTCCCAGATCTCCGGGCCGGTGCTGCGGTAGTGGCCGTCGCGGTTGGCGGTGTTGTCC
>DATFEI010000063.1:0-3513 GCA_035251315.1 Burkholderiales bacterium | reverse complement strand
GCGTGCTGCGCGCGCGCCTTGTCGATATCCGGATACATCGCGCGGCCATTCTGCGCCGCTCATCGCCGCCGCGCTGTAGCTAGGCTCGGAAAAGCGCGTGCGCGGGGCGCGACAACGCGTCATTGCGAGGTGACAAAGAAGCCGCTAAGCGTCGTAGGGATGGCGCATTACGATCGTCTCGTCCCGCTCCGGCCCGGTCGAGATCAGATCGATCGGCACGCCCGCGAGCGACTCGATGCGCTTCAGGTAAGTGCGCGCCGCCTTGGGTAGCGCCTCATAGGACTTGATGCCAACCGTGCTCTCCATCCAGCCCGGAAGCTCCTCGTAGCGAGGGTGGCAGCGCTCCAGCTCTTCGGCGCCGACCGGCAGAATCTCGGAAAAGTTGCCCTCGAGCTCGTAGCCGACGCAGATCTTTACCGCGTCGACCCCATCGAGCACGTCGAGCTTGGTGATGCACAGGCCGGACACGCCGTTCAGCTGGATCGAGCGCTTGAGCGCCGCAGCGTCGAACCAGCCGGTGCGCCGCGGCCGGCCGGTGGTGGCGCCGAATTCCTGGCCGCGCTGGCGCAGGTGCTCCCCGACGTCGTCCGAGAGCTCGGTCGGGAACGGCCCGCCGCCGACGCGCGTCGTATACGCCTTTGTAATGCCGACCACATAGTGCAGGTGGTGCGGGCCGATGCCCGCGCCGGCCGCCGCGGCGCCGGCGACGCAGTTCGACGAGGTGACGAAAGGGTACGTGCCGTGGTCGATGTCGAGGAGCGAGCCTTGCGCGCCTTCGAAGAGCAGGTTCTTTCCGGCGCGGTTCGCGTGGTAGAGGGCACGCGGCACGTCGGCGATCAGCGGCGCGAGGCGAGGCGCGAGCGCAAGAGTGTCGTCTAGCGTTTTCTGGAAGTCCACTTGCTCTAATCGGTAATAGTTCTTGAGTACGAAGTTGTGGAAGTCGAGCAGCTCGCGCAGCTTCTGCGCGAAGCGCGCGGGCTCGAAAAGGTCCTGTAGACGGATCGCGCGCCGCGCCACCTTGTCCTCGTAGGCTGGGCCGATGCCGCGGCCCGTGGTGCCGATCCTTTGCGCGCCCTTGGCGGCCTCGCGCGCATGGTCGAGGGCGGCGTGATAAGGCAGGATGAGCGGGCAGGCCTCGCTGATCGAAAGGCGCGCCACCACGCTGCGCACCCCCGCGGTCTCGAGCTCGTCCATCTCGGCGGCGAGCGCCTGCGGCGACACCACGACGCCGTTGCCGATGAAGCAGTCGACGCTGTCGCGCAGGATGCCGGAAGGGATGAGGTGCAGGACGGTCTTCTTCCCGCCGATCACAAGCGTGTGGCCGGCGTTGTGTCCGCCCTGGAAGCGCACCACGCCCTGCGCGCGGTCGGTGAGCCAGTCGACAATCTTGCCCTTGCCCTCGTCGCCCCACTGCGTGCCGATGACGACGACGTTTCTCGCGGTCATGAGACGGAAGCGAGCGCTCTCAAATCGATGGAAAAGCCCGTAGCCGGCCGAGCGCGACCGAACGCTTTACCCACTTCATCATAACGCCCACCTCTGGCCACCGCTCCGGTTACCCCATCGCAATACGCATCGAACACAACGCCCGAATGGTAGTGGTAGCCGCGCAGCTCGGCGAGGTCGAAGCTGGCGGGAAACTTGCACACTTTGGCGAGCCGGCCGAGCGTAGCGAGCGCTTTTTTCACCTCGGCGAGCGGCGGAAGCTTCTTCTGCGCCTCGTCGAGCACTTCCGGCCCACCGTAAAGGTTCGGCAGCATGAGAAGCGCCTCGCGCATCGTCGCGCGCAGCTTCTTCGAAAGCTCCCTCAACGCGGGCACCTCCTTGCGCTGCAAGGCCTCGAAGAGCTCGGCCTCGCGCTCGGCGTTCACGCCCGCCTCGTGCGCGATCGCGCGGAAGATGGCGACGTGGCCGATGTCGACGCGCGCCTTGCGCACGCCGGCAAGCTCTAGCGCGCGGCAGAGGAGCTCGAGCATCTCCACGTCGGCGGCGACGCCCGGCTCGCCGTACATCTCGGCGCCGATCTGGATCGGCTCGCGCGTGGCGCCCGGCGCGGCCGGGCGCGTGTGCAGCACGCTGCCGCAATAGCAAAGGCGCGTGACGCCCCTGCGGTTCAGAAGATGCGCATCGATGCGCGCCACCTGCGGCGTGATGTCGGCGCGCACCCCCATCATGCGCCCCGAGAGCTGGTCGACTACCTTAAACGTGCGAAGCTCGAGGTCGTGCCCGGTGCCGGTCAGGAGCGAATCCACGTACTCCAGCAGCGGCGGCATGACCAACTCATAGTCTTTGGAGAAAAACAGGTCCAGGATTCTGCGACGAAGGGCCTCGATGCGCTTCGCCTGCGCCGGAAGAATGTCCTCGATGTATTCCGGCAGAACCCACTTCATGCCCGCGTCCACAGCAGGATGAGCAGGCCGACGATCATCGACGACAGGCCGATGAAGCGGATCTGTCCATCGGTCATCTGCGTGATCTTGCGGAAGGTGTCGCGCCACAGATTCGGCGCGAGGAAGGGAAGCACGCCCTCCAGGATCAGCATCAGGGCGAGCGCCATGACGAACGTCGTTCCCATGGCGCTATTTGCGCTGCGCGGGCTTGCCTAGCGAGTCCCTGAAGAAGCGCAGGAAGTCGGAATTGGTCTCAAGCAGCATGAGGTCGTTGCGCCCGCGGAAGGTCGAGCGGTAGGCCTCCATGCTTCGGTAAAACGAGTAGAACTCGGGGTTCTGGTTGAAGGCCGCGGCGTAGATCGCCGCCGCGCGCGCGTCGCCCTGGCCGCGCACGTTCTGCGCGTCGCGGTAAGCTTCCGCCAGGATCACCTCGCGCTGACGGTCGGCGTCGGCGCGCACCTTCTCGGCTTCGGCCGCGCCGGTCGAGCGCAGCTCGTTCGCGATGCGCTTCCTCTCCGCCTCCATGCGCCGGTACACCGACTCGCTCACCTCGGCCGGCAGGTCGACGCGCTTCAGGCGCACGTCGATGATCTCGACCCCGATCCTTTTCAGGTCCTGGTCGACCTTGTCGCGCACCTGGTTCATGATCATGTCGCGCTCGCCCGAGACGACGTCGTGCAGGCTGCGGGTGCCGAACTCCTCGCGCAGCGTGCCCGATACCGTCTGGCGGATACGGGTGGCGGCGCGGAACTCGTCGCCCTGCACCGAGACGTAATACTGGCGCACGTCCGCGATGCGCCACTTGACGAACGAATCGACCAGCACCGGGCGGTTGCCCTGAGTAAGGAAGCGCAGCGGATCGGCGTCGTCGTAGGTGAGGATGCGCATGTCGAAGTGGCGCACGTTCTGAAGGAGCGGCCACTTGAAGTGCAGCCCCGAGCGATTGATCACTTCCTTCACCTCGCCGAGCTGGAACACGATCGCGTTCTGCCGCTGGTCGACGGTGAACATCGCGCTCGAGGCGATGAGCGCGAGCACCGCGATGATCGCGACAACGGGTCCCAGCGCGCGCATCATCGATCGCCCCTTTCGCGATTCCTGAGGGTCTCGCGCGAGCGCGGCC
>DATFEI010000208.1:0-15859 GCA_035251315.1 Burkholderiales bacterium | reverse complement strand
CGCCGTGGCCTGCTGCGCGACGAAGTGGTGATTACCGGGAGCATCGTCACCACCAAGACCGTCGCCGCGGGCGACGTGGTGCGCTTCGACCTGGACGAACTCGGCTCGGTCGAGCTGCGGGTGGAGTAACGACTGGCAGCTCTTGCCGCCGCCCGCGTGTGCGGCTGTAGCGGGCGCGCGCCGATCACAGTGCCGGTTCCTGGTGGAGCGCGTCACGGAGGCGACGACCCTGGAGGGACTGAGGATCAGCCCTTCGTTCAGCCGCTATAGCCGCGAGGACCTCGCCCGCACAATCGCGACGCTCGTATTGCAGAGATGCTGAGCTACAGCGTCAGGCTGCCGACGCTGGTGCCGCCGCAGACGTAGAGCACCTGGCCGGTCACGAAGCCGGCGTCCCGGTTGGCGAAGAACATCACCGCCCGCGCCACGTCGCCGGGCTGGCCCAGGCGCTTCACCGGGATCCCCTGCGCGACACGCGCGCCTTGTCCGCGGGGCACCACACTGTAGAAGTTGTCGGTCTCGACCGGGCCGGGTGCCACGACATTGACCGTAATGCCCTGTGGCGCAAGCTCGAGGGCCCAGGTGCGAGCCATGCCGAGCATCCCGGCCTTGGTTGTTGCGTAGGACGTGCGCGTCGGCAAGCCGAGCACCGCACGGGAGGAGACGAGCACTACGCGCCCAAACCCAGCTGCCTTCATGGCAGGGAGCGAGGCCTGGAGGAGAATCACCGCGGTTTTGAGGTGCAGGTTGACGAGCGCGTCCAGGTCTTCCAGCTTCACATCGGGCAGCAGGGCAGGGCGGATTACCCCGGCGTTATGGACGAACGTTGTCACCTCGTATGCGCGCGAGACCTCATCGGCTACGCGGCGCGTAGCCGCCGGGTCAGCCAGGTCTACGTTCAGGTGCTCAAGCCCCTCGTGCCGGACGGCGGGCGGCTGCAGGTCGAGGGAGACGACGCGGTAGCCATCTTTCAGCAGCGCTTCTACGACCGCGCGCCCGATTCCAGCGCTGCCCCCGGTGACGATCGCGGCACTCACAGGAAGAGCTGGATTGAGGGCAGGGCGGAGTCGGCGTTCAAGATGTCGACGCGCTTGCGCCGGATGCGCAGCCCGGCTGCCGAGCGCACCAGCGTGTGCCAGGCGACGGCGGCATAGCGCTGCGATTCGTCGCCACGAGTCTCGGTGTAAATGAAGGGCGAGCGCGTCAGGTACTCGCCGCGCAAGTCGTCAGCCCGCTCTAGCTCGGGTGTCTGCATGACGTGCAGGCAGCGGCTCGCCGGCTTCTGCGAGTACGCCGTCGGGAGTTTGAGGCGCTCGATGCGCAGCTTGAGAAGCAGCTTGTCCTCGTAGGCGAGCGAGTTGTGCGCGAGCGGGTCGGTTTGCCCCGGCGTCAGAGGAACCCAGTAGAACGCGTCATCGCTAAAAAGTTCGTACCACTCGTCGAAGCGCTTCTCGTCGATGAGCCTCGCTTCCCACAGCACGAAACGGAGCGGATCGTCTTCCCGCATCAGGCGGCCATGAACTCTTTCCATGCGCGGAACTGGTTGCGCATCGAGATCTCGCTCGTGCCATTGCACGTAAGCTCGCCCTCGCTCAATTCCCGTTCATCAAAATTCCGGTGAAGGCTAACCCACTCATTGCCCTGGGCGGCGAGGCCTTCCTGCGCCGAGCGGTAGCAATGCAGATCATCGTGGCCGACCACCGACATCGGCGAGTTGATGAGCCGGTTGTACATCACCGTGCGCTCGAGCAGCTTTGCCGGCGCGCCCTTCAGGCGAAAGGTCCAGGACTCGATCACGGTCTTGTCCACCGCGAGCGGCCGCGCGACGCGGATCGATTGGATAGCGCCCTTGATGGTGAGGCTGGGGTAGTACACCGTGTTGTGGCGCACGGTGCCAAGGATCTGTTGCGCGCGCTCGGCCCCGTAGGCTCGCTTCATCGATTCCTCGTACTCGGGGATGGCGGAGTAGGCGGAGTGGATCGAGAAGTTGACGCCCGAGAAGCCGTGGCCGTGGGGGTACACGCGCACGCCCATGTCGTCGAAGAACTTGTAGTCGTTCGCGAACGGCGCGTACTGCTCGATCGCCATCGGCTTGGACAAATCGGCGGGCTTGCCTTCCCACAGGCGCTTTGCCGTGCCCGCGGAGGAGGCGTGGGCGATCATCGGGTGCATCGTGTCGTTCAGGTTTTCCACGAACATCTTCCAGTTGCAGTTGTGGAGGTAGCGCAGGCAGCCGCCGGTGATCTCGAGCTCCCCCTCGGCCGAGCGGTCGGCGAGGTTGTCGATGGAAGAAAGCGAGTCGCCGAAATAGTCGCGGAAAGCCGGGCCATCGGCGAGGCGGGCGAAGACGAACCCTCGGTAGACCTCGTGCGTGACGGGCGTCAGGCCCCGGCTTGCCTCGGTCTCGGCGAGCCGCGTGCCCTGGTAGCCCTCTTTCAGAGGGACGTTGAGCAGCGTGCCGTCGGTGCGGTAGGTCCATGCGTGGTAGGGGCAGCGGAATGTTTTCCCGGCGTTCCCGGCGAAGTCGTAGACCACCTTGGTGCCCTTGTGAGCGCACCGATTCATCAGCACGCGCACCGCGCCGTCGGTATGGCGCACGAGGATCAACGGCTTCGCCGCGATGTCGAGGGTGATGAAATCGCCTACCTGGGGCACCTGGCTCGTGTGCCCGACGTAGATCCAGGTGCGCGACCACAGGCGCTCCATCTCGAGCTGGAAAACCTCTGGGTCGATGTAGAGGTCGCGGTGGACGCGATCGTCTTCGACGAGCCCCTGCAGCGCGCGCGGGTCGTCACGGTAGCGGGTCATATCGGCATTCTAGGAGCGGGGTCAGTCGCCACCTGAGGGTAAAATGGATCAATGATCGTGTTCGATTTGCTCTGCGCCTCGGGGCATCGGTTCGAGGGCTGGTTCGGCTCGGCCGAGGACTTCGCGCTGCAACGCGATCGAAGGCTGCTTTCCTGCCCGGCGTGCGGTTCGGCGCAGGTCTTGAAGGTGCCGTCGGCCACCCGTGCCAACTTGGGGGCGCCCGAGCCCAAGCCAACGCCCAAGCCGGACAAGGCCCCGGAAAAAACCCCCGAAATGGAAGGCAAGGACCCGTTCGCGATCGCCCAGATGCTTTATTCGCGCATGCTGGATGATCTGCTTTCCAAGAGCGAGGACGTCGGACATGAATTCCCAGCCGAAGCTCGGCGCATCTATTACGAGGAAACGCCGGCACGTGCCATCCGCGGCCAGGCTACGCAGCAGGAGCACCAGGAGCTGGTGGACGAAGGCATACCAGTCGCACGCCTACCTGTCCCGCCGACCGGCAAGCTGAACTAGGGAAAGATCAAGAAGTCGCCCCTGCGAAGGCGGTGGCCCAGTTTTTCTTTCTAAAATCACGGGTTCCCGCCCCCGACTAAAACATTCGGGGGTGACGTTCCTTCGCGGGAACGACCACTTGCCGCTTTTTCAGAGTTGCCCCTAGGTATCGCCGGAATACCTCGGCAGGGCCAAAAACAGACAATGTGTATTATGTTAAATGAGGCATGTCTGCCAGCAGCGCCGCCGAGAAGAGCCTCGGATTCAGCGGATGCCGGCAAAGAAGCCTCTCCTCGCCCATCCGGCGCGCGAATGCGAGCCATGCACGGGCTTGTTCGCGCGTTACCGTGCCGGGGCTCGTCTGGTACTTGGCGGCTAGCCCGAACGCCATGAGGGCACGGTCGAGCGCAATTTTCTGCAGGGCGTCCGCCAGCGGCTCGAGCCCGTCGCGCTCCCCCACCGGCGTGAGGCTAACCGGACCCTGCGCGGCGTACTGTGTGGCCCGGAGTGGCGCGCCGCCGGAATAGGCGAGCCAGCGCTGCGGCTCCTGAACGCCTTCCCGGGCGAGCCAATCGAGGGAGATGTTGCGCGGCGGCAGCGGGACCGGGACAGCGATGCAACGGCTGCGGATGGTCGGCAGAAGCTGGGCTGGGCGATGCGACACCAGAATGAAGATTGCACTCGGCGGGGGCTCCTCCAGGCCCTTGAGAAGCGCATTGGCGGCGTTCTCGTTCATTTCCTCCGCTGGGTGCACGAGGGCGACCCGCAGTCGCCCGCGGTGTGAGCCGATATACAGAAAGTCCGCCAGTTCGCGCACCTGCTCGACCTTGATGATGAGGCTCGGCTTCTCGGGCTTTTCGGCCCAAAGAACCTCGGGCTCGACTCGGCGAAAATCCGGATGGTTGCCGCCCCGGAACCAGTGGCAGGCGTCGCACGTGTCGCACGGCCGCTTCCTGCCTTCGCACAGCAGGAGCTGGGAGATCCTTTCTGCGAGGCCAAGCTTGCCTACGCCGCGCGGCCCATGGATGAGGAGCGCGTGCGGCAGCCGCTCGAGGCGGCGCGCGAGCGCATCGAGAATCGGCTCGTTCCAGGGATGGATCACAGGTCGGAAAGCGCGTGTTCCAGCGCCTTGCGAATTTCGGGCAGCGGCAGGCCGGCGTCGACCACGCGGATGCGCTGGGGCTCGGCGCGCGAGCGCTCAAGGTAGGCGGCGCGCACACGCTCGAAGAACGCGCGTTCCTCGCGCTCGAATCGATCGAGGGGCTTTCCCTGCAACCTTTTCCTGGAGATCTCGAACGAGCAATCGAACACCAGCGTTCGGTCGGGAACGAGGCCCGGGTGCGCCGCCGCCGCAAGCCGCTCAATCAGGTCGGCGGGCACGCCCTTCCCCGCTCCCTGGTACGCCGCGGTGGCATCGGTGAAGCGGTCGCAGACCACCCAGGTGCCGGCCTCGAGCGCTGGCCGGATCACGCGCGCGACGTGGTCGGCGCGCGCCGCGAAGAGGAGCAGCGTCTCGACCTCGGGCGACATCGGATCCGAGAGGATTGCCTGGCGAAGCCGCTCGGCCAGGTCGGTGCCGCCGGGCTCGCGCGTCTGAATGACGTGCGGGGCGCGTGTGGCGACGAAGTCGGCCACGAACTTCTGGTGCGTCGACTTGCCGGCCCCGTCCATGCCTTCCAGAGTCACGAACTTGCCGCGCACGCTTACCGTCCGCCGCGGAGCTGGTAGCGCGCCACGGCGCGGTTGTGCTCTTCGAGCGTGCGCGAGAAATGGCTCGAGCCGTCGTTGCGCGAGACGTAGTACATGGCGTCGGTCTTCCCCGGGCGTACGGCGGCGCGCAGCGAGGCGAGCCCCGGCATGGCGATCGGGGTCGGCGGCAGCCCGGCGCGCATGTAAGTGTTGTACGGGCCGTCCTCGAGCAGGTGGCTTCTCTTCAGATTGCCGTCGAACGCAGCGCCGAGGCCGTAGATGATGGTCGGGTCAACCTGCAGTCGCATGCCGATGCGCAGCCGGTTCACCAGCACGCCGCCGATCATGTCGCGCTCGCCCGCCTGTCCGGTCTCCTTCTCGATGATCGAGGCCATGATGAGCGCTTCGTAGGCCGAGCCGTACGGTAACGTAGTGTCCCTCGCCTCCCACTCCTCCTTCAGGTGGCGCGCCATCGCGCCGTAGCTCCGCCGCAGTACCGCGAGGTCGCTCGCGCCTTTGCCGAAAAGATAGGTGTCCGGGAAGAAAAGCCCTTCGGGGTGCGTCTCCGTGACGTTCAGTCGCGCGAGGATGTCGGCGTCGCTCATCCCTGTAGTTTCGTGGCGCAGGTGCGGGCTCGCGTCGAGCGCGGCGCGGAACTGGGCGAACGTCCAGCCTTCCAGCAGCCGGACCTCGGCCTGTGTGACGTCGCCCCGGGTGAGCTTTTGCAGCAGCTCGAGCGGCGTTACGGGCTGCAAGATCTCGTAGCTACCCGCCTTGATGTCGCGCACCTTGCCGTGAGCACGCGCCAGCAGCTCGAACTCGTAGCGCCGGATCGCGATGCCAGACTTCTCGAGCTGCTCGATGGCGGTGCGGAAGCCCGCGCCGCGCGGGATTTCCACTTCCACCGGGTACTTGGCGATCCTGACCGGCGAGCCGACATACCACGCTCCGTAGCCGGCGGCCGCGGCGGCGGCGAGAAGCACGATACCGAGAAGGGTCTTCAGCAAGGACGCAACGGTAAAATGCTCATTCTACGATGGAGTGCACGCGCCTTAGTCGCTACGGACTGCTTGCGGTAACCGGCGCCGACGCGCGCGCTTTCCTGCATGCGCAGCTCACGAACGACATCGCAAGCCTTCCTTCCGACCGCGCCGCGCTCGCCGGCTGGTGCACTGCCAAGGGACGCCTGCTCGCGAGCATGCTCGTCGTTCCATCGCCTCAGGGCTTCCTGCTTCAGCTTGCGAGGGATCTCGCACCCGCGATCGCCAAACGGCTCTCCATGTACGTGTTGCGCTCCAAAGTGAAAATCGCCGACGTTAGCGACGCCTGGGCGCAGTACGGCGTTTGGGACGCCGCGCTTAAGGTCGCAGGCGTCGCCTGGGATGGCGATGTGGCGACCGTGCGAGTGGATGAGCGGCGTTTCTTGCGCATAGGACCCGCCGACAAGTTTTCTCCCGCGCCGACCAAACTCGAGGATGCCTGGACGCTCGAGGAAATCCGCGCCGGACGGCCGCTCATCAGCGCGGCGACACAGGATAAGTTCGTGCCGCAGATGATCAACTTCGAGGCGCTCGGAGCGGTGAGTTTCCAGAAGGGCTGCTACCCTGGTCAGGAAATTGTGGCGCGCGCGCAGTATCGCGGCGAGGTCAAGCGCCGCATGGTGCACGTTCAAGTCCCCGCCGGCACCGAGCTCAAGCCGGGGCAGGAATTCAATGGGGGCGTGGTGGTCGACAGCGCGGCGGGCGAAGCGCTGGCCGTAATGCCGGTTTGAACTACTACGTCTACTACAAGCTCGCTCCCGAAGCGGTCGCCGACATGCGCGGCAAGGTGCGTGCGCTCTTTGCGGAAGTGGAGGAGCAGTTCGGCATCCGGGGCCGGTGGATGCGCCGGCGCGATGACCCGACGACCTATATGGAGGTTTACGAGGGGATCCGGGACGAGCGCGCCTTCGACGCCCTGCTCGAGCGCTGCGGCACCAATCTGGGAATCAGCCGCAAGATTGAGCGCTTCATTTGGGTGGAAACACCTGCTTGAAAGCGCGCACCGCCACGCTTTCGTAGACGCCGCCGCGACGGAAGGGATCCGCGCCGATGAAAGCCTCGGCTTCCTCGCGCGTCGCACAGTCGACGATCATCAGCGCGCCGGTGCTCGGGCCGTCCGCTACGTTCTTGAGCGGACCCCCGAACACGATCCGCGAAGAGTTCTTCTGCAGGAATTCCTGGTGCGCGGCGCGGTGCTTGTCGCGCAACGGAGCGGAGTCCGGACGGTCGAAACAAATCAGTGCGTACATGGTATGGTTGGACTCTATGGCTGACAGAGACGATATCAGAGAAGGCAAGGACTTCGGCGTCGGCATTCCGCAGCAGAACCGTGCATTCCACGTCAAAGGCGCCGGCGCGCTCGACTGGGGAATGCAGAACCGGCTCGCGCGGATTTTTAATCCGGCTTCGGGCCGCACGGTAATGCTGGCCTTCGACCACGGCTACTTCCAGGGCCCGACCACGGGCCTCGAGCGCATCGACCTGAATATCGTCCCGCTCATCCCCTACGCCGACGTGCTCATGTGCACGCGCGGGGCGCTGCGGTCCGTGATCCCGGCAGCGGCCACCAACGCCTTGGTGCTGCGCTGCTCGGGTGGGCAGAGTATCCTGACCGAGCTCTCGCGCGAGCTGATCGCGGTCGACATCGAGGACGCCATCCGCCTGAACGCCGCGGCGATCACGACGCAGATCTACATCGGCGCGGAATACGAGCACCAGTCGATCAGGAACCTGGTCCAGCTCATCGACACGGGCAACCGCTACGGCATCCCGACCATGGCGGTGACCGGCGTCGGCGCGGAAATGAAGCGCGACGAGCGCTATTTCAGCCTTGCGACCCGCATCGCCGCCGAGCTCGGCGCGCACTACGTCAAGAGCTACTACATCGAGGAAGGCTTCGAGCGCGTGGTCGCGGGCTGCCCGGTGCCGATCGTGATCGCGGGCGGCAAGAAGCTGCCTGAGCTCGACGCGCTTACCATGGCCTACAGGGCCGTCGACCAGGGGGCTGCCGGCGTCGACATGGGGCGCAACATCTTCCAGTCCGACGACCCGGTGGCCATGATCCAGGCGGTGGCGGCCGTCGTGCACAAGAAGGAGAAGCCTGAAAAGGCGTTCCAGCTTTATCAGCAAATGAAAGCTCGGAATGTGCCTGATCGCACTCGCCTGGCGCGCACATCCTGAATATCCGCTGATCGTCGCGGCGAACCGCGACGAGTTCCATGCTCGCCCCGCCGCGCCCGCGGCGTTTTGGGACGATTACCCGGAAATCCTCGCCGGCCGCGATCTCGAAGCGCGCGGCACCTGGATGGGTGTGTCGCGCAGCGGTCGGTTTGGCGCTGTCACCAACTACCGCGGCGCGCGCGAGCGGCGTGCCGTCGAATCACGCGGCGCTTTGGTTTCGCGCTTTTTGCTCGAGGTGGAAAAGGCCGGGCCCTACGTAGACTCCCTCAGGAAAGACCTCTATAGCGGCTTCAATTTGCTGGCCTGTGACGGCGAGGAGCTCTGGTGGACCTCCAACCGGGACGGCGCTCCGCGCAAGCTCGAGCCCGGCGTTTATGGTTTGGCGAACGCCCTGCTTGATTCCCCCGACGTCGAGCCCGCGAAGCGAGCTCTTGACGAAGCGATCGAACTCGCGCCTGCAGTGGAAACGTTGTTTCGGGTGCTCGCCAAGCATCGGATTGTGAATCCCGAGTACGGCACGCGCTGTTCCACTGTCCTGCTCAAGGGTGAGCGCACGCGCTACGCCGAGCGCGTGTTCGCGCCCGACGGCGGCGAGGGCGAGACGCGGCACTACGAGTTCTAAAGCGCCCGTTTCATCGCCTGATGCGGGATGCCCGCCTCCAGGTATTCCTCGCCCACCGGAACAAAGCCATGCGCGCGGTAGAACGGCAGCGCATGCACCTGCGCGGCGAGGGCTACTTCCCGATGCCCCCTTTTCAACGCCGCTTTCATCAATTCATTGAGAATCGCAGCGCCGATGCCGCGGCCGCGCCAGGCCTTGAGCACCGCCATACGTCCGATATGACCGTCGGGCAGGAGGCGCCCGGTCGCCACCGCGCTGCCATCCTCGAACACGACGGCGTGCACGCAGACGGGATCGTGCTCGTCGAGCTCGATCTCGCGCGGCACGCCCTGCTCTTCCACGAACACGCTGAAACGGATCGGCGACGCGTGTGCGCGCGCTTCCTTCCAGGGGAGCAGCTCGATTCTCGGCATGGTGCCAAAAGTATAATCGCCGCATGAAGAGCCGCTGGAGCGACGCCGAGGCGGCACGGTTCACCGGCCAGCTCGGCGCTCGCGTCTATACCTCGCGCCTGCTCGGCGCCGACAGATCGCTCGTTCTCCACGGCGGCGGCAACACGTCGGTGAAGCTGCGCGAGAAGGACCTTTTCGGCGAGGAGCGCGAGGTCCTTTACGTGAAGGGCAGCGGCTGGGATCTGGAGACGATCGAAGCCGAAGGCTTCGTGCCGCTGCCGCTCGCTTACATGCAGCGGCTTCCCTTGCTGCCTGCGCTGAGCGACGCCCAGATGGTCAACGAGCTCAACACGCACGTATTGCGCGCCGGCGCGCCCTCGCCTTCGGTCGAAACGCTGCTGCACGCTCTGCTGCCGCACCGCTACGTCGACCACACGCACGCCGACGCGATCCTCTCAGTGTCCAACGCGCCCGACGGCGAGAAGCGCATCCGGGAGATCTACGGCGAGCGGGTTGCCGTCATCCCCTACGCCATGGCCGGATTCCAGCTTGCCGCGCTCTTCGCGCGCGAGTACCCGCGCCAGGCGAGCGCCAAAACGATCGGCGTGGTGCTGATGTCGCACGGCATCGTCTCCTTTGGCGCCGAGGCGCGCGAGTCCTACGAGCGCATGATCGAGCTGGTCTCCGTGTCGGAAGAGTACCTTCAGAAGAAAAAAGCCTGGCATGTCCTCGGCGCGGCAACGAGTCCTTCTTCTGTAAGCCGAGAGGAGATCGCGAGCCTGAGGCGAGCGATCTCCGAGCAGGCCGGGTTTTCCGTCGTGGTGAAAATCAATGACAACGAGAAGTTTCGGGCGTTTGCCCAGCGGACGGACGTGCAGGAGCTGTCGCAGCAGGGCCCGGCGACGCCCGATCACCTGCTCTTCACCAAGCCGGTCCCAATGATTGGGCGGGATGCCGCGGCGTATGCCGGGCGCTATCGCGAATACTTTGAAAGAAACGTCGGAACACAGGGTAAAACCATGCTCGATCCCGCGCCGCGCATGGTGCTCGATCGCGAGCTTGGTTTTGCCGCTGCCGGCCGCGACGCGCGCGAGGCCGCGATCATCGAGGAGCTCTACGACCACACCATCGATGTCATCCTGCGCGCCGAGGCGCTCGGCGGCTGGCGAGCGGTGAGCGAAAGGCATCTCTTCGACATCGAGTACTGGGAGCTCGAGCAGGCCAAGCTGCGCAGAGCGGGGCCGGCGCCGTTGTTCCGGGGCGAGGTGGCGCTCGTGACCGGCGCAGCCTCGGGTATCGGCAAGGCGTGCGTGCAGGCGTTCCTGCGGCGCGGCGCCGCGGTGGCGGGCCTCGACCGCAACCCGGCGATCGAAACCGCGTGGCTGCAGCCGGGCTTCCTCGGCGTTACGCTGGATCTTACCGACGCCAGCGCCGTGGACAAGGCTTTGAGCCGGATCGTCCGCGCCTTTGGAGGCGTGGACATGCTCGTCCTGAACGCGGGCATCTTTCCCTCCTCGCAGCCGCTCCAGGACGTCGCTCCGGACACCTGGAAGCGGACGATGACGGTGAACGTCGAGGCGCCGGTGCGCATCCTGCAGTTCTGCCATCCTCTGCTGCGTCTCGCGTCGAACGGCGGCCGCATCGTGGTGATCGGCTCGCGCAACGTGCCAGCGCCCGGGCCGGGCGCGGCCGCCTATTCGACCTCCAAGGCCGCGCTCAACCAGGTGGCGCGCGTCGCGGCCCTCGAGTGGGCGAAAGACGGCATCCGGATTAATTCGCTGCACCCCGACGCCGTGTACGACACGGGGCTGTGGACGCCCGAGCTCCTCAGCGCCCGCGCCAAGGCGTACAACATGACCGTCGAGCAGTACCGCAGGAAGAACTTGCTCAAGACCGAGGTCGCGTCGCGCGACGTCGCGGAGCTCGCTGCCGAATTGTGCGGGCCGCTCTTTGCCAAGACTACTGCCGCACAGGTCCCCGTGGACGGCGGCAACGAGCGCGTCGTGTGACTTCCAACGTCGAACCCATCCGATGGAGGGGCGATCGCCTGGAGCTCCTCGACCAGCGGCTGCTGCCCGAGAAGACCGTCTACGTTACCTGCCGCACCGCGGCCGAGGTGGCGCAGGCGATACGCGACATGGTGGTACGCGGCGCGCCCGCGATCGGATGCGCGGCGGCGTTCGGGGTAGTCCTTTCGAAAGGATCTCCCGAAAGCTACGACGTCCTGGCCGAGAGCCGGCCCACGGCGGTGAACCTCTTCTGGGCGCTCGGGCGCATGCGCATGGCAAAGGACCTCAAGGCCGAAGCCGAGGCGATCTACGCTGAAGACATCGCGGCGAACCGCGAGATCGGCAGGCTGGGCGCCGAGCTCATTCACGAGCGCGCGCGCGTCATGACCCACTGCAACGCCGGAGCGCTGGCGACCGCCGGCTACGGGACTGCCCTTGGTGTCATAAGATCTTCGAAGCATAAAAATATCAGCGTGATCGTCAACGAGACGAGGCCTTACCTCCAGGGGGCCCGGCTTACCGCCTACGAGCTCCTTCAGGAAGGCATTCCCTGCACGCTCATCACCGACAGCATGGCGGGTCATCTCATGAGCCAGGGCGAGGTCGACGTCGTGGTGGTCGGGGCCGACAGGATCGCGGCCAACGGCGACGTGGCGAACAAGATCGGCACCTACGCGCTGGCGGTGCTGGCGAAGCGTCACGGCATTCCGTTCTACGTCGCCGCGCCGCTTTCGACCTTCGATCCGAAGATCCCGGACGGCTCGCACATCCCGATCGAGGAGCGGCCGGCCGCAGAGGTCACCGGTTACGGCGAGACCCGCTGGGCGCCGCAAGGCGTGTCGGTGCGCAACCCCGCTTTCGACGTCACTCCCGCGGAGCTCATCACGGGGATCATCTGCGAGCGGGGAATCGCTTCACCTCCCAACCGACAAACCATCGCTTCGCTTTTCAACCGCTAATTTCCACGGGCGTATAGGGCGGCACTAGGTCGAAGAGCTCGGCGACGTCGCGGTTGCGCATGCGCACGCAGCCGATCGAGCCCGGCTTTCCGAGCTCCGCGCCGTCCGGCGTGCCATGGATGTAGATGTAGCGCCGCATCGTGTCCACGTCGCCGAGGCGGTTCTTGCCCGGCTCGCAACCCGATAGCCAGAGGATCCGGGTCAGGATCCAGTCGCGCCCCGGGTAGCGGCTGTGCAGCTCGGGCGTCCACACCTCGCCGGTTGGCCGCCGGCGCACGAACACCGCCCCGAGCGGCTGCCCGGCGCCAATCTTGGCGCGCACGATGTGGCTTCCGCGCGGAGTGCGGAAGCTGCCGTTCTTCTCTCCGGGTCCGAACTTCGAAGTGGAAACGGGATAGATCCGCTCGCGGTACCTCAGCTCCTGCCGTGCGAGGTCGATTTCGATCGTCATCGCTTGCCGGCGAAGAAAGCGCTCAGCAACGCGCCGCATTCGGCAGCGAGCACGCCGCCTTCCAGCGCGACCTGGTTCTTCAGCACCAGCTTCTTCGGATCCGTCGCCCCGTACACCACGCGCGCGATCCGGGCATGGAACATCGCGCCGATACACATGTCGCAGGGCTCCAGCGTCACGTACAGCGTCGCCCCGGTCAGACGGTAGTTGGCCAGCTTCTGTGCCGCGGCGCGCATCGCCTGAATTTCGGCATGCGCGGTCGGGTCGTGCGCCGCGATCGGCCGGTTCCAGCCCTCCCCTGCCACGTCGTTTCCGAACACGACGACCGCGCCGACCGGTACCTCGCCTTCCTGCTCGGCGCGGCGCGCGAGTTGCAAGGCCCGGCGCATGAATGAATCGTCGTCCATGCAGGCGATTGTAATTTTTATCAGGCCAGAAGCGTGGACTCTTCGCTTTGCCCGATGTTTCCTCCGGCACGGCGCTTGCGACGCTCCGGTTTGCATTACCCCTCACCTTTCCTTTAGGAGGATTGATCGATGTTGAAACTCGTTACCAGTGCGACAGCGGCTGCGCTTCTCGCCCTGTCCAGCGTTGCGATGGCACAAAGCTCGACCTCGGGCAGCAGCACGACGCCTTCCGCGTCGGGCTCCAGCGGTTCGTCCGGGATGTCCTCTGGCTCATCGGGGATGTCGTCGGGCAGCACCAGCTCGAGCACGGCGGCGCCCACCTTCTCGTCGGTGGACGCCAACAACGACGGCCAGATTTCGCGTTCGGAGTGGGATGCGTACTTCAATAAATCGGGCTCGAGTTCCGGAGCGACGGGCTCAGGCAGCAGCACGACTTCTCCGAGCACCTCTCCGAGCAGCGGCGCCTCCAGCGGGGCGACGGGATCGGGTTCTTCGGGGTCTGGAAGCTCCACCACCAAGTAACGCGCAACAGAGCTGTAGTCGCAGCAATAACGGGCCGCGCCGGCACGGGCGGCCCGCTTTGCGTTCCCTGTAGCATTCGCCGATGGCGTCCCCCTTCGGCGTGCGCAGCTTCCGTTTCCAGTGGCCGGCCGACCTCGCCACGTCGTGGGCGTTCGAGATGGAGGCGCTGATCCTCGGCTGGTATGTGCTCTCCACCACCGGCTCGGTGCAGCAGCTCGTGATTGTCGGCGCGCTGGCGTGGCTCGGGTCGCTTTTCTCGCCGTTCTTCGGCCTCGCCGGAGACCGCATCGGCCACCGCACCCTCCTCTGCCTGACGCGCGGCGTGTACGCCGTGCTGGCCGGGGTGCTCGCAGCACTGACGCTTAATGACGCGCTCGAACCCTGGCATGTGTTCGCGATCGCCGCCCTCGCCGGGCTGATGCGCCCTTCGGACATGGTGATGCGGCATGTGCTCGTCGGCCAGACTATGCAACCGGGCATGCTGCTCGCCGCGCTCGGCATCTCGCGCACCACCTCCGACACCGCGCGCGTTGCGGGGGCCCTCACCGGCACGGCCGGCGTGGCGCTCGTCGGGATGGGCCCGGCGTACGCAGTTGTTACCGGCATGTACATCGCAGCGTTCGCGCTTTCGCTCGGCGTCGCGGGCGCTCCGCCGGCAAAGGGCGCGGCGCGAGCGCATCCGCTGGCCGATCTCAAGGAAGGCTTCAGCTACGTCTGGCGCAAGCCAGACCTGCTGGGGGCGTTCGCCATGGCTTTCCTGGTCAACTTGCTAGCGTACCCTGTCTTTCTCGGCTTGCTGCCCTACGTTGCAAAGGATGTTTATGCAATCGGGCAGTCAGGCTTGGGCTACCTCGCCGGGGCGTTCTGGACGGGAGCGCTAGCGGGCTCGCTCAGCGTGGGCGCCAGCCGCTTCCAACTGCGCGCGGCGCGGGCCATGCTGTGGAGCGGCGCGCTCTGGTTTGCCGCTCTCATGGTCTTCGGACAGACGACGACACTTTCCGTCGGCCTTCCCCTGCTCTTCGCCACGGGCTTCGTGCAGAGCTTCTGCCTTACCCCGCTCGCCGCCGTCATGCTGCGCTCCTCCGATGAGTCCATGCGCGGCCGAGTGATGGGGGTTCGCATGCTGGCAATCTGGGGGTTGCCGCTCGGGTTGCTCGCCGCCGGGCCGATGATCGCCGCGCTCGGCTACCCTGCAACCACCTTCGTCTATGCCGCAGTGGGGCTCGCGGCGACGCTTGCCATCGGCTACCGATGGCGCCACGCGCTTTGGTCGCGCTCGGCGGCCGCAAACGCTGCGTACGCGGGGTCCTAGCCCGCGTCTCACTCCCACTCGATCGTTGCGGGCGGCTTGGAGGCGATGTCGTAGGTGACGCGGTTGATACCGCGCACCTCGTTGATGATACGGTTCGAGACCCGCGTGAGCAGCTCGTGCGGGAGCGGCGCCCAGTCAGCGGTCATGAAGTCCGTGGTCTGCACGGCTCGCAGCGCCACGACGTTCTCATAGGTGCGCCCGTCGCCCATCACGCCGACCGAGCGCACCGGCAGGAACACCGCGAACGCCTGGGCGGTTTTGTCGTACCAGCCCGAGGTGCGCAGCTCCTGGATAAAAATGTCGTCGGCGCGCTGCAGCAGCTCGACATGATGTTTTTCGATTGAACCAAGAATTCTCACCCCCAGCCCCGGCCCAGGGAAGGGATGGCGGAACACCATCTCGGGTGGCAGGCCGAGCGCGAGGCCGAGGCTGCGCACCTCGTCCTTGAACAGCTCGCGCAGCGGCTCGAGGAGCTTCAAATGCAGCGTTTGCGGCAGGCCGCCGACGTTGTGGTGCGACTTGATGGTGGTCGCCTTCTTGGTCTTGGCGCCCGCAGACTCGATCACATCGGGATAGATCGTGCCCTGCGCGAGCCAGCGGGCGTTCTTCACCTTCTTCGCCTCTTGCTGGAAAACGTCTACGAAAAGCCCGCCAATGATCTTGCGCTTCGCCTCCGGGTCGGCGACCCCCTTCAAGGCGGACAGAAACTGCGCCGAGGCGTCCACGTGACGCACCCTGACGTGCATATGCTTCGCAAACGTGTCCATGACCTGCTTGGCCTCGTCGAGGCGCAGCAGGCCGTGGTCGACGAACACGCAGGTCAGCTGATCACCGATGGCCTTGTGGATGAGCGCCGCGGCCACCGAGGAGTCCACGCCGCCGGACAGGCCGAGAATCACTTCTTCTTTTCCGACAAGAGACCTTATTCTTTCAACTCCTTCTGCCACATAGTCGGGCATGTTCCAGTCGCCC
>DATFEI010000247.1:0-2546 GCA_035251315.1 Burkholderiales bacterium | reverse complement strand
CTCTCGAGCACCTGGCCGAGCGTCTGCTTCGGCCAGCTCACGACTTCCCCATCCATTGCCCCAAGGCGAGCTGCTCCTCGATCGCCTCGATCTCGGCCTGCAACGCGCCCTTCGGATCCAGCTCGACGCCACGGTCTATGGTGCGTTTGGCGAGCTTCAGCGCCAACGGGGGCGTTTTAAGGATCACTTCTGCAATCGCTCGCTTTTCGGCGTCCAGGTCTCCAATACGCGAAACAAGTCCCGCGTCCCGCGCCTCCGCCGCGGTTAGCGGCCTGCCGGTGAACATGAGGTCCTTCGCCAGGCGCTTGCCGATGATGCGCGGCAGTCGCTGCGTGGCGCCCACCGTGCCGCGTTGAGCTTCGGGAGTGCGGAACGTTGCATCGGGGGTCGCGACAATGAAGTCGCACGCTGCGGCGATCTCGACCCCGGAGCCGACGACCGCGCCGTGCACGAGCGCGACGCACGGCATCGGCAGCGCTTCGATCGCACCGTAGGCTGCGAACGCGCGCATGCGGCGCTCGCGGATCCATGCTTCGCTCTTGCCCTTGCGCTCGTTGAGGTCCGCGCCGCCGCAGAAGGCCGGCCCGTTGCCGCGAATGAAGACCAGCGATACCTGCTCTTGGATGATTTTTCTTGAAACATTCAAAAGCTCGGCGCACATCTCGAGGTTGAGCGCGTTGCGCACCTCAGGACGGTTGAGCGCTATCGTCGCCACGCCGTCGGCGATGGAGAGCTCGACGGTCATATCGCTTTCGCGGTCCTGAGGCGCGACAAGTCCTGCGCTGAAAGCCCCAAGATTTCCTTCAACAGGCTATCGGTGTGCTCGCCCAGCGTCGGCGGGCGGCCGATCTCGGGGTTGTCCCAGCCCAGAAACTTGTACGGAATGGCGAGCGCCTTGAATTCGCCCACCTCGGGATAGTCGAAGCTCCCGATCAGACGCCGCGCGCGCACGTGCGGATCGGCGAGAATCTCCGCGACATCGTTCACCGGGCCCACCGGAACATCCGCTTGGTCAAGCATCGAAAGCAGTCGCGCCCGGTCGACCTGCGAAATTCTTTCAGTCAGAACCTGCATCACCTCGTCGCGCTTCGCGACACGGCTAGCGTTGTCCGGAAACGCGCCGCCCCAGCGATCGAGGTTGAGCGCCTTGCAGAGCGGGATCCAGTGCTGATCGCTGGCGGTGACGTGAGCGTACTTGCCGTCCTTGCAGCGGAACGTGGCTGACGGCACGCGGCCGGGATGTTCGGTGCCGAGGCGCGGTGGAATCTCGGCGAGCGCGAAGTACCGCGCAGCGGCGAGGGTGAGGAGCGACACCTGGCCGTCGAGCATGGAAAAGTCGACGTAGCACCCCTTCCCGGTGCGCGCACGCCCGGCAAGCGCGGCGAGGATCGCGATCGCAATCCACAGCCCTGACGTAAGGTCGGCGACCGGTAAGCCCGGCTTCACCGGCCCGCCGCCCTTCTCTCCGGTCAGGCTCATGATGCCGCCCATCGCCTGGAACACCGTGTCGTAGCCTTTTTTCTCCGCATAAGGGCCGCTTTGCCCGAAGCCCGTGCACGACACGTAGATCAGCCGTTCATTTAGCGAAGAGAGAACCGTGTGGTCCAAGCCGTAGCGCGCGAGCGTTCCGACGGGGAAATTCTCGAGCAGCACATCGGCCTTCTGTGCGAGGTCGCGGATGAGCTTGCGGCCATCGTCCGAGCGCAGGTTGACGGTGATCGATTCCTTGGATCGGTTGCAGGCGAAGTAATAGGCGCTGTCCTTCGCAAGCTGCGGCTCGAAGCCGCGCGTCTCGTCGCCGGTTCCGGGCTGCTCGACCTTGACCACGCGCGCACCGAGCTCGGCCAGGACCATCGTGGCGAACGGACAGGCGAGCACTCGCGACAGATCGAGGATGATCAAGCCGTCGAGCGGCTTCATTTCTTCCCCAGTTGCGCGAAGTTGCGCATTCGCTTGTTGGTGTCGCGCCCGCGCTCAAGCGCCGCCGCGAGCGGCAGGTCGGCGACTTCGTGGAACAGGCGCTTGGTTTCGGCCATGGCTTCTCGCTTCACCGACGCGAGCTTCTCAGCCAGCTGAAGGGCCTCGGAAAGCAGGTTTTCTCTTGCTACAACCCTGTTGACCATTCCCAAGCGCAGCGCCTGCTCGGCATCGACCACCTCGCCGAGCGACACCAGCTCGAACGCCGCTTTGCGTCCTACCTGGCGCACGAGGTTTGCCATGACGATCGCGGCGACTATCCCGTGCTTGGGCTCGGGATAGCCGAGCTTTGCTCCTTCCGCCATGACGGCGAGGTCGGCCGCGATGGCGAGGCCGGCGCCGCCGCCCATGGCGTGGCCGTTGATGGCGGCGACGACCGGTTTTGAGATCTTTGTGAATGTCAAATGCAACTGCATGGTGAGCTCGGCGCGGTCCTCGGCGGCGAGGCCGGCGCCGAGCTCCTTGAATTCGCCCAGGTCTGCGCCGGCGCAGAACCCCTGGCCCGCGCCGGTAAGGACAAGCGCGCCGACCGATTCGTCGGCGTCCGCTGCGCGCAATGCATCGAGCAA
>DATFEI010000036.1:0-13061 GCA_035251315.1 Burkholderiales bacterium | reverse complement strand
TCGAGCCGGTCAGGATGTCGTGCCTGTTCGGGCTGTCGCCGCGCCCGTTGACCATGTTGCCTTTCTCGTCGAGGCCGGTCTGCTTGTTGATCTTCGGGTCCTTGTGCAGGTCGTCCACGCTCTTGGCGATCACTTCACCTTTCGCGTTCTTCCACGGACCCTTGCCGATCCGGTCGCGGGCATTGACCTTGTCGGTGCTGAGGTAGGCCCGCCATTCCCGCTGGCCGGCCCCCGCTGTCTGCGCGAGCTTGTGGCAATGGGCATCCGCGCCCGCGAGGCCGCCAAGGTCGGCCCCTTTGCCCGGCCCGACGCTGGTGATGAAGAAGCTCATGTCCTTTTCCTGCGCCTGCGCGCTGAGCGCTACGAGCAGGCCGATCGTCGTAAGAAGAGTTTTCATGTTGCTGTAAACAGGGGCCTCGCCCCTTTATTTCAGGTAGCTGTCCTGGAGCGTGCGTCGGACAAAGGCGCGCGCGTCGTCTCGATCGAACGGCGCGCCTTCGACTAGCTTGTCGGCGTACCGGAAGAACGGCAGGAAGAGCTGCGCCTGGTCCACCGGCGCGCGCACGGTGAAGCGGCCGCGCCCCTCCTCGAGCTCGCGCCAGGCGGCGCGCACCTCTGCCCAGAACGGCTCGGCGCGCGTGTAATACTTTTCACCGGCGCCGAAGTCGTAGTCCTTTATCCGCTGGTATCGGGCCACGCCGTATTCGCGCGCAAGGTACTTCCTGTCCTTCATCGCCAGCTTGAGGTTGTTCTCTTCCTGCACCCAGCCCGTCGGCGTGATGGTGTGGCGGTTGGTCCCGACAAGCACGTCGTAATCCTTGCGCACGCTGAACTCGCGCCGCGGGAGCGGCCGCCAGGTCTCGTCGCTGATCCAGGTCGATACGCCGCCCGAGTGCTCCCAACGCCCGAGCGCGGCGTAGCGCGGCGAGTCGTCGACCTGGAGCACGGTCTGCGTCCAGGCGCCGCGGCGCGCGGCGGCGGGTGTGGCGCGGCGCGCCCAGGTGTTCTCCCCCTCGTACGCGAGGAGCGTCGGCGCCTCGTAGCGCCACTCCTGACGCCAATGGCGCACCACCATCGGCTCGCTCACGGTGGGAGAACCGCCACTGTCCCCGTCTCGCAGCATGCGCATCACCAGGATGTGCTGGAGCGCGACGAAGTCGGGCCGGTCCTCTGCTACGAACACGTACTCAGTGCCCCAGCTCTGATAGGGCGCGTCCTGCTTGAGCGAGGGCTCGTAGCGCACTACTTCGAGGAAATCGAAGCTCACCCGGTAGGGCCCGGCCATCGCCAGGATCGCGCGGCGATCACGCTCTTGAGCGCCCAGGCCGGGCTCGTTCAGCCGTTTCCAGGATTCTGTCGGCGCCGCGTCGAGCGTCACCGGCGCACCGCGCGTCGTCGCGCCGCGCGGCTTGAGCGCCTTCTCGTCAAGCGGCCAGGCGAAGATGAACTGGCTCGGCTCAGCTGCCCTGGCTGCTCCGCAAGCGAGCGCAAAAAGGACTATCCAGAACGTTTTCATGCCTGTCCCCATACCTCCATCGCGGTCTCCACCACCCGTCGCAGCTTCGCCTCCTGATCGCGGAATGACAGCATGGCGCCGACTTTCAGGCCGAGGCTCTCCTGCACCTATCGCTTCGACGATGCACGCGGAAGGGCGGCGCGTTCACGGCCGCACGAGCAGCGCGGCTGGAAAGGTGGCAAGAAGCGCTGCTATGCTCACGTGACCCGCACGACCCTCATGCCGTTCGCCGGTCAGTACGTTGACGTATTCGCCTTCGAGGGGCAAGCGCGCCTCGCCCCAGACCTTCGCGCCGAGCGGCGCCAGGTCGTCGCCGTCCATCAGGCGCGCGAAGAGGCGCGGCGCCACCGCCACCGCCTCGTGCGCGGCGTCGGAAAGCGAAAACGCGACGATGTTCTCCTCACGGCCGCCATCGGCATAAAGCGGCGTGTATTTCCCGCCCTGGAAGAGCGCCGAGAACCGCTTCCTCACTTCCAGGCCCTTTGTGATGACGTGCAGCTTCGCTCGGCCGTCCGACAGGTTTTTCAGAAGGTCAGCATCACGGGATTGGAGCAATTTCTTCCGCAGCTCATAGTCGACCGGCCGGCGGTTGTCGGGGTCGACAAGGCTGAAATCCCAGATCTCGGTTCCTTGGTAGTAATCGGGCACGCCCGGCGAGGCGACTTTGAGGAGCGCCTGCGAAAGGCCGACAAGGAGCCCGACATGCGCGAGGCGCGACACCATGTCGGCCACGTCTCTTACGAAAACCGGATTCGCCAGCGACTGCTCGACGAAGCGCTCGAGCGAGCGCTCGTATTCCGTGTCCGGATTGATCCAGCTTGTCCGCTCCTTCGCCTCGCGCGCCGCTTTCAGCATGTAGGCCTTCAGCCGGTCGGACAGCCCGGGCGAGACCTCGCCCGGCCAGATGCCGACGAGCGCCTGGTAAAAATGGTATTCGTCGCTGCGCGAGATGCCGCCGCGGTTCATGAGGCTCCATCGCCGCAGCGCCATGCGCCAGCCGGAGACGAGCTCGGACAGCACGCCGAGGCGCGCGCGCACATCCTCGGAGCGCTTGGTGTCGTGCGTCGAGCTCCCCAGCATCGTCGCCGGCCAGCGTCGTGCCCGCTCCTCCGCCGCTGCATGGAACTCTGCAAGCGAGACGCCAAAGCTCGAGGGATTGCCGCCGACCTCGTTCAGCGCGATGAGGCGCGTGTAGCGGTAGAACGCGGTGTCCTCAATCCCCTTCGCCACCACGGGCGCCGTAAACTGCTGGAAGCGCATCGCGAAGCGCAGCATTTCTTCTCGGCGCTTCCCGGGGGGTGCGATTTCGAGGAGCAGGACGCTGCGCACGAAATCGAACACGCTCGGGTCGGCCGCGCGGGTGGCGCGTTTGGCCGCGCTTACCGCCGAGTCGATCACCCGACGGTCGCTTTCCGATACGCCGCTGGCCGAGACGTAGGTGCGATAGACCGGGAACCGAGCGGCAATCTCGACGAGCGCCTTGCGCAGCACGCTCGCGGTGTAGTCGCGCGTGTAGCGATTGCCGGCGGCGATGCGCGCAAGCCAATTGGACAGCATGTGGAGCTCGGCATAGAGCGTCGTCGCCATGATTAGGATCCGGCTCTCGTGCGCGATCTCGTCGAAGCTGCGCCGCTCGCCGGTGAAGCGCCGATAGATCCGGTCGAAGCGCGATTCCGCGGCCGCGTCGATGAAGAGCCCCGTCAGCAGATTGGCGAAGCGGTAGCCGGTCTCGCCGTGCACCGGCCAGTCGCCAGGCAGCTCCTCGTGCTCGGCGAGGATCTTCTCCACCACGATCCAGCGGCGCGGGAAAAGCCGCGCCAGCCGCTCGAAGTACCGCCTCGGATCGGCGAGGCCGTCGGGATGGTCGATGCGCACGCCGTCGATGCCGCCGCGCTGCGCGAGCCGCGCCGCAAGCGCGTGCGTTGCCTCAAACACCTCGGGGTCCTCGATCCTCAGGCCGGCGAGGTCGGTGATCTCGAAGAAGCGCCGGTAGTTGATCTCGTCGGAGGCGACCCGCCAGTACGCGAGCCGGTAGTGCTGCTTCTCGAGCAGCCGGTGCAACGCCAAGCTATCTTCCGGTGGCTGCCTGAGATTGCGTGTTGACTTTGCATTCAGCGGAAAGCGGTGGTCGAAGTAGCGGACGTACCACTTGCGGCCCCTGCGCTCGACTGTCAGCTCCTCGAGCGCCTCACCGTAATGCTTGCCCAGGACGGGAAGCAGCAGCTTGCCAGGCGACCAGTCGATATCGAAAAACCGCGCGTAACGCGATCGAGCTCCATTCTCCAGTACATCGAGCCACCATGGATTGTCGGCGTGCAGCACGCCCATGTGGTTCGGCACGAGGTCCACGACCAGGCCCATGCCGTGCTCTTTCAACGAGCGGATGAGCTTCTTCAACTCACCGTGGGTGCCAATCTCGGGATTGACCTGGTTGTGGTCCACGACGTCGTAGCCGTGCGTACTCCCGGGGCGCGCTTTCAGGAACGGCGAGGCATAGACGTGGCTGATGCCAAGCCTCGCGACATAGGGCACGAGGCGAGTAGCGTCGCTGAACTTGAAGCCCTTGTGAAATTGCAGTCGGTACGTAGCAAGCGGGGCAGGGATGGGAACCCGCCGCTCCATCATGACGTCGCGAAGCGCCGAGACTTCCGGGTGTGAGCCCCAGCGCTCGAGCGCGAGCGGCAGCTTACGGCGCCAGTTCGGGTGTTGATCGACCGTGCCCGGGAGATTCGCTTGATCGAGGAGCTCGAACACGTCTTCGGGTTGCAGCATTGCGAGCTTCGACGGCGTGCGGGCGATGAATGCATGCGCCGATCGCGCCGAGGAGCTTAGTCCCTCCCGCTTCAAGGCCTTCGCGAGCTTTTTCTTTTCCTCTTCGCGGGCAGAGACTTCGTTTTCGAAATTTACGCTCAAGCCCAAACGCTGCCGAAGCTCGAGATCATGCGTTTCCCAGTGGCCGCGCCAGGTCGGCAGGTCGTGCGTGGTCGCGCACACCAGCGCCTCGCGGGGATAAGCGCCGGGGGAACTGTACTCGCCGGACGAGTCCTTCTCGAAAAGCATCGGCCGGTACGAGAGCACGCCCGCCTGGTTAAGCGCGCTGCGCAGCTCGGCCGGGACCGTGCCGAGGTCCTCGCCGATCACCACGCATCGCGCGCGCCGGCTTTCCGCGGCGAGGATCGCGAGCAGCTCGCGGAACGGGTAACCGACATAGCCGCCGCGGTCGGGTTTCTCGCCCTGCGGTATCCACCACAGCCGCGACAGTGCCATGACGTGGTCCATGCGCAGCGCACCGCCGACCGGCATGTTGGCGCGAAGCAGCTCGATGAACGGCCGGTACGCTATCGCGCGCAGCGCGCGCGGCGAATACGGCGGCAAGCCCCAATCCTGGCCGCGCGGGTTGAACTCGTCGGGCGGCGCGCCGATGGAGGCACCCACAGCGTAAGCATCCTGGTCGGACCACACCTCCGCCCCGCCGCGATCGGCGCCGAGCGCGAGGTCGACATACACCCCGAGCGGCATACCGAGCTCGTGCGCGTGGCGCAGCGCGCCGTCGAGCTGCTCCCGGGCGATGGCCTGCAACCAGGCATGGAAGGCAACGCGGTTCACATTTTTCCTGGCAAACGCCTTTACCGCCTGCGATTCAGGACGATGGAACGCTTCCGGCCAGTTCTGCCAGCCGTCCCCGAACTCCTCGCGCAGCGTCTCGAACACCGCGTAGTCGCGCAGGCCCTTGGTACGCACCTTCACCCGGGGTTTACTGATCCTGAATAGAAGCTCGAGAACCTGGAGCTTGACGCGGCGCACTGCCGCGTAATCGACAAGGTCGGATTCGCGCAGTGCCTGCAAGCGGCGGCGAAGCTTTGCCGAGGGCTCGTAGCCGGGCACGGCGTCGACGTCGATGTAGAGAAAGTTGAGCGCGTGGCGGCTCGAGGGACTGTAGGGGCTGCCTTGCGTGGCGTGGAGCGGGTTCACGCCGACCAACGCGCCGCCGAGCCCGGCCGCTATTTCGATCAGGTTGCTGAGGTCGGTGAAATCGCCGATGCCCCAGTTGCGCTCTGAGCGCAGGCCGTAGAGCTGCGCCATGAAGCCCCAGAGCCTGCGCTCTTCGAGCAGCTTCGGCTGGTAGCAGCGCCCGGTCGCGAAGCGCAGCTTGCGCGCCCTGCGCCTCGGCCCCATCGCCTCGAGCAGCACGCGCCGCACCTCAGGCTCGATCGCCTTCTCGTTGCCCCAGACGTCGAGATAGCTCGAAGCTACTTCGTCAGCCACCAGTTCACCGACCACGGATCGCCAGGCCTGCCGCTCGACCAGAGGGGCGGATTCCTGGGGAACTCGCTGACCGCGACCGACTGATCGCCGCAGTTCGCGAGCAGCGTGAGGCCGTCCCATTTCACCTCGAATGCTTGCTCGCCCAGCATGCGGTGCTTGCCCGGGCCGAACCTGCGCGGCGCGATCGCCCGCGCGCGCAGCTGGAGCAGTTTCTTGTAATGCGAAAGCCAGCCCGCGTCGCGCTTGCTCCAGTCCAGCACGCACTGCCTGAAAGTGCTCTCGGCGAGCGGATCAGGAATTTCGCCCCTGAAGCTTGTGAAGCGCCTGAACTCCTCCCGCCGCCCATTGCGCACCGCCTCGCCGAGCTCGCCTTCGAAATCGCAAAAGAAGAGGAAGGGCTGCCGGCAACCCCACTCCTCGCCCATGAAGAGGAGCGGCGGCGACGGGGCGAGGAGCTGGATCGCGGCCAGTGCTCTGAGGGGCTTCTCCCTTGCAAGAGAAATCAACCTTTCCCCCAGCGCGCGATTCCCGATCTGGTCGTGGTTCTGGAGGAAGTGCACAAAGCACGAAGGCGGCAGGTGCGCGCTCGGCTCGCCGCGCGGCTCCCCGGTGAAGGGCGAGACCTCGCCTTGGTAGGCGAAGCCTTCGGCAAGCGAGCGCGCAAGGTGCTTCGCCGGGGAATCCGCGTAGGCGACGTAGTAGCCGTCGGATTCGCCGGTGGCGAGCACGTGGTACGCGTGGTGGGAGTCGTCGTTCCACTGCGCGGTGTAGCGCCCTGGGCCGACGAAGCGCGCCTGGTTGGCGTCATTCTCGAGCACGAGGTGCTTGCCCGCGGGAACCGAGGCGCAGATCTCCTCCAGAATGTGGCGCGGCGACTCGTCGATGATGGCATGCACCGCGTCGAAGCGAAGTCCGTCGAAGCGGTACTCCTTGAGCCAGTAGAGCGCGTTATGCACGAAGTACTGGCGCACCACTTCGTTCGAAAAATCGATCGCCGCCCCCCACGGCGTGTTGTGCCGTTCGGTGAAGAATTGCGGCGCGTAGCGCGGCAGGTGGTTCCCCTTAGGGCCGAAATGGTTGTAGACCACGTCGAGCAGGACCATGAGGCCGGCGGCGTGAGCGACGTCCACGAGCGCCTTCAGGTCCTCGGGCCGGCCGTATGCGGAATCGGGCGCGTACGGCAGCACGCCGTCGTAGCCCCAGTTGCGCCTGCCCGCGAAATCGGAAAGCGGCATAAGCTCGATCGCCGTGATTCCGAGCTCCTTCAACGTGCCGATCTTCTTCGCTGCGCCGCCATAGGTGCCTTCCGGAGTAAACGTGCCGACGTGGAGCTCGTAGATCACCGCTTCGTTCCAGGGCCTGCCCTTCCATGCGTGATGGCTCCACTTGTAGGCATGCGGCGCGATGACCTCGCTCGGCCCGTCGACATCGTGCGGCTGGAAACGCGACGCCGGGTCGGGGACGAAGAGCTCGCCGTCAACGCGGTAGCGGTAGAGCGTGCCCGGGCCTGCCTGGGCTTCGATATGCTCGAACCAGCCGTCGCCGCCCGATTGCAGCGGGATCAGGCGGCCGGCGACATGTAATTCAATATCTTTGGCCCCGGGGGCCCAGAGGCGAAAGCGTACGCCGCCCTGCGCCAAAACCTCGGCACCGAACGGCATGGAATGGAGGGCGGCAATGCGATGTGGAACGCTCACGGTAGATTGATCCGACCCCTTTCACGTTTCAGGGTTTCCTGCGGCGCGGCCACCAGCGCTCGAGCATCTCGGCGGCCCAATCTTTGCCGCCGAGCCCGAACGCGAGCGCAAGCGCAAACACCACGCCGGCGAGGACGATAAGGAAGGTCTGGCGCACGATGTCGCCGCCGACGTTCACCTGGTCGAGCGCGATCAGCACCACGAACGCGAGGATCGCGTACTGCGAGATGCGGCCGAGAAGCTCCGCGTCCTGCAGCTGAACCTTCCTGCAGTACGCGGTCACGGCCTGACCGATAAAGCCGGCGAAGTACGCGCCGAAAGCGAGAATCAGCATCGCCACCATCACCTTCGGCACGAAGAGCAGCACCCGGCTCAAGAGGTCGGTGATGTAGGCGAGACCGAGGCTGTTGAAGCCGATCACCAGCGCGACCAGGATGACGACCCAGTAGAAGAGCAGCGCCACGATCTCGGTGCCGTCGGCACGGATGCCGCCACCGCGCAGGAAGCCGTCGATGCCGGCGCGCTCGGTCAGCACGTTGAAGTTCACGGCGCGCAAACCCCGCACGATCGCGAACTTCACCGCCTTGGCGATGAAGTATCCGATGATGACAACCAGCAGCGCCAGGGCCAGCCGCGGCAGGAAATCGCCCATCTGGCGCAGAAACACGCGCAGGGGCTCGAGCAGCACCTCGAAGCGGTCCATATCTACATCCTCCCGTTCAGATCACTCTGTCGGCCGTCTTGCGGTCAGTGCAGCAAGCCCCTGCAGCGGGATGCGCAGCCACGCCGGCCGGTTGTCGAGCTCGTAGCGCAGCTCGTAGAGCAGCTTCTCGATCTCGGCGAGGTCGGCGAGCCCGCGCACGTCGTCGAATGACTCGAATATTCCCGAGCCGCGCATCGCTTCGGCGTACGCCGTCAGGAACGCCTTGCGCGCGGCGGCTTCCCAGGCGTCGAGGTCGGCGGCGCCGCGCTCGGGCGCGGGCTGCACGGCGTTCATCAGGGCCGCCCCTTTGGCGTAGGCGAACGAGCGCAGCATGCCCGCCACGTCGCGCAGCGGCGAGCGCTTGCGCCGGCTTTCGGCGAGCGGGCGCGACGGCTCACCTTCGAAGTCGATGATGACGAAGTCGTTGTTGGCGAGCAGCACCTGCCCGAGGTGATAGTCGCCGTGGTGGCGGGTCCTGAAGGTGGGCTTCGACGGCGCCGGGCACGCATCGATGCGCTCGAGCACCTGCTGAAGCGCGCCCTGCTGGGATTTTTCCAGCTTCGCGAAGGTCGCCGCCGCCTCCTCGCGGACTCGCTGCTTCCAGGCCGCCACCTCCTGCGGGGTGAGCGGCTCAGGCTCGAACGCCGCGTCGCCGCTCGGCGTGGCGAGCGCGCGGTGGAGTTCCGCGGTACGCGTCGCGAGCGTCTGTATGAGCGTGAGATACGCGCCGTGGGGCTCATCGGCCCGCGGCGCCTTGAGGAAGCGCTCGAGGTACGCGAGCGTGTAGCTCCAGCCGTCGCCCTGGTTCGGCACGTAGGCCTGAAGCAGCGCCACCGCCGCCGACTCCGCGCCCACGGCAACGTACTCCACCGCTCCCGCGAGCGGCACGCAATTCTTGAAGCGGGCGACCTCGGTGAGGAAACGACCGACCTCGAGCTCGGCGTGCACGCCCGGGCGCACGCGGCGGTAGCATTTGAGGAACAGCCGGTCGCCGAACTGCACCGAAGTATTCGTGCTCTGCGCCTGCAGGCGGCCGACCTGCAGCGTGGCGACCTCGGCGGGAACGATGTCGGCGTACGCGCTCGTCGGCATGAACTTGAGCGCGCCGTTCTTCGTCGGCAGTTCGCGACGCTCGCCAATCGCCTTCACCACGTGGTGGCAGAAGCTCTCGTCCGCCATCGCGTCGGCGATCACGCCGACGTTCGCCTGCTGGCGCACGCGCGCCACCGTGGCGAGCGAGAGGCGCTTCATCTGCTCTTCTTCCTCCTCCCAGGCGAGCGCGAGGGGCAGGAAATAGACCGAGTCCTTCACCTCGACTAGCGCGACCAGCCAGCTGATCGGTCCCACGTTCCACACCGCGTGGTCACGGATCTTGGTGCGCCCGGCCGCCTCGCCCTTCTGCGCGTACCAGCGCTGCGCCTCGAGGAACGCGGGCAGCACCTGGGTCTCGAGCCGCTCGCGCAGCGTCTCCGCCATGCCGATGCGCCACGGCATCACGGCTTCGCGGAAGAAGCTCGTCCAGCTGTCGAAGAGCACCAGCATGGGGTGCTCCTGCGGCGGCGACACCTGCGTGTGCCAGTCGGGCGGGCTTGCGTCGGCAGCGAGGCGGAACCAGTAGAAGCCGTAGGCGGGCAGCGTGAAAAGGTAGAAGCGCTCGCCGATCGGCGGGAAGGCGGTGCGGCCGAGCATCTCGACCGGCACGCGGCCCTTGAAGCGCTTGAGATCGAGCTCGACCGGCTGCGCGCTGCGCGACAGGTTCGCGACGCACAGAATCGCTTCGTCACCCAGTTCTCGAAGATAGGCGAGTACCTTCCTGTTCCCGGCGCCCAGGAACTCGAGCTTGCCTCGGCCGAACGCCCGGCTCGTCTTGCGCGTGGCGAGCATGCGCTTCGTCCAGTTGAGGAGCGACGCCGGATCGCGCGTTTGCGCCTCGACATTCACCGCCTCGAAGCCGTAGACCGGGTCCATGATCGGCGGCAGGTAGAGCCGCTGCGGATCAGCGCGCGAGAAGCCGGCGTTGCGGTCCGGGCTCCACTGCATCGGCGTGCGCACGCCATTGCGGTCGCCGAGGTAGATGTTGTCACCCATGCCGATCTCGTCGCCGTAATACAGGATCGGCGAGCCGGGCATGGAAAGCAGCATGCTGTTCATCAGCTTGACCCGGTCGGGGTCGTTCTCCATGAGCGGCGCGAGGCGCCG
Organism: Burkholderiales bacterium; assembly: GCA_035251315.1. Taxonomy (GTDB): domain Bacteria; phylum Pseudomonadota; class Gammaproteobacteria; order Burkholderiales; family SG8-39; genus SCGC-AG-212-J23. The sequence goes on along the minus strand of DATFEI010000036.1, from coordinate 2,680 downwards.
GCGGATGCCGAGGTTGATGCGCGCCTGGAGGTCGGCGGCGTACATGCGGTACATGTAGTCGCGCTCGCGGTTGGTGACCATCTCGAGCGTGAGCTCGTCGTGGTTGCGAAGGAAGATCGCCCACTGGCAGAGGTCGGGGATCTCGGGCGTCTGCGCCATGATCTCGGCCACGGGGTGGCGGTCCTCCTGCGCGATCGCCATGTACATGCGCGGCATCAGCGGGAAGTGGAACGCCATGTGGCATTCGTCGCCCTCGCCGAAGTACGGCCGCACGTCCTCGGGCCACATGTTGGCCTCGGCGAGGAGGAAGCGGTTCGCGTAGTCCTTGTCGATCACCGCGCGGATCTGCTTCAAGATCGCGTGCGTTTCAGGCAAGTTCTCGTTCGTCGTGCCTTCGCGCTCGATCAGGTACGGGATGGCGTCCAGGCGGAAGCCATCGACGCCGATGTCGAGCCAGAAGCGCATGGTGCGCAGCACGGCCTCCAGTACGTGCGGGTTGTCGAAGTTGAGGTCAGGCTGGTGGCTGAAGAAGCGGTGCCAGTAGTAGGCCTTCGCCACAGGGTCCCATGTCCAGTTGGACGTTTCCGTGTCGGTGAAGATGATGCGCGTGCCCTTGTACTTCTGGTCGGTGTCGCTCCACACGTAGTAGTCGCGCTTGGCCGAGCCGGGCGGCGCCTGCCGCGCCGCCTGGAACCAGGGATGCTGATCCGAGGTATGGTTGACCACGAGCTCGGTGATCACCTTGAGCCCGCGCCGGTGCGCCTCGTTCACGAAGTTCTGGAAATCCGCGCGCGTACCGTATTGCGGGTGCACGTTGTGGTAGTCCGAGACGTCGTAGCCGTCATCCTTGAGCGGCGAGGGGTAGAACGGCAGCAGCCACAGCGCGTTGACGCCCAGGTCCTGGATGTAGTCGAGCTTGGAGGTCAGGCCCTTGAAGTCGCCGATGCCGTCGTTGTTCGAGTCGTAGAACGCCTTGATGTGGAGCTGGTAGACGACCGCGTCCTTGTACCAGAGGGCGTCGCCCGGGCTTTCGGCCGCGGCCGCGGGCGCCTCGAGCGCTTCTGTGACGCGCTCGTTCATGTTCTCTGGACGCGAAAGACGTGCGCCGGAAGCGTGTGCGGGTTGAGCTCGATGTAGTTGCGCTCGGAGCGCCACACGTAGTGCCCGCCGGAAAGAAGATCGTGCACCTCGCACGGCGGGAAATCCAGCCACCCTGTCTGCCTGTGATGCGGGTCGAGGTTCACCACGACCAGGATCTCGTTCCCACCCTCCTTCTTGCTGAAGGCGAGGAGCTGGTGATTGTCGACCGGGTGGAAGCGCAGGCTCCAGTCCGATTGCAGCGCGGGGTTGTCTTTCCTGATCGCATTCAATCTCGCGATGAGCGGCGCGAGGCTGTCCGGGCGCTCGAGCTCCCAGCGCTTGAGCTCGTACTTCTCCGAGTGGAGGTACTCCTCGCTCCTCGGCTCGCGCGGCGTACGCTCCTGCAGCTCGAACGCCGGCCCGTAGATGCCGTAGTTCGCCGCCGCGGTCGCGGCGAGCACCGCACGCACGATGAACGCCGGCCGGCCGCCGTGCTGCAGCGTCTCGTGCAGGATATCGGGCGTGTTGGGCCACACATTGGGTCGGAAGTATTCGCGCGAAGAATCTTTCGTGAGCTCGGTGAAATAGTCGATCAGTTCAGACTTGGAGTTTCTCCAGGCGAAGTACGTGTACGACTGGGTAAACCCGAGCTTCGCCAGCTTGTGCATCACGCGCGGCCGGGTGAACGCCTCGGAGAGCAAAATCAGCTCCGGGTGTTGCTTCTTCAGCTCGGTAATCACCCATTCCCAGAACGCGAAGGACTTGGTGTGCGGGTTGTCGACGCGGAAGACCTTGACCCCGTGGCCGATCCAGAAGTCGAATACCGACTTGAGCTCCTGCCACAGCGCCTGCCAGGCTGGCGTCTCGAAATCAAAGGGATAGATGTCCTGGTACTTCTTCGGCGGGTTCTCGGCATACTGGATGGTGCCGTCGGGCCGCGCGCGGAACCACTCGGGATGCTCCTTCACGTACGGGTGGTCAGGCGAGCACTGGAACGCGATGTCGAGCGCGACTTGCAGGTTTCGCTTTTCGGCTTCACGCACCAGCGCGTGAAAGTCGTCGAGCGTGCCCAGCGATTTTTCTATGGATTTGTGGCCGCCGTCCTTCGAGCCGATCGCCCAAGGGCTGCCGACGTCGCCCGGCTGGGCCACGACCGCGTTGTTCTTTCCCTTGCGCGCCGTGGTGCCGATCGGGTGCACCGGCGGCAGGTAGAGGATGTCGAAGCCGAGCCGCTCGACGTAAGGAAGGACCTCGATCATGGCCCGCAGGCCGCCAAAAGAGCGCGGGAACATCTCGTACCATGCGCTGAAGCGCGCGCGCACCGGGTCGACGACCACCTCGAGCACCTTCTCGAAAACCACGATCGCAGCCTCGTCGGGCGGCGGCGCCACGAGCTTCATCGCCGCTTCGTAGTCCGCGATCTCCTCGCCGAGGATCTCCGAGCCGATCTGGAGATCCGCCGTCAAATCCTGCCCCGCGTCATGCCGCTTGACGAGGTCGCGCTGCCACGTGAGAAAGCGGTCCGCCCAGCCGCGCACCGTGTACTGGTAGCGCCCGAGCTTCTCGACGGGGAACGATGTCACCCAATGGTCGTTGTGGC
>DATFEI010000297.1:0-5989 GCA_035251315.1 Burkholderiales bacterium | reverse complement strand
TCGGCGCCGTGGCCGGGCAACGTGCGCCAGCTTCTCAACGTGGTGGAGCAGGCGGTGGCGCTCGCGGCCACCGAGGTGATCCCGGAGTCGCTGGTGCGCCAGGCGCTGGATGCGGGCGACACCGCGCTCACGCCGCTCGATCAAGCGCGCCGGGCCTTCGAGCGCGACTACCTCGTGCGCATCCTCAAGATCACCGGGGGCAATGTGACCAAAGCCGCACGCCTCGCCGGGCGCAACCGCACGGAGTTCTACCGCCTGCTCGAGCGCCACTCGCTCGAGCCAAGCGTTTTCAAGGCTGCCTGAACGCCCAACGCCTCAAGAAAGCGATCGCCACGGCGCACAGCAAGGCAACGAAACTCAGAGCGTAGAACCCCGTAACGATGCCGTAGCGGTCGGCGAGAAAGCCCATCACGAGCGGCGTCGTGAGGTGGGACACGCTCCAGCCGAGGCCACCCAGGGCGAGCGCCGAGCCGCGCTCCTGCGGCCGGCTAGCCTCGGAGATCGTTATCTGGAAGTAGAGCGTCATTGCCGCCGTGCCGGCGCCTACGACAACCAGCCAGAAGGCGATCGGGACGATGTGGTTGACCGTGGGCACGAGACCTACCGACGCCGCCACCGCGATCCCGCAGCCGACCGGCCAGAGCGTCTGCGGGCCGGTGCGCACGAATCGGCTCGCAAGCAGGCTCGCGAGGATGGACCCGACGGCACGCAGCGCGAGCAGGATGCCGGAGGTGCCTTCGCCGTAGCCGTACTGCGCAAGCAGCAGCGGGTAGAACGACATCGAGAGCGAGAACGGCAGCGCCGAAAGGTAGGCGCACATGATGGCGTAGCCGATGATGCGGCTGCGCAACAGCGGCAGGTAAGCAGCCAGGACATGCTGCCTCTGGGGCGGCTTCCGCGGCTGCACTTCGGTCCAGAGCCCGGCCGCGAGCGCGACCACGCCGGTCAGCGCAAGCGCGGCGAACGTCGGGCCGAAGCCGGAAGCGGCGAGCAGGAACCCGCACAGCGTGGTGCCGACAATCTGGCCGAAATTGGTCACGGCATTGAGGCGCCCGAGCTGAGTGCCGCGCGCGCCGGGCAGCTCGCTCGCCATCGCCCAGGTGGCCGGCCAGAAGGCCGCGCGGGCAAGGACGAATACGATCTGCCCCGCGAGGAGCATCCAGAAGCCCTGCGCGAACATGAACCACAGCCCTGCGGAAATGGTGGCGATGCACGAGCCGAGAAGGATCCGGCGCCCGCCGATGCGGTCGGTATAGGCTCCCCCCACGAGGTTGAGCGGGGCCTGGGCCAGCACGGGCACCGCGAAAAGGAACCCGATCTCCGCGTTGGGCAACCCTTGCGCATAAGCGTAGAGGGGCACCGCCAGCCAGGTCATCCCCAGGCCGAGGTTCCAGGCGAGCGAGACGAGAAAGAACGCGGCGTGCTTCAGCACTCCGAATTATCGTGGGCGAGTCGTAAGCCAAAGCCGGCCGTTTCGACCAAACCGCATGCGCACAGCCGGCGTTTTGCTAAGCGTTCTTTTCGTACTTCCGGTACATGCCGCGCCGTGCGTCTCGGAGTCCGGGCCGAACACGGCGGCGCTGGTCGAGCTCTATACGTCGGAAGGCTGCTCCAGCTGCCCGCCGGCCGAGCGCTGGCTCGGGACGCTGCCCGAGCGCTACCCGGGCACCGCGGTGGTGCCTCTCGCACTGCATGTCGACTATTGGGACTACATCGGCTGGAAGGATCCCTATGCCAAGCGCGAGTTCGCGCTGCGCCAAAGGAAGCTTTCCCAGCTCCAGCGCATGGCGCTCGTCTATACGCCGCAGGTGATGCTCCAGGGCCGCGATTTCCGGCGTTGGGGAACCCAGGCGTTCAACGAGGCGGTAGGGCGGATAAATTCCCAGCCCGCGAAAGCCCGCCTGAAACTGAGCCTGCTGAGGGTGGATGAGAGGGCTCTGGAAGTCGAGGTAACCGCCGAACTCGCGCCGCCGGCCGGGGATGTCGCCCTTTATCTCGCCTCATACCAGAGCAGGCTCCAAAGCGAGGTCACGGCAGGCGAAAACCGCGGCCGTATCCTTACCCACGACCACGTCGTGCTCGAGTGGTTGGGACCCTTGGAAGTGCAGAACCGGCGCGTAGAGCGGCGTACGCTGCCATTGCTGCCGGGCGCGGCCGCGGCCAACTCGGGGGCCGCCGCCTTCGTGCAGGAGCGCCGCACGGGCGAGGTGCTGCAGGCCTTGCTGCGTTCGTCCTGTTAGCGCCCTGCTAAGGCCGCGATTTTCCTTTAGTATTCGCGCCTTCAAGGAAACCCGGCCGGGGGCCGGGCACGGAGACCGCGCGAATGCAGGCGACGCAGATCCGGCAAAAGGACGGCGTCTTTTACTTCGTCAGCTACCCGGCCAAGGACCTGCTGGGTAAGGTGCGCTTCATCAGCCGCTTCTACGGCGAGGGGGAGGAGATCAGCCCGAGCCGGATCTCCGAGGACGACGACATCGCGCAGTTCATCGCCAAGATCGAGCGCACCGACAGGGCGTTCCAGCGCGCGCTGTCGCGCTCGAAAGTACGTCAGCTCAAGAACTTCTACGAGACTGCGATCTCCCAGCCGCCGATTCCCGGGACGGTGCTGCTCTTCACCTCCGAGCGGCTCAACTTCCGCGCCGACGGCAACGGCGGTGCCGGCTCCCTGATCGAGCCCTCGTCGAAGTATTTGATCATCGACGGCCAGCATCGCCTGGCGGCGTTGCGCTTCTATCTGCACGAGCGGCCCGACGATGCCGCCTCTATCAACGTGCCGTGCGTCATCTTCGATGGCCGCAGCGAGGATTTCGCCACCGAGATGTTCGTCATCATCAACTCGACGCCGACGCGCATCAACAAGAGCCACCTCGTCGACCTCTACGAGCATGTCTCGTTCGCCGCGCCGGACCGCAAGTTCGCCGCGCGCCTGGTCGAGCGGCTCTACAGCGAAGGCGACAGCCCTCTGCGCTACCGCATCAACCGGCTGGGCGGCCGCAGCCAGCGCGACAAGTGGGTGCTGCAGGCCGAGCTCTTCAACGAGCTGCACCGCTGGGTGCGCGCCCGCTGGCGCTCGATCCAGCTCGCTGGCGGCAGCTCGAAGGAAGTGCCTCGCTACTACGCGATCATCCGCGACTTCTTCAAGGCGGCCAAGGCGGTTTTCGGCGACTCGGTGTGGGGCAAGGACAACTACATGGTCACGAAGCCCGTGACCATCAAGGCGATGGTGCGCGTTTGCGCGGACCTCGCGCGCGACGATGCCGAGCCCGAAGCCGGCCGCGTCGCGCGCTGGGAAGCGCGCCTCGGCCCCTGGAGCGAGATGGCGCGCCAGTTCCGCGAGGAAGGCTTCTACGAGCGCTTCCCGGCCAAGGGTGAAGTCGAGCGCGTCGCGCGCATCCACAAAGATCTCGCCCGCGCGGCGGGCATCGAGATCAAGAAATCCTGAAGCCGGAATAGCAGCTCCGCGGCGCTTGTTCGCCCGGCATGAGGTCCGCGCCGCTTCTTATCCTGCTGTTGTGCGGCTGCGCCGGTCTCGAGGCTGAGGATTGCCGCCGCGGCGACTGGTACGCGCTCGGCTTCCGCGATGCCATGTACGGCCTCCAGCGGCATGACGATCAATACGCTTGGCAGTGCGCGCCACACGAAGCAAAGGTCGACGTCGCGCGCTACGCACAAGGCTGGCAGGAGGGAAAGTATGAATTCGAACGACGCACGGCTCAGTCTCAGGACTAGCACACTCCTCGCGTTGATCGCGACGCTTGCGGGTTGCGCGGGTATGGGGGATGCCGAGTGCCGCGGCGCCAACTGGTACGACGTCGGCTATCGCGACGCGCGCTTCAAACTGCAGAGCCAGGCGACCCTCTACGGGCAGCAGTGCGAGCGCTACGGCGTCAAGATCGACACCGCGCGCTACGAGCAGGGCCTGCGCGAAGGGCGCTACGACTTCCCCGACCGGATGATGTGACGCGCCGGGCTAGATTGTTCCCGAGGCCGCGAAAGCGTCCAGCGCTTCTTTCGCATAGCCGAGCTCGCCGAGGATCGCTCGAGTGTGCGCGCCGAGCGCGGGAATGGGTTCCATGCGCGGCTCGAAGCCGGAAAGATTGAACGGCGGCTTCAGCATGTCGAGCGCTCCGCCCGGCGAGCCGACCTTTGCCCAGCGTCCGCGCGCCTCGAGCTGAGGATGGCGCCAGAAGCCCAGCATGTCGTTCAGCCTCGCGTTTGCGATATCGGCGGCCTCCAGCCGCGCGACGATCTCGCTCGCGCGCAGGCCGTGGAAAACCGACTCGACTTCACGGTGGAACGCCTCGCGGTGGCGGAACCTTGCCGGGCCGGACGAAAAGCGCTCATCGCTCTTCAAGGAAGGTTTCTCAAGTACCCGGTCGCAGAACGCAGCGAACTCGCGCTCGTTCTGCACGCCGAGGAACACGGTTTCGCCGTCGCCCGCGGTGAACGGCCCGTAGGGAACGATGGTGGCGTGATAAGGCCCCGAGCGCGGAGGGGCGGCGCCGCCGTAGGCGGTGAAGAGCGACGGGAAGCCCATCCACTCGCCGAGCGATTCCAGCATCGTCACGTCGATGGTGGCGCCTTCGTTGCTACGCATGCGGCGCACCAGCGCGGCCAGGATCGAGGCGAAGGCGTACATGCCGGCCGCGATGTCCGCCGCCGGGATGCCGGCCTTCGCCGGCGTCTCGGGCGTTCCCGTGACCGATAGAAGGCCCGCCTCGCATTGCACAAGCAGGTCGTAGGCCTTCTTCGAGGCGTACGGGCCCGCCGGGCCATAGCCCGAAATTCCGCACCAGATGAGCTGCGGGTGTCTTCTGCGCAAGGCGTCGGCTCCTAGCCCCAGACGCTCTACTGCTCCGGGCGCGAGGTTATGGAGGAAGACGTCGGCCTTTTCGATCAGGCGCGCAAGGATGTCCTTCGCTTCGCGGTGCTTGACGTCGAGCGTCAAACTTTCCTTGGAGCGGTTTACCCAGGCGAAATGCGACGACAGGCCCTTTACCGTCGAGTCGTAGCCGCGCGCCGGGTCGCCGCCCTGCGGCCGCTCGATCTTGATGACGCGCGCGCCCAGCTCGGCGAGCTGCCGCGTGGCGAACGGCCCGGCGATGACCTGCTCGAGCGCAACCACGGTGATTCCCTCGAGCGGTCTCATCGAAAAGTAATCGTGAGCCCCTTGAACGGCAGCCCGGAGATCTCGGTACGCCAAGTCTCGCCCGGCGCGACCGGGTGCGCATCGGTAAGCACGCCCGTGGTGATGATCTCCCCCGCGCGCAGCGGCTCGGCGTCGGGCTGTTTCTGAAGCAGTTCGACAAGGTAGCCGAGCGAAATGAGCGGGCTTCCGAGGACGTTCGCCCCCACGCCGCGATCCTTCAACTCCTCGGCCTTGAAGAGCCTTGCCTCGACGTCCGGCAGCTTCTCGGCGTCCTGGAGCGGAATCGAAGTTCCGACCACGAGGCGGCCGTGGAGACCGTTGTCCGCCGTGCAATCCGCAATGGTGACTTTCCAATCGGGATGGTGGCACTGCACGATCTCCACCGAGTGTGCCATCCAGTCTATGCAGGTAAGCAATTCCGCCACTTCGCTCGAGCGGGGGACTCGCTTGAGCTTGAACGCGATCTCGGGCTCGATGCGCGGCTGCGCGAGGCCCCGGAGCTCGACGCTCGCCCGGTTGTCTTTCGCTTCAACCAGCGTGCGGTCGTAGACCGTGCCCCACATCGGCTCGTGGACGCCATAGCGCTCCCAGAGCGTGCGGTTCGTAAATCCAATCTTGCGCCCGAGCGGCTTCCAACCCTGCGCGACGCGATGCGCGTGCAGCGCACGCGCGCCGGCGTAGCCCGCTTCAGGGGTGAGACCCGGATAGCGCTCGCTGAAGCGCGGCACGATCGCCGCGGTCTCATGCACCCGTACTAGCTCCTCGCCCAGCATGTGCCGATTCTAGTAAATTAGCCTCCCCATGGACCACGCCATCCTCTGGGCGGTGATCGGCCTGGTG
>DATFEI010000128.1:0-6657 GCA_035251315.1 Burkholderiales bacterium | reverse complement strand
GTCGCTTTGCCCGATGCTGCCGCCGACGAAGAACTGCGCCGACGCTTGGGACGCGGTCAAGGCGCCGCTCAGCGCGAGCGCGCATACCGCAAGAGCTTTCCGGATCTGCATCTAAGCCTCCCTTCTTCGTGGATGGAGCTTCAACGCTATCAGCAGGCCCCACGAACGCGCATCCCTTTGTCATGGGATGCCGCAAAAGAAAACGCCCCGAATCCGGGGCGTTTTCTTGGTGATAGCCGCTTCGTTCTTGTTATCAGAACTTCCAGATCACTCCGACGTTGAAGAAATCGATTTCTTCGTCGGCCTCGTAGCGTTGCCACATAGCTCTGAGGCCGAGGTTGCGCCCCATATCGAACTGCGCGCCTACGCCCCACGTCAGGTCAGTGCCGTCCACGCGGCCGGCCTGGTTGCTATCTATTTCCCAGTTCGCGAAACCGAGCTTGCCGAGGATGTGAAAATTATTGCCGAGCGGCCACATGCCGACCGCGACGAGCTCAAGGGTGGTCACTTCGGCGGCGTCCTTGTCGAGAAGGATCCCGTATCCGAGCTCTGCCGCGAAGTTGCGGTGGAACTGATAACCGCCGAGGATCTTGTAGCCGAGGTCGTCCTCGTCACCAGCCTCCGCTTGGCCAACCTCGGCGCCGATGTAGAAGGACGGCACCGGGGACGTTGACGCCTGGGCGAACGCAGCACCGGACACCGCCACGGCAGCGGCACCAAGCATCGAGATAAACCACTTCGTAGTCATTTTAAAAGGTCCTTTCAGATGAGCGTGAATAACGCGCTGATGCGCAGAACACGTGCTAGCAAAGCTTAGGCCGCAAGAGAAACGTGCAACCACCACGTTGGTCAAAAACGGCCGCTTTTTAGGCAAAACGGCGCGATTGGTGTTGCATTCATGCAACGCCAAAGGTCAAAAATGCCTGTTTCTCACGTCCTCGCGAGAGCTTTGAGGGCGGCGCGGATCGCCTCGGCGACGGGGATGCCGGGCGCGAGTCCCTTCACTGCGGCGAGCGCTTCCTTGTCGCTATAGCCGAGGGCGACCAGCGCATTTACCACATCCGACGTCGGCTGGCCGCCTGCCGAAGCGGCGCTCGGTTCGGCGAGTTTTCCTTTGAGCTCAAGGAGAAGGCGTTCGGCGGTCTTCTTGCCGATGCCCGGCACGCGGGTGAACGGCGCGGCGTCCTGCAGGGTTACCGCGCGGACCAGATCTCCAACCGAAAGCCCGGACAGCACAGCGAGCGCGGTGCGCGCGCCGACCCCGGAAATGCGGATGAGCTGGCGAAATGCGGTGCGCTCTTCGAGCGTGGCGAACCCGTAAAGCGTGTGCGCGTCTTCGCGCACCACGAGATGCGTGTACAGGCTGACGGCCTCGCCGGTCGCGGGCAGGTTGTAAAAAGTGCTCATCGGTACGTCCAGTTCGTAGGCAACGCCGCCGACGTCGACGAGCACCTGCGGCGGCTGCTTGGCGGCGAGCCTGCCGCTCAGCCGGCCGATCAAACGAGACGCCCCTTCCTGAGGCGGAAATCCTTGGTGAGAATTGCACCGAGGCTCCTTCCGTGCGCGTGGCAGATCGCGCACGCGAGAGCATCGGCCGCATCGGGCGCGGGGTCGCCTGGGAGCGCGAGCAGGCGCCTCACCATGTGCTGTACCTGCTCCTTCGCTGCATGACCGTTCCCGACGACCGACTGCTTGACCTGCAACGCGGTGTACTCGGAGACCGGCAACCCGGCGAGTACCGCCGCGCAGATCGCGGTGCCGCGCGCCTGACCGAGCGCTAGCGTCGACTGCGGGTTCGCGTTGACGAAGACTTTCTCGACCGCGACTTCGACCGGTTCGTGCGCGGCAATGACTTCCTTCAGCCCATCCAGGATGGACTTGAGCCGCGCGCCGAGGTCGCCGGCGCCCGATTTCACGCAGCCGCTCGCGACATAGAGCAGACGGGAACTTTCGGTTTCGATCACCCCGAATCCGGTCAGCCTCAGACCGGGATCGATTCCGAGGATTCTCAATCGACGACTGCCGTGGTGTAGACGTCCTGCACGTCGTCGAGCGCCTCGAGCGCGTCGAGCAGACGGCGCATGCGCGCCGCCTCGTCGCCGGCAAGCGGGTTCTCGACCGTCGGCTTCATGGTGATCTCGGCAAGCTCGGGCTTGAGCCCGGCCTTGGTGAGCGCCGCTCTTACCCCAGCGAAGTCGGCCGGCGCGCATACGAGCTCCACCGAATCGTCGTCATTCTTGAAGACATCCTCGGCACCCGCATCCAGTGCGGCGTCCATTACCTTGTCCTCGCTCGTGCCTGGCGCGAACACGAACTGGCCGCAGTGCTTGAAGAGGTACGCAACCGAGCCATCGGAGCCGAGATTGCCGCCATTCTTGGTGAATGCGTGGCGCACCTCGGCCACAGTGCGCGTACGGTTATCGGTGAGGCAATCGAGCATCACCGCGGCCCCGCCCGGGCCGTAGCCCTCGTAGCGCACCTCCTCGTAGGCCACGCCCTCAAGCTCGCCCGAGCCGCGCTGGATCGCGCGCTGAATGTTGTCGCCGGGAAGGTTCTGCTCGCGCGCCTTCTCGAGCGCGAGGCGAAGGCGCGGATTACCGGCGGGATCGCCGCCGCCCAGGCGCGCGGCCACGGTGATTTCGCGGATCAGGCGCGTGAAGATCTTGCCACGCTTCGCATCCGCGCGCTCCTTGCGGTGCTTGACGTTGGCCCATCGGCTGTGGCCGGCCATGGTGCTTATAATTTTACGCATGCTTGTGGCCAAGAATGAAAAGAGTGCTTTGTCGCTCCTGCCTGCGCTCGCCAATCGTCACGGTTTGATTACCGGCGCGACCGGCACTGGCAAGACCGTCACCATGCAAGCGCTCGCGCACCGGTTCTCCGACATCGGCGTGCCGGTGTTCATGGCGGATGCGAAGGGCGACCTCTCGGGAATGGCGAAGGCCGGCGGCGCCAACGCAAAGGTCCTGGAAAGGCTCAACACGCTAAAGGTGAAAGCCGAGTTCGCGGGCTGCCCGGTGGAGTTCTGGGACGTGTATGGCGCGAGCGGCCTGCCGGTGCGCGCGACGGTTTCGGACATGGGTCCGCTGCTGCTCGCACGCATGCTCGACCTGAACGAGACGCAAGCCGGGGTACTGAGCCTGGTGTTCAAGGTCGCCGACGACCACGGGCTGCTGCTTCTGGACCTGAAGGACCTGCGCGCGATGCTGCAGCACATCGGCGACAACGCAGCGCAGGTCAAGACCCAGTACGGCAACGTCACCGGCGCGTCCATCGGCACCATCCAGCGCGGCTTGCTCGCGCTGGAGAGCCAGGGCGCTGAGCGGTTCTTCGGCGAGCCAATGCTCGAGATCGTCGACCTCATGCAGGTGCGCGGCGGGAAAGGCGTCGTCAACATCCTCGCCGCTGACAAGCTCATGAACGCCCCAAAGCTCTATTCGAGCTTCCTCCTCTGGCTGCTTGCGGAGCTCTTCGAGCAGCTCCCGGAGGTTGGGGACCCCGAGAAACCCAAGCTCGTGTTCTTTTTCGACGAGGCCCATCTGCTCTTCGACGAAGCACCGAAGGCGCTCGTCGAGAAAGTCGAGCAAGTGGTGCGCCTCATCCGCTCCAAGGGCGTTGGCGTTTACTTCGTGACCCAGAACCCGCTCGACGTGCCCGAAAGCGTGCTCGGACAGCTCGGCAACCGCGTGCAGCACGCGCTGCGCGCGTTCACTCCGCGCGACCAGAAGGCAGTTAGGACCGCGGCCGAGACGCTCCGCCCCAACCCCAAGCTCAAGGCCGAAAAGGTCATCACCGAGCTCGGAGTGGGCGAGGCGCTTGTGAGCCTGCTCGATGAGAAGGGCCGTCCTCAGGTTGTCGAGCGCGCGTTCATCGTTCCCCCCGCGAGCCATGTCGGTCCTCTCAGCAATGAGGAGCGCCAGCAGATCGTGCGCGGGTCTAGCCTGCGCTCCAAATACGAGAATGCAGTCGACCGCGAATCCGCCTACGAAAAGCTGCGGCAACAAGTGCAGCAGAAGCAGGCGCCCGCGGCACCGGCGGAGCCCGCTTCGGCGCCAAGCCCCATTTCCGACATCCTGTTCGGCAAAACCGGGCCGCGCGGCGGCCGGCAGACGCAAGGCGTACTTGAGGCGGCAACCAAGAGCGCGGCGCGTGCGATCGGCTCGGAGCTCGGCCGGCAGATCCTGCGCGGAGTGCTCGGCTCGATCCTCGGCGGCGGCCGCCGCCGTTGACCGACACTTCCTACAGGGCCTGGGGCATCGTATTCGCTTTGGTCGGCGTGCTTGCGTTCTCGTTCCGGCCGATCCTGATCAAGCTTTCCTACGGCGCGCATCCGGTCAGCCCCGTGACGCTGCTATTTCTGCGCATGACCCTGTCGCTTCCTTTCTTTTTGGCAATCGGGTGGTGGCTGCGCAATCAGAAGCCCCGGCTCGAGCGGCGCGACTGGCTGGCCGTCGCGGGGCTGGGCTTCATCGGCTACTACGCCGCGAGCTTTCTCGACTTCATCGGCCTGCAATGGGTCGGCGCCGGCGTGGGCCGGCTGATCCTGTACCTCTTTCCCACGCTGGTGGTGCTTCTGTCATTCCTGTTCCTCAAGAAACCCCCGGCCGTTCGCGAGGTGATCGCCCTGGTGGTGAGCTATGCGGGCATCGCGCTCGTCGTTTCGAGCCAGGTCTCGGTCGAGAACCGGCTGTTCGTGCTCGGTGCAGCATTCGTTTTCGCCTCGGCGCTGTGCTACGCGATCTACCTCGTCGCCGGCAGCCAGGTGGTGAAGCGGGTGGGATCCATGCGCTTCACCGCCTACTCCACGGTCGTCGCCACGGTGCCTGCCGTCCTCCAGTTCTTCATGACCGAATCGACGCAGTCCCTGCAGCTCCCCGGCGCGGTCTGGGGCTACGCCATCGTGCTCGCCACGGTGAGCACGGTCCTGCCCCTTTTTCTGCAGGCCGAAGCGCTGAACCGCATCGGGGCGAACCACTTCGCGCTGATCGGGGCCGTCGGGCCGGTAAGCGTTGCGGTCACGAGCGCGCTCGGCCTGGATGAGCCGTTCACGTGGGTGCAGGCGCTCGGCGGCGCACTGGTGATCTTCGGCGTGCTACTCGTGTCACTAAGGAAAGGTTGAGTATGGATCTCGGAATCCGCGGCAAGACCGCGCTGGTGTGCGCAGCGTCGAAGGGACTTGGCAAGGGATGCGCCATGGCGCTCGCGCGCGAGGGTGCGAACCTGGTCATCACCGCTCGCGGTGCGGATGCACTGGAAGCCACTGCAGCTGAACTTCGCAAGACCTTCGGTGTGAACGTGAAGACCGTCGCCGGGGACATCACGACGGCGGAAGGGCGCCAGGCCGCGCTCGAGGCGGCGCCGGCGGCGGACATCCTGGTGAACAATGCGGGCGGACCGCCGCCGGGCGATTTCCGCGAGTGGGATCGCGAGACCTGGGTGAAGGCGGTCGACGCTAACATGATCACGCCAATCCTCCTGATCCGTGGCGTCGTCGACGGCATGATCGCGCGCAAGTTCGGCCGCATCGTCAACATTACTTCCGGCGCGGTAAAGGCGCCGATCCCGGAGCTCGGGCTTTCCAACGGCGCGCGCACTGGACTGACGGGCTTCATCGCAGGGCTGTCACGCACTACGGTGCGCCATAACGTCACAGTCAACAACCTTTTACCCGGACCGTTTGAGACCGACCGGCTGCGTTCCAACCTCGAGTTCAATGCGAAGAAGCTTGGCAAGACCGCCGCCGAGCTGCGAAAAGCGCGCACCGAGGCCAATCCCGCCGGCCGCTTCGGCACCATCGAGGAGTTCGGCGACGCGTGCGCCTTTCTTTGCAGCGCGCAAGCCGGATTCATCACCGGGCAGAATCTCCTCATGGATGGCGGCGCGTACCCCGGAACGTTCTAGATGGAAGTGAGGCGTATCGCCGGCGCGCTCGGCGCGGAGCTCCTGGGAGTTGACCTCAGAAAGCTGTCGAATGAGGTCGTCGCCGCAATACGCGGCGCTTTTCTCGAGCACCAGGTCATCTTCTTCCGCGACCAGAAGCTCGATCCCGCGCAATTCATGGCGTTCGCGCGGACGATGGGTAAGCCGGTCCCTTACCCGTTCGTCCCAGGCATTGAGGGTTTTCCCGAGGTCATCGAAGTGAAGAAGCTCGAACACGAGCGGCACAACTTCGGCGGAATCTGGCATTCAGACACCGCGTACCTGGACGAGCCGCCGATGGGCTCGATGCTGATCGCCCGCGAGATTCCCCCGTACGGCGGCGATACGCTATTCGCAAGTCAATATCTCGCTTACGAAGCTCTGTCGGACGGCATGACGCGGCTTCTCGACGGGCTTTACGCCGTGAACTCCTCGGCGAAAGCCGACGTTACGCGCACGCGCGAGGACCGCGTCAAGGAGTATTCAAGGCACTACGAAGCCGAGCATCCGGTCGTGCGCACCCATCCCGAGACCGGACGCAAAGCGCTCTACGTCAACTTCGGCCACACCGTTCGCTTCCGCGGCATGACCGAGGCAGAAAGCGCGCCGCTCCTCGACTACCTCTTCCGCCACCAGGTGAAGCCGGAGTTCACCTGCCGTTTTCGCTGGGAAGTCGGTTCGATTGCCTTCTGGGACAACCGCTGCACGCAGCACAACCCGGTCAACGACTACCACGGC
>DATFEI010000179.1:0-4963 GCA_035251315.1 Burkholderiales bacterium | reverse complement strand
GAAGCGTATGCCGGAGTAGGGCGTGCCGTCGAGGAGCTCGCCGTGCAGCGTCCCGTAGCAGTAGACCTCGCTTGCACTGCAGTCGAACCGCTCGTAGGTCTTCTTCGCGCTGCGATACCTGCCCTTGGCGGAAGCAACAAGTTCCTCGAGGGTGTCGAACCGCCGGTTTCCGGGAAATACCATGTAGAACCCGGGCGCGAGCCAGCGCTTCGCCTCCGCGAGATCGCGCCGCTCCATCGCTTCGAGGTATCGCCGCACTATCTCTTCCGGTGTCAGGAGGCGCGCTCCTTTCGTGCCAGTCGCTTCTCGAGATGCGGCAGCAGCCCGCCATCGCGCACCATTTCCATAAGGTGGGCCGGGATGGGTTCGAAGGGCAGTCTCTCATCCGAGGTGAGGTCGAACACCTCGCTCCTCGCGTAGTCGATGCTGATGCGGTCGCCATTGCGGATGCGCTTCGCGCTGCTGCACACCAGCGCCGGCAGTCCCAGGTTCAGCGCGTTGCGGTAGAAAAGGCCTGCGAAGGATTCGGCGATGAGCGCTGCGATCCCGAGGTGCTTGAGCGCCGCGGGCGCCTGCTCGCGCGAGGACCCACAGCCGAAGTTCCGGCCGGCGACGATGATGTCGCCTTTCGTGACTTGCCTGGAAAAATCCAGGTCGACGGCTTCGAGGCAATGCTGGGCGATCTCGTCGATGCCGAACTTCATGTAGCGCCCGGGCGCGATGACGTCGGTGTCGATATTGTCGCCGAACAGCCACGCCTTCATTGCAGGAGCTCGCGCGGATCGCACACCCGCCCGGCCACCGCGGTAGCCGCCACAGTGTACGGCGAGGCGAGGTAAACCTGCGACGAGGCGGCGCCCATGCGGCCCTTGAAATTGCGCGCAGTGCTCGAGATCGCAACCATGTCTTCTGGCAGCACATGCTCGCCGTAGCCCGCGCAGATCCCGCACGCATTCGGCAGCAGCTCGGCGCCTGCGTCGAGCAGGACCTGGAGCGTACCTTCGTCAGCGGCGGTTTTTTGGTCGCGCGCGCTGGCAGGAGCGACGAGCAGCCGCATTTTCGACTTCCGACTCCGGAGGATCTGCGATGCCATGCGAAGGTCTTCGAGCTTCGCTCCGGTGCAGGCGCCGATATAGGCAAGCGTGGGCTTGACGTGCCGGAACTGCTCGACCGGCTTCGCGTTCGCCGGCGAGTGGGGCGCGGCGACTTGCGGGGCGATCTCGGAGGCGTTGAAGCGATGATGCGCGAGGACAGAGGCGCCTGCGTCGCTGTCCCACGTTTCGACCTCACTTGCGAGGAACGCTTTAGTGATTGCATCTGAAGCGATCAACCCGGTCTGCCCACCGAGCTCGGCGGTCATGTTGCAGAGGGTCATGCGCTCCTGCATCGGCAGCCTACGGATCGCGGTGCCGCGGTACTCGAGCGCCTGGTACTGGCCGCCATCGAGGCCAAAGCGGCCGATAAGGAATAGCATCATGTCCTTCGCCGAGACTCCGGGCTGCAGCGCGCGGTCGAACTCCATGAGGATGGTATGTGGCACCTTGAGCCAGATTTCTCCTGTCACGAGGACGCCGAGCATCTCGGTCGCACCAACACCGAACATGTAAGCGCCAAACGCCCCTCCGGTCGGCGAATGACTGTCGCCGCCCACCACGAACATGCCGGGACGCAAGTGGCCGCGCTCGGGCAGGACGACGTGGCAGATCCCTTGCGCGTCGTAGAAATTCTCGATCCCGGCCTCGCGCACCCAGCCGCGCGCGATCCGGACGATGTTGCGGCTTTCCTCGTCGTAGGCGGGCAGGTAGTGGTCGGTGATCACCACGACCTTGGACGGGTCCCAGACCTTCGCGCCGAGGCGCTCGAGCATCGGCTTCACGCGCCGCGGCCCGCCCGAGTCGTGCATCATGGCGAGGTCCACTTTGCAGGTGATGATCTCGCCGGGCGCGACGGTGCTGCGTCCGGCGGCGCGCGCGACCAGTTTCTGCGCCAGAGTCTGCTTCATCATCCTTGCTCGAGAAATTCCTTCAGCGCCTTCTCGGGCGGCTTCACGAAATTCGACCGACGGCTGATCCGGCCCGCGCCGAGCTTGCGCAGCTTGATCGCCATCTCGGCGCTCTTCGCGATCAGCGTGATGCCATTCACCACAGGCGCGCCGTCCATCTCGCTGCCGCCGAAGAGCATCATCGGCAGGCCGCCCGCCGGCACGATCACGTCCGCGCCGGCATCGAGCAGCACCTTGCACTCGCGCTCCCAGAGCGGCCGCAGCTTCCTCAAGACTTCCTCGCTCGCGAAGGAGTCGATAAAGTCCTTGACGGTGGCATTGACCGCGCGAACCCCGACAACGCGCTGTTGCAGCCCGTAGCGGATGACCTGCTCCTCGTGCCAGGGGATGAACACCGGATTGATTGTGACGAGGCCCAGCTTGCGGCCGAGCGTGCACGCGTGAAAGAGCGTGGTTTCGCCGAGCCCCAACACCGGGATGTCGACCACCGACTTCACCTCCATGAGGCCGGCGTCCTGAAAATGGGTGATCGCCATGGCAGCGTAGCCCTGACGCTCTGCCTCGACCGCGTTGCGGATCAGGTTGCGCGCGATGCGAAACTCGGTGATCGCGTGCGTGGTTGTCGCGGGCGGCGTGGTGGTGTGGAAGGTCGCCGAGAACTCCGGGTCCAGGATGGTGCGCAGGTGCGCCTCGACCTTGGAGATGTAAGGCGCCATGTGGACTCGGTCGGTCGCTCCTTGAAACCAGATTTTGAATCTTTCAGTCATGGACCAGTGCAAGGACCCTTAGTGGCGAACCGCTCCCGTTGCGGATCTTGAGGGGTGCGGCGATGACTACCGAGCCGGTGGGCGGAAGCTGCTCAAGGTTGGTAAGACATTGAAGGCCGTAGCGGCCGGCACCGTGCATGTAGTAGTGGCAAGGGTAGGGCGGACGCAGGTGGTACGCCTGCCCGGCGTCGGTACCGATCGACTCGGTGCCGAAGCCGAGCACATCGCGTTCGCCAACCAGGAATTTCACCGCGTCGACATCCGGCCCCGGCGTGTGCTGGCCTTCTTCGTCGTAATTCTGGTATTCGACCGGGTCGCGGCGTTTCGACCAGTCCGTGCGCATCAGCACCCACGACTTTGGCGCTATGCGGGCGTGTTTCTTCTCCCAATCGAGGACGAAGTCTTTCGTCAGCAGGAAGTCCGGGTCCTTTGCGGCCTCCCTGCTGCAGTCGATCACGAACGCCGGGCCGATGAAGCGCTCGGGCGGGATGCTGTCGGTGGCGTTATTCGGCAGGTCCTTGCCCGAGATCCAGTGCACTGGCGCGTCGAAATGCGTGCCGGTGTGCTCGCCGCAGGAGAAGTTGTTCCAGTACCACGCCGGTCCGCGCTCGTCGTAGCGCGACACCTCCTCGATGCGAAACGGCCATGCCTGGCCCATCTCTGGTGGCAGCGAGATGCTCGGGAATTCGGGGGACAGGGTCTGGGTCAGGTCGACGACCCGTATCTTGCCTTTCGAAAAAGCATCTACGAATTGCAGTAATGCCGTCATGCCGAAAGCTCTCTCTCCAGCGCCTTCGGATTATCGCGCCAGCGGGCCAGCCATTCCTGGGCCACGTCGCCCGGATAGACATCCTCGACGCCGTCGCGAAGGGCGCCCACGATCGCCTTGGCGAGCGCCGCCGGGGCGAGCTTGGGCGGCGGCAGGAGCTGGTTCCACTCGTCGTCGATCGGCCCGGGAAAAACGTTGACTACGCGCACCCCGGCTGGGCGCATCTCGGCACGCAGGCATTGCGCGAGCGAGTTCGCCGCGGCCTTGGACGCAGAGAACGTCCCGTGCGGCGGGAAATTGGCGAGCGCGTAGATCGAGAGCACGTTGACCCAGGCCACCGCGCTCGCCCGGCCGTCGGCGCCGCGGGAGCGCATCGCCGGCGCGAACTCCTGCGCAAGCCGCAGCAGGCCGAAGTAGTTGACGTCCATCTCGGCGCGGGCGGTCTCGACGCCCTGGCGGTTCCCGATGCCGAAGCTGCGATGGCATTCGGCGTTGTTCACCACGATATCCACCTTGCCGGCGATCTCGGCGGCGAGCTCGCGCACGTTCTTCGAGTCGGTGACATCCAGCGGCACGAGCGTCACTTGCGGGATCTTCTCCAGCTCGTCGAACCCGGCGAACTTCTTCCAGGGCTCGGCGTAGCCCACCCAGATGATCTCCGCTTTTGCAGCAGCCATTTCCCGGACGAGCGCTTGGCCGAGCGTCGTTTTCCCATCGGTGATGAGCACCTTGCGCTGCTTGGGGTCGCAGGTGAACTCGCGCAACTGCCGGTCTTCAGCCATGTCTGCGTTCTCCTTGTCAGGCAGGGCGACGATCACCGCCTGCCCCGCGCGGTCGAGCATCGCCCGCACGCGCACTCGTTGTGTAGCTGCTTCATGCAAATGGGCGACCACGGTCGGCCCGCATTCGAGCTTGACCAGTCCCAGGCGCCAGGGCAGCCGCTCGCGAAAGAAAAGGTCGTTGCTGTGATGCAAAACTGTTTGCGCGAGAAGCTCGCCCTCGGCGCGTTGCGGCTTCCAGTCCAGGAGGATTGACAGGCATTTCTGGCAAGCCTCGCGCGGGGGGTACTGCACGGTGCCGCAGTCGCGGCACTGCTGCAGCTCAAAGTGCCCGAGCGCGGCGGCAGCAGTGAGGCCGAGCGCCACGCGGCTGCGCGCCGCCGGCGGCAGCGTGGGCAGCCGCGTGCGGAGGACGGGGTTCTTGCGCTTAGGCCTTTGCAAGGATTGCTGCTCCGGAGCCGAGGCCGCGGTCGTAGTTGATCATGCCGAACCCGCTCACGAGCCCGAGTTTCGCGCCTTTGACCGAGCGCTCGCCCGCTTCTCCCGTGAGCTGGCGGATCGCTTCTACCATGCCAAGAAAGCCGCCGGCGGCGCCCGCCTGGCCGACGGAGAGCTGGCCGCCGGACGTATTGAGTGGGAAGCTGCC
>DATFEI010000040.1:0-5172 GCA_035251315.1 Burkholderiales bacterium | reverse complement strand
TGGCGAGCGGGATGCCGGCCTTTTTCGCTTCGGGCAGAATGGCCGCAATACCGTCCTTGATTCTTTCTCTTGAAAGGAGAAGATCCTTAGAACCGGGCAGTAGGCCTCCCACAACGAGCACGAGGCATTGCGCGCCTAGCTCGTGCGCTTCCTCGATCGCGCGCCGGTTGTCGTCGCGCCAGTCCTTCGCCGTGAAGAAGCCGCCGCGGCACAGGCCGGTCACGACCAGGCTTTTCTCCCTGATCGATTTCTTGGCGTGAGACAAACCCATCTGGGCAACCTGATCTCGCCACGGCGAGATGCCGCGGATTCCGTGCCGCGCGCAGCCGTCGATCGCCTCCGCAAGCGTCCACTGCTTCCTTACCGTTGCAGTATTCAACGACAACCGCATTACAGCGTGCCGGGCGGGAAGAGGCGCGGCAGGAAGAGCACGAGCTGCGGCCACATGATCACCAGCGCGAGCACGCCGAACATCGGGATCAGCATGATGAACACGTCCTTCAGCGCGTCCACCACCCGCATGCCGGCGATGTGCGCCGCGATCATGAGGCACAGGCCGTAGGGCGGCGTCACCAGGCCGAAAGCGAGCGAGACGATGCCGATCATGGCGAAATGGATCGGGTCCAGGCCGACGCTCTTGGCGAGGGGCTCGAGCACCGTGCCGACGATCACGATGGCGGGTATCGCGTCGAGAATGCAGCCGACGACGAGAAACACGCCGGCGATGAAGAAGCCGGTGGCGATCGGCCCCATGCCCCAGGTCACGACATTCTCCAGCAGCGCCTTCGGGATCTGGTAGTAGGCGAGCAGCCAGCCGAAGGCGGAGGCAGTGCCGACGCAGAACAGCGCCACGCCGGTGAGCCGCCCGGTCTCGAGCAGCGCGTGGTGCAGCCCTTTCCAGTCCATCTCGCGGTACACCAGCATGGTAAGCGCGGCGGCGTACAGCACCGCGATGCACGCCGACTCGGTGGCGGTGAACCAGCCGAAGATCTTGCCGCCGATGATGATCACCGGCGTCATCAGCGCGGGGATCGCGACGCCGATCGCCTTGATGGTCTCGACGAGCGTCGCGCGCGGATACGTGGGGTAGTTGCGCAGCTTGGCATACACGTGAACCGTGCCCATCTGCACCAGGGCGATGAGGACCCCGGGAACGATGCCCGCGAGGAACAGCCCGCCGATGGAAACGGTGAGCAGGCCGCCCCACACGATCATCAGGATCGAAGGCGGAACGATGACGGCGAGCACGGCCGACACCGCGGTGATCGCGACCGAAAAGCTGTCGTGATAGCCTTCCTTGCGCTGCGCTTCGATGAAGATCTTGGACTGGCTCGCCGCGTCCGCGGTGGAGGAGCCCGAGATACCGGCGAAGAAGAGCGACAGCACCACGTTCACCTGCGCCAAGCCGCCGGGGAAGTGCCCCACCAGGTCGCGCGACAGGCGCACCAGCCGCGTGGTGATCCCGCCCACGTTCATCAGGTTCGCGGTCAGGAGGAAGAACGGCACCGCGAGCAGGATGAACGAGTTGTAGGCGTTGAAGGTCTCCTGCACCAGGTTCTGCGGCGTGAGGCGCTCTTCGATGATGAAGATCGGCAGGCAGGCAAGCCCGAGCGCGAACGCCACCGGCACGCGCAGCGCGAGCAGCGCGAAGAACACCCCGAACATGATCATGCTCGCAGTGCCGGGGTCGAGGACCGTCGCGCCGATCATCCGGTTGCAAGAACTTTCAGGTCATCCCACATCTGCTCGCCGAGAAAAAGAACCCACGTCACGCCGGCGAGCGGCCAGGGCAGGTGGATGTACCAGAGCGGCAGCTCGGCGAGCTCCGAGATGCGGTTGAACGCGAAGCGCGTGAAATCGATGCCCCACCACAGGAACACCAGCGCGAACACCAGCACGAACACCGCCGCCACTAGGCGCAGTGCCGACCGTGCCCGGCCCTGCAGCGGCGGCCACAGGTCGACCATGAAATGCGTGCCTTCGCGGATGCCGACCATCGCGCCAAGCATGATCGACCAGATGAAGAAAAAGCGCGCCATCTCCTCGGTCCAGATATAGCTCGGGATGAGCGCGGTGTAGCGCGAGAAGATCTGCAGCGAGACCGGAAAGATGAGGATTGCGACCGATGCGGCGAGCAGCCACGTCAGCAGCTGGCCGTACCAGAACGTTATTTTTCTAAGCACAAAAAAACGGCGGCACCGGGTTAGCGCCGCCGTCGCTCCGTTCGAAAGCTATTTGATAGCGTTGATCTTGGCGAGGATCTGCTCGGCGCCGATCTCCTTGGCGTAGGCGGTCATCACCGGGTCGACCAGCTTCTTCATCTGGTCGCGGCCGGCGAACGGCACGCGCTTAAGCTTGCCTTCCTTCTCCATCTTCACGAGCTTCTGCTCGTCCTCGCTCGATTCGATCTGGCGGCCGTAGGCGCCGGCTTCCTTGCCCGCCTTGAGCACCGCGGCCTGAAGGTCCTTGTCGAGCTTCTTGAAGGTCTTGCCCGAGAAGCACAGCGGCCGGATGGTAATCGCGTGCTGGGTCATGGAGAGGTGCGGCGCGACCTCGTAGAACTTCATCTGCTCGACGCCAGCGGCCTCGTTTTCGCCCGCGGCGATCACGCCGTTCTGGATGGCGTTGTAGACTTCGTTGTAGGCGATCACGGTCGGCGCCATTCCCGCCGCCTGGAAGGTACGGCTCCAGATCGGCGCGCCCTGCACGCGGACCTTGAGCCCCTTCAGCTCCTGCATGTTGCGCACCGGCTTGTTCACGAAGATGTTGCGCGTGCCGCCGCCAGCGTAGCCGATCAGCATGACGTCGGCTTTCTGCGCGATCTCGTCGGCCACGGGCTTGAGCACGTCCTGGTCGAGCACCGCGTTCCAGTGCTTGAGGTCGCGGAAAAGGAACGGCGCGTCGATGAAGGGCGCGGCCTTGGAGAAGGTCGACATGTGCGCCGGCGACACGATCGCGTAGTCCACCGCCTTGCCCTGCGCCATGTACTCGAAGTACTGCTTCTCGAGTCCCAGCTCGCTGTTCTTGTGCAGCACGAAGTTGATCGGCTTGCCGTAGTACTTCTTCACCAGTTCCTCGAACTTCACCATCGCCTTGGTGAACGCGTGCTCGTCGGTGAACTGGGACGCGCCGTGCAGGGTCAGCGCCTGGCCGAACGACGACGCCGAAAATGCCGCCAGCGCGACAAACAGGATCCTCTTCATCATGCTTTCTCCTCCTTGATGGTGATACGCCAGAGTGTACGCGGGTCCGAGGGGTCGGTGAGCGTCGCCGAGTGAAGCAGCGAGGCGTTGTCCCAGACGACCACGTCGCCCGCCCCGTACTTAAGTCTGAGCTGGTACTTCTCCTGCGTAGCATGGCGCTTGAGCTCATCCAGGAGGTCGAGCGCCTCGTCTTCGGGCATCCCCTCGATGCGGAAGGAGCTTCCCGAGACCGCATAGAGCGCCTTCCGGCCGGTGATCGGGTGACGCCGCGCCACAGGATGGCGCACCCAGGTCATCTCTTGCTCTTGTTCCTCGCTCAGCACCGAAGCGACGGTGCGCGAGCTCTTGTCCAGATCGTCCCGGTTGCCGTAGTGGTGCAGTGCAATAAGCGGCTCGATTGTCTTCTTCATGGAGGAAGACAGATCGTCATAGGCAGCGTACTGATTGGCGAACAGCGTGTCGCCGCCCTTGCTCGGCACCTGGATCGAATAGAGGGTGGTCGCGCGCGCGGGCACGTCGAGATAGGAGTAGTCGGTATGGAAGTACGTCCCTGCGTCGGCGAGCCCGATCGGTTTCCCGTCCCTCTGCACGTTGGAAAGGATGAGGATGTCCGCGTGCTCGGGATGGTGGAACTGGTCGATGACGTGGGGCTCCGGGCGTCCAAACTGCCTTGCGAAGTTGAGGAAGTCGGATGCCGTGAACTTCTGCGCGCGAAACACCAATACCTGAGCCTGAAAAAAAGCGTCCCAGACTTTGCGGAAGTCCGGCTCGATGACATCGGCTTCGGCGCCGAACGAAGCGAGCTTTTTCAGCTGCATCCGTGCAGCGCAAGCAGTTGCTTCATACGCGCGCATGCCAATGGCGGGTCCGCAAGCAGACCCGCGGCGTCCGCGAGCCTGAATAGTTCCGCGAGGTGCAGCACGTGACGCGCCGACTGCTGCCCGCCCACCATGACGAAATGGTCCTGGTGGCCGTTAAGCCACGCCATGAACACCACGCCGGTCTTGTAGAAACGCGTCGGCGCGCGAAAGATGTGGCGTGAGAGTGGGATAGTCGGGCCGAGAATCTCGTGATAGTCGCTGTTCTTCCCCTCGCTTAGAAAAGACAGGGCCTGTGAAGCGGCGGGTGCGATGGCATCGAAAATCCCAAGCAGCGCATCCGAGTATCCCTGTGCGTCCCCCTGGATCAGCTCGGCGAAATTGAAGTCGTCGCCGGTGTACATGCGCAAGCCGGCGGGCAGCTTGCGGCGCATGTCGACTTCCTTCTGCTTGTCGAGGAGCGAGATCTTTATTCCGTCGACCTTGGCGGCGTTCCTGTGGAGGACGGAAAGGCAGACCTCCATCGCGGCGTAGTGATCCCTGCTCCCCCAGTAACCTTCGAGCGCCGGGTCGAACATCTCGCCAAGCCAGTGGATGATCACGGGCTGGCTCACCTGCGACAGGACCCGGTCGTACACCTCGGCGTAGTCCTCGGGCGAGCGCGCGCACGCGGCGAGCGCGCGGCTTGCCATCAAGATGATGCGCCCGCCGAGCTTCTCGATCGCGCCGCACTGCTCCTCGTACGCGCGAATGACGCCGTCGAGGTTCGTGTGCGCCACGTGGTCGGTTCCAGCCCCTGACCACACTTGCGCGCCGGCAATGGTTCTCGCTTCCCTGATGGACTTTTCAATCAACATCAATGAAGAAGACCAATCGAGCCCCATGCCGCGCTGCGCGGTGTCCATCGCCTCGGCGACGCCGAAGCCCCAGGACCACAAATGCCGGCGATAGACGATTGTTGCGTCCCAGTCGATCGCGGCTTCGAGCCACGGGTCCTTCGTCGAGAGCGGCTCGGCGACGACGTGAGCGGCGGCCAGCGCTTTTCTCGTGAACGGCTTCGCCGGCTTTCGGAACTGCCTGGGTTCGCGTACCGGGTAAGCCGCTAGCTTGCCTTCGGTGGTCGGGAGATCAATCGTCAATATCGTGTCGCG
>DATFEI010000283.1:0-14915 GCA_035251315.1 Burkholderiales bacterium | reverse complement strand
CGGCGAGCGTGTTCTCCCATACGGAGCCGAGCGGTGATACGCCGGCGTTGTTGCACACCACGTGGACCGCGCCCAGCTCCTTCACGGTGCGCTCGGCGAACGCTTCGACTTCGGCCGCTTTCGACACATCGACGCGGAGCGCGGTGCTTTTCACACCGTATTCCCCGACTACCCGTTGGGTCTTCAGCAGACCTTCCTGATCGACATCCGCCAGTGCCACGTCCATACCCTCGGCCGCGAAGGCGAGGGCGATCGAGCGGCCGAGGCCGCTTGCCGCGCCGGTGACGGCGGCGACTTTTCCTTTCACGATCTTCATCGTGCGATCTCCACGCCTTTCATCGTCCTATCTCCACGCGTGCCACAGCATGGAGGCGCCGCCAACGAGGATCAGGCCTTCCATGAAAAGGATGTGCAGGCTCGCGCCCATGCGCGCGACGAGCCAGGCGGCGATCGCGCTTCCCGGGATGGTGGCGAAGCCGATCACCATGCCGGTAAAGAACGCTTCGGTGTCGAGGAGGTCGAAGCGCTGGAAGAGCGCCGCCTTGGCGAGGTCGAGGACGATGGATACGAGCGCGTCGGTCGCGAGCACCGCCGGCGTGGCGAGTCCGGCGCCGAGAAGGAGCGAGACCAGGATCACGCCGGTGCCGGTGGCGACGCCGGTCGCGAGGCCGAAGACGCCCGAGCCGACGGCCAGGCCGGTCGGGCTCAGGGTGATCTGCCTGGAATGCAGGACTCGTCTTAGCGGAACCGACGCCATGACGGCGAGCCCGAGCACCGTGCCGAGCGCGCGCACGTCGAGCACGCTGTAGATCCACGTGCCGAGAACGAGGAACGGAAGCGAAGCGGCGAGCACGAGGACAAGCATGCGCCGGTCAAGGTGCGTGCGGTAGAACCAGAAGCGCCCGGCGTTGATGATGATGCCGGCCACGGCGAGGACCGGAATCACCGCCTTGATACCGATTAGCGGAACGAGCGCCGCGGCGAGGATCACGCCGGTGCCGAAGCCGCTCATGCCGCTTACGATGGCGGCGACCACGGCGAGCGCCGCGATCGCCGCCAGCGTCGGCGCGTCGAGGAGCAACTAGGTCTGCGCCACCGGGCGCGGGCGCCCGTCGCGGTCGATCGCGACGTAGGTGAGCGTGGCCTCGGTGACCTTCACGACTCTCGGGGCTTCGGGGCGGCGCTCGGCGTACACCTCCACGTTCACGGTAATCGAGGTGCGGCCGATGCGCACGACATCGACGTAGAACGAGAGCAGGTCGCCGATCTGCACCGGCTGCTTGAACACGAACTCCTTGACCGCGACTGTGGCGACGCGGCCGCGCGCGAGGCGGCCGGCTGCGGCGCCGCCGGCGATGTCGACCTGCGCCATGATCCAGCCGCCGAAGATGTCGCCGTTCTGGTTGGCGTCCGCGGGCATCGGCATGACCCGCAGCGCCGGCACCTTGCCTTCAGGGAGTCTGTCTTCCACGGGTCTTCAGATAGTGAAGAGGACCGCCTCGGAACGGCGCGAAACCCGTACCAAAGATGAGGCCGGCGTCCGCGAGGTCGGCGTCGGCGACGATGCCTTCGGCGAGCGCCGCCTCGGCCTCGCGCAGGTACGGCTCGATCAGCGAGTCGACGAGTGTTTGATCGTACGGGTCGGGCTCGCCTTTCTGCGCCTTCCCATTTGCGTACTTGTAAATCCCCTGTCCGGTCTTCTTCCCGAGCTGCCCGAGCGCAACCTTGCTTTCCAGGATCGCCGGCACTGCAGTCGCACCCTTCGCGAGCGACTTGCCGGCGTGCAGGCAGATGTCGAGCCCGACCGTGTCGGCGAGCTCGGCCGGCCCCATCGGCATGCCGAAATCCTCCATCGCGCGGTCGAGGGTCTCGGGCTTCGCGCCCGCGTCCAGCATGCGGAACGCGTTCAGCATGTACGGGCCGAGCACGCGGTTCACCAGGAACCCGGGCGAGTCCTTCACCGGGAGCGGCAGCTTGTCGATCTGGCGCACGAAGGCGGCTGCCTTCCTGGTGAGCTCCGGATGGGTATTTTCTGAAGAAACCACTTCTACCAGCTGCAGTAGCGGCACAGGGTTGAAGAAATGGATGCCGACGAGGCGCGTCGGATCCTTGAGCGCCGGCGCGAGGTCGGCGAGCTTCAGGCTCGAGGTGTTCGTGGCGAGGATGGCGTCGGGCTTCGCGACCGACTCGAGCTTCGCGAACAGCGCACGCTTCGCCTCGAGGTTCTCGAAGATCGCCTCGATCAGCACGTCGGCGTGGCGCGCGCCTTCGCCGGTCACGTCGGGCATCAGGCGGTCGAGCGCGTCGCGCTCGCGCCGCGCATCGCGCAGCCGGCGCGTGAAAAGCTCGGCGGCGCGCTTTATCGCCGGCGCGATGCGCTCGGGCGCGGTGTCCTGCAGCGTGACACGCAGCCCGCGCATGGCGCAGATTGCCGCAATATCGCCGCCCATCACGCCGGCGCCGACGACGTGCACGTGCTGCGGCCTGAAGTCCGTGCTCTTCCCGAGGCCCTTCAGCCGCTCCTGCAGGAAGAAGATGCGGATGAGGTTCCGGGCGCTCGGGTGGATGATGAGCGACTCGATCGAGCACGACAGGTCCTTGGCGGCGGCGAACGGATCGCCGTCGTACTTCTGCCACAGCTCGAGGATGGCGTAGGGCGCGGGATAGTGCTCGCGCCGCGCCTTCTTCGCCACCTGCCGGCGCGCCTGCGAGACCACGAATCCGCGCATGAGGAGCATCAGCCGCTGCACGAGCGGCGGTTGCCTGCGGCCGCGGTCTTCGAGCGTCACCATGCGCGCGGCGTTCTCCAGGATACGCAGCGGCACCGCCTGGTCGACGAGGCCGATGCGCTTCGCGCGCTTCGCGTCGAGCGCCTTGCCGGTGAGCAGCAGATCGAACGCTGGTCCCGGGCCGACGAGCTTGGGCAGCCATTGCACGCCGTGCCACGCCGGCATGATGCCGAGCATCACTTCGGGCAGCGCGATGCGCACCTTCGGGTCGTCGAGCGCGACGCGGTAGCGGCAGGCGAGCGCAAGCTCGGTGCCGCCGCCCATGCAAAAGCCGTTGATCAGCGCCGTGGTGGGGAAGGGCAGGTCGCGCACCTTCTGGAAAACGTCCCAGCCGAGCCGCGTCAGCTCGAGCGCTTCGGCGCCCGAGCTGAGGCGCGTGAGCTCCTCGATGTCGACTCCGGCGATGAAGCCCTCCTTCGCCGAACGGATCACGAGGCCCCTTGGCCGCGCAGCGGCGATCTCCTCGACGATGAGCGAGAGCTCGTTCAGCGCCTCGCGCGAGAAGGTATTGGCCGATTCGCCCTGCTTGTCGAACGTGAGCCAGACGAGCCCTTCCCGGTCCTTCTCCCAGCGCCAGTGCTTCGCGAAGACCTTGGCGTCGACCCGTTCCATCACGCAGCCTCCACTAGCATGGCGCCGCCCAGGCCGCCGCCGATGCAGATTGCGGCCATTCCGCGCCTCGCGTTGTTTATCTTCAATGTCTTCAGTAGATGCAGGACGATGCGCGCGCCCGAAGCGCCGACCGGATGCCCGAGCGCGATTGCCCCGCCATCGACGTTCAATCTTTCTTCATCGAGGGAACCCAAAGCCTTGTTGAGCCCGAGCTGTTCCCTGCAGTATTGCTCGTCCCGCCATGCCGCCAGGCAGCCGAGCACCTGGGCGGCGAATGCCTCGTTAATCTCCCAGTAGGCGATGCCGTCCAGGTCGAGATGGTTTCGCTTCAGGATCGGCGTGGCCGCGTGCACCGGGCCGAGGCCCATGTGCGCCGGGTCGAGGCCGGCCCACTCGGAATCGAGGATGCGGCCGAGGGGCTGGAGATTGTTGTTCCTCACCACGTCTTCCGAGGCGAGGATCAGCCACGCCGCGCCGTCGGTGATCTGCGAGCTGTTGCCGGGCGTCACGTTGCCGAACTTGCGGTCGAAGAAGGGCTTGAGCTTGGCGAGGTTGTGCAGCGAGGCGTCGCGCCGCACGCCGTCGTCGAGCGTGTAGACGTTGCCCTTGGTGTCGTACAGCGGCTCGACTTCGCCGCCGCTGGGTGCGAGGCGCCCTTCGTCCTGGGCGCGTATGACTCGTTCATGGCTGCGGACGGAAAATGCATCCATTTCGGCGCGCGTGATGCCGAAGCGGTACGCGACGTTCTCCGCGGTCTGTCCCATCAGCAGGCCGACCATCGGGTCGGTCAGCCCCTTCATGATTCCGATCACCGGAGCAAGCAGGGACCTGACCGGGAGCCGCGCGAGCAGCGCCATTCTTTGCGGAAGGCTTTTGGTCGAGGCGAGCTGCGAAAACCACAGCACCATTTTCTCGCCGTAGAGAAGCGGTGCGCGCGAGAGCGCATCGACGCCGCCGGCGAGCACGAGGCTCGAGCGGCCAGCGAGGATGTTGTTGATGGCCGAATCGAGCGCCTGCATGCCGGAGGCGCAGTTGCGCATCACGGTCCAGCCGGGGACTTTCTCGCCGCAGCCCATGCGCAGCGCCGCGACGCGCCCGATGTTCACCTCGTCGACCGACGGGGCGGCGCAGCCGAGGATCACTTCATCCAGTTCGTCCGGTGCGAAGGGCTGGCGGGCAAGGAGCGCGCGCCCGGCTTGCGTGGCGAGATCGGCCGCGGCAAACGGGCCCGGGCGGTTCTTCGACTTGAGGAACGGCGTGCGCGCGCCGTCGATGACGTAGATCGGCCGGGAGTACATGTCACGCGGCCTTCATCTTGACGGCGGCTTGCTCGAGCGAGGCGGCAATCTCGGCGCGTGCGAAGTCGCGCGGGAAATCGTCGACCTTGATCACGTGCTTGCGCAGCGCCTCCTTGCGGCTCCACTGCGCATACTCTTCGGCAGTAATGACGTTCTGTTCTTTGGCGATCAATCCGAGCTCGACTCCGGCACGAGCGGTGATTCTTCCCTTTTTGAGCGCCTTGCGCAGCTTCTCGTCGATCGGCTCGCACGCGATGGTGGCGAGGAAAGCGGCCTCGAGCTTGCCGGTGGCGTCAGCCTCGGTCTTCGGCACGTACATGCCGGCGGTAAGCCGGTCGCGTGCCGCGCCGGGCTCGAGCGCGATCCGGGCGCACTCGTGGTTGCGCGAGTCGAGCGGCGGACGGAACGGGGCGCCGAGCGGGAAGATGGTCCAGCGCAAAAGCGTCGCGAGCGCCTTCACCGGAAAGTTGGAGAGGATGCCGTCGATCGCCTGCTGGGCGCGGTAGAGCGCGTCGCGGACCGCCCAGCGCACGAGCGGCAGATCCTCGCGGATGCGGCCCTGGTCCTCGTAACGTTTCAGCGTAGCGGATACCAGGTACAGCATGGAAAGAACATCCCCGAGGCGGCCGGAGATCTTCTCCTTGCGCTTGAGAGCGCCGCCCATCGCGAGCATCGACAGGTCGGCGAGGAAGGCGAACGCGGCCGACAGGCGAGACACATGCCGGTAGTAATGCCGCGTTTCAGGCGCGGCGTTCGCCGGGGTCGGGGCAAAAGCAGCTCTTGTCAACCCATAAATCAGACTGCGAACGCCGTTACGCAGGACATGTCCGATATGCGAGGTAAACGCGTCGTCGAACTCGCGCGCCGCCTCGGCGCCCTGCATTTCCTTCGCCGAGCGCATCTCGCGCAGCACGTACGGATGGCAGCGGATCGCGCCCTGGCCGAAGATGATCAGCGTGCGCGTGAGGATGTTCGCGCCTTCGACCGTGATCGCGATCGGCGCCATCTGGTAACCGCGCCCGATCCAGTTGTTCGGCCCGAGCGAGATGCCCTTGCCGCCGACGATATCCATGCCGTCGTTCACGCATGCGCGCGCACGCTCGGTCATGTGGTACTTGGCGATTGCCGAGATCACCGCGGGCTTCTCTCCCGTGTCGACCGCGCCTGCAGTCATCACGCGCGTCGCGTCCATCATGTAGCAGTGCGCGGCGATGCGGCCGAGCGCTTCTTCCACGCCCTCGAGCTTCCCGATCGGAGTCTTGAACTGGCTACGTACGCGCGCATAGGCGCCGACGAAGCGCGTAAGCGCCTTGACTCCGCCCACCGACGAGGTCGGCAGCGAGATCGCGCGCCCCGCGGCGAGGCAGCCCATCAGCATCATCCAACCCTTGCCGGCGTATTCCGGCCCGCCGATGACCCAGTCGAGCGGCATGAAGACATCCTTGCCCGACGTCGGCCCGTTCTGGAACGCCGCGTTGAGCGGCAGGTGGCGTCGGCCGATGTTGACGCCGGGGGTGTTAGTTGGAACAAGGGCGCAAGTAATGCCCAAGTCCGCTTTTTCTCCCAGCAGTTTTTCCGGATCGTAAAGGCGGAAGGCGAGACCGAGCAGCGTCGCCACCGGCCCGAGGGTGATGTAGCGCTTGTCCCAGGTGACTCGCATGCCGAGCACTTCCTTGCCTTGCCAAGTGCCCTTGCACACCACGCCGGAATCCGGGATCGAGGCAGCGTCGGAGCCGGCCTCGGGGCTCGTGAGCGCGAAGCAGGGGACCTCGAGCCCTTTCGCGAGCCGGGGCAGGTAGTAGTTCTTCTGTGGCTCGGTGCCGTAATGCAGCAGCAGCTCGCCCGGCCCGAGCGAATTCGGCACCATCACCGAGATCGCCGCGGTGCTCGAGCGCGTCGAGAGCTTCATCACCACGGCCGAATGCGCGAGCGCGCTGAAGCCAAGGCCCCCGTACTGCTTCGGGATGATCATGCCGAGGAAGCCATTGTCCTTGATGAACTGCCACACGTGCGGCGGCAGGTCCTGGTGCTCATGCGAGATTTCCCACTCGTCGCACATGGCGCAAAGCTCTTCCACGGGACCGTCCAGAAACGCCTGCTCTTCGCTCGAGAGCCGCGGCGCGGGCGTCTTGAGGAGCTTGTCCCAGTCGGGCTTGCCCGAGAAGAGGTCGGCGTCCCACCACACCGTGCCGGCGTCGATCGCCTCCTTCTCCGTCTGCGACATGTCGGGGAGGATGCGGCGGTAGAGCGCCAGGATGCGGTCTGTTAAGACGAGCCTCCTTAAGGGTTGAATATTCAAGATCGCGGCCACGACGACGAAGAGCGCGCCGAGCACGATATTCGTGGTGGAAGAAAATTCCGCGATCGCACTCAGGTACCAGCCGAGCAGGCCGGCAGCGAGCGTCCACCAGACAATCGGAAGCCCGAAGTAGCCGAAGACGAGAATGACTGCGAGGATTCCGGCGATAAACCAGGCCATGGGAGCCTCCTAGGCGGCCTTCTTGATCGAAGTCTTGAGGGGGGCGTGCAGCCCTGCGGCGAGGAACGCGGTCAGGCGCTCTTCCAGCAGGCGCGCGTCGTAGCGGTCTTGCGGCTTGCAGCCGGCGATGAGCTGCACTGTGTCGGTGGCGGCGAGCGTGTAGGCGAGGGTGCCGAACATGAAGTGCATGCGCCACACGAGCTCGTCGGCAGGCATCTGGGGAAGCGCTCGCTGGAGCGCGCGCTTGTAGCGCTCCATCGCGGGCGCGTACATCTGGCCGATCAGCGCCCGGATTCCCTTCGCCGGATCGGTGTAGGTGCGGCCGAGCAGGCGGATGAAGTTGCGCCCGCCGCTTCTGGCGTCCTCGATCATGCGCAGGCTCGGGCCGACGAACGCGCGGATGATCGCCTCGGGCGCGCTCGCGCGGCCTTCGTTTTCGAGTTCCTCGAGCGCGGCGATGCGGGCGGCGTTCATCGGATCGAGCCGCCGCCGGAGCACCGCCTCGATCAGCGCGTCTTTGGAGCCGAAGTGGTAGTTGACTGCGGCGAGGTTGACGCCGGCGCGCGAGGTGAGCTGGCGCATCGACGTGCCTTCGAAGCCGTGCTGCATGAAGAGCTCTTCAGCGGCGTCGAGGATGCGCGTGCGGGTTTCATGCTGAGGCTTGAGGTTGCGGATGGACATGGGCCGGCCGTGTTTGGGCACAAATACGATTCAAACGATCGTTTGAATCGTATCACGGCTTGCCGGAGATGGAAACCGTTTTGCGAACGAAAGCCTTTCGCTCTTCCTTGTTCTCGATCTCGTCGGCGAGCAGGAGGTAAAGCTCGATCTCGTCGCGTGCCTGCGCGGCGGCGCGCTTCACCACCCCCTGTGCCAGCGGCCCGATGTACTCGGCGAGCCGCTCCTCGGCGCGCTTCAGCACCTCGGCCGGCACGCGCGGCGCCGGCGGCGCCGTATTGACCTTTTGTGGTTTAACTTCAACGGGTTTGCTGGGGAGCAAGGCCTCGCGCCATTCGGCAACCGATTGCGGGCGCTGATCCTCGAAGGGCGCGAGCGCCCAGTCGATCGCCGCGAGGAATTCGGGCCGGTATCGGCTGCGCTCAGCGGCCTGGACCGCCGCGGCCATCTCATCGGCACGTACCCGCGCCGGCGCCTCGTGCGGCATCGAGCCGGTCACCATCCAGTAGAGAACCCCGGCGAGGGCGTAGATGTCGCTCCACGGCCCCTGCTTGCCCTGCGTGTGGTACTGCTCGAAAGGCGCATAGCCGGGCGAAACCACGGCGGTGAGCTCGGTCGCGCGCTGCCGCGCCGAGCCGAAGTCGAGCAGCACCGGGGTGCCGTCCTCGCGGATGTAGATGTTGCCGGGCTTGATGTCGCGGTGCAGGTAGCCGGCGTTGTGGATGACCTCGAGCCCCTCGAGGAGCGGCTCGACGATAGCGCTGACCTGCGCCTCGGCGAGCGGACGGCGCGCCTTGATCCATTCAGCGAGCGCCGCGCCCTCGACGAACTCCATCACCATGTACGCGGTGCCGTTCGCCTCGAAGAAGCGCATCACGCGCACGATATTCGGGTGGCGGAACGAAGCCACGGTGCGCGATTCGTCCATGAAGCGCTGCTTGCCCCAGCCGAAAGTCTCGGCGGTCGAGGGCGAGCGCGGCCCGATCGTCTGGTCGTCGCCGCGCTGCGCTACGTCGACCGGCAGGTACTCCTTTACCGCCACCTTCAAGTTCAGGTTGGAGTCGAGCGCGAGGTAGGTAAGGCCGAAGCCGCCCACGCCGAGCACCTTCTCAATGCGATATTCCTGGAGGGCATAGCCCTCGGGCAGTGCATGCGGCGCCATTCAAGCTCTCATTAGTTGAGACCCATGGCCCTTCCCCCTTGGCGGCAACTATACGTAAGTCCGGGCCTTCGGCGTAACCGACATTGCGATAATCCGGGCATATGGCACATAGCGCCGCTCCGACGCAGCGACTGAGGGGCAACGAATGGAAGGCGGTGGCCACCCTTCTTCCCTACCTGTGGGAATACAAGGGGCGGGTCTTCCTCGCGCTCGCCTGCCTGGTGACCGCGAAGCTCGCCAACGTCGGCGTGCCGCTCGTCATGAAAGAGGTGGTGGACGGACTCGACCCGAGCCTGCAGATCGTCGCGGTGCCGGTGGCGCTGCTCGCGATCTACGGGCTACTGCGCTTCTCGACCACGCTGTTCCAGGAGCTGCGCGACGTGGTCTTCGTGCGCGTCACGCAGCGTGCCATCCGGCGCGTCGCGCTCGGCGTGTTCCGCCACTTGCACAGCCTGTCGCTGCGCTTTCACCTCGAGCGCCAGACCGGCGGCATGACGCGCGACATCGAGCGCGGCACGCGCGGCATCTCCACGCTTCTGTCGTACCTGATCTTCTCCATTTTCCCGGTGATCCTCGAGTTCGCGCTGGTCGCGGCCGTGCTGGTTGCGAGATTCGATTGGCGCTTCGCTGCGATCACCTTCGGCGCGGTCGTGGTGTACATCTTCTTCACCGTCATGATCACCGAGTGGCGCATGGAGATCCGGCGCCGCGCCAACGAGCTCGACTCCAGAGCGAACACGCGCGCGATCGACAGCCTGCTCAACTACGAGACGGTGAAGTACTTTGGCAACGAGGAATTCGAAGTGCGGCGCTACGACGAGCAGCTGCACAAGTACGAGGACGCCGCGACCAAGAACGAGGCCTCCCTCGGGATCCTCAACATCGGGCAGAGCCTGATCATCGCGATCGCGGTGACGGCGCTCATGCTGCTCGTCGCAGAGGGCGTGGCGGCGAAAAGCTTCACCATCGGCGATCTCGTGCTCGTGAACGGACTTCTCATCCAGCTCTACATTCCGCTCAACTTCCTCGGCATGGTGTACCGCGAGATCAAGCAGGCGCTGCTCGACATGGACCGCATGTTCCGGCTGCTCACCGCGCATCGCGAGGTCGAGGACCGCCCCGGCGCACCCGAGCTGCCGGCGGGGCCCGCTACGGTTGAATTCAAGGACGTCGAGTTCTCCTATGAAAAGGAACGGCAGATCCTTCACCGCGTGTCCTTCACGATTCCCGCCGGCCACCGCGTCGCGGTGGTCGGCCACTCGGGCTCGGGCAAGTCGACGCTCGCGCGCCTGCTCTACCGTTTCTACGATGTTTCCGGAGGAAAAATAGAGATCAACGGCGTCGACATCAGGCAGGTGAAGCAGGCGAGCCTGCGCGCGGCGATCGGCATCGTGCCGCAGGACACGGTGCTCTTCAACGACACTATTCTCTACAACATTCGCTACGGACGGCCCGAGGCGAGCGACGCGGAGATCTACGAGGCAGCGCGCGCCGCGCAGATTCACCGGTTTATTGAAAGTCTCCCCAAAGGCTATGAAGCGATGGTGGGCGAGCGCGGCCTGAAGCTCTCGGGTGGAGAAAAGCAGCGCGTCGCCATCGCACGCGCGCTCCTGAAGAATCCGCGCATCCTCATTTTTGACGAGGCAACCTCGGCGCTCGACTCGCGCGCCGAGAAGGCGATCCAGGCCGAACTGGAGCGCATCGCGCAGGGACGCACCACCCTCGTCATCGCGCACCGGCTGTCTACCGTGATGGACGCTGACCAGATCCTGGTGCTCGTCCAGGGTCGTATTGTCGAGCGCGGGACGCACGCGCAACTGCTTGATGCGAAAGGAGAATACGCCCGCATGTGGGCGCTCCAGCAACAGCAGGCACACGCGCAGGAAATCCTCGAAAGCACGGCTGCGGAATAGCCGCGAGCCGCCCGGCGGCGCGACTGTCGCCGAAAGTGGACAATCTCACAATCTCACGCAATTTCTTGAAATTTCGTGCTAGGCACTGTTTTCGCTTGCATTTTTTCCTCCTCGTAAGCAGACTCCCGCAATCCATGTGCCGTTCAGGGCATGGGACGCAAAGAAAAACCACTGCGCATTGAGGGGGAAGATCAACAACATGCAAAGAAAACTCCACCCGCTAGAGGGAATCGTCGCGATCTGCGCGCTGCTTTTTGTGCTTTTCGTAAGCGTCGGATTTGCGCAGGCCCAGGATGTACGCAAGATCGCGCTGCGCTCCTCCTCGGCGCTCGTGCAGGACGCCGGGACCGGCGAGGTCGTGATAGGCAAGAACACCGATGCGGTGGTGTCGATCGCGTCCATCACAAAGCTGATGACGGCGATGGTGATCCTCGACCACGGCCTCGACCTCGACGAGGAGATCGTCCTCAGCCGCGAGGATGCGGTGCGCATGAAAGGCTCGCGCTCGCGGCTGCGCACCGGGCTCAGCCTCACGCGCGGCGACCTGCTGCTGGTCGCGCTCATGGCTTCCGACAATCGCGCGGCGGCGGCGCTCGGCCGCAGCTTCCCGGGCGGGATCGAAGAATTTGTCGACGCGATGAACGCCAAGGCCGCGCAGCTTGAAATGGAAGAAACGCGCTTCGTCGAGCCCACCGGGCTTTCCCCCGCCAACGTCTCGACCGCGAGCGACCTCGCCAAGCTCGTGAGCGCGGCGCACGAGTATCCGCTGATCCGCGAATATTCGACCAAGTCCCGCGCCACCGTGCGTGCCTCCGGGCGGCCGCTCAGCTACGGCAACACCAACAACCTCGTGCGCTCGAAATACTGGGACATCGAGCTCTCCAAGACCGGCTATATCAGCGAGGCTGGACGCTGCCTCGTCATGCAGGTGCGCCTCGCCGAGAAGGACCTCATCGTGGTGCTGCTCGACTCCTGGGGCAAGCACTCGCGAATCGGCGACGCCAACCGCATCCGCAAGTGGCTCGAGAGCGGCGCCGCCAGCGGCCGCTCGAGCTAGATAGCTTCCGCGACGACGTCGTCGCGGGACTTTCGGCTCCGCACAAGTTTCTCTCTCCGAAGTACTTCTACGATGGCGCGGGCAGCCGCTTGTTCGCGCGCATTTGCCGCGTTCCTGAGTACTACCTGACGCGCGCCGAGCTCGCGCTCACGCGGCGCCACCTCGCGGCGATCGCGCGCTTCGCCGGCCGCGGCTGCCAGCTGATCGAGTACGGCAGCGGCGAGGGCGTGAAGAGCCGGCTCCTCATCCGCGCCGCGCGCCCCGCGGTGTATGTCCCGATCGACATCTCGCAGGACGCGCTCGACGCCGCCGCGCGACGCCTGGCGCGCGAGTTCCCCGGCCTGCGCATCCATCCGCTGCTCGGCGACTTCTCGCGCCCGATCGACATTCCGGTGCGACGCGGCATGCCGAGCGTGGTGTACTTCCCCGGCTCGACGATCGGCAACCTCACGCCCGAGGAGGCGTATGCGTTCCTCTCCATGTCGCGCGGCATCGCAGCGCGCATGCTGGTGGGCGTCGATCTCAGGAAGGATCCTGCAGTGCTGCACGCCGCCTACAACGACTCGCGCGGCGTGACCGCCGCGTTCAATTTGAATCTGCTCGCGCGCATCAACCGCGAGCTCGGCGCGGACTTCGACCTGAAACGCTGGCGCCACTACGCCTTTTATAACCCGGCCGCGGGCCGGATCGAAATGCACCTCGTGTCGATGGGGGCGCAGAAGGTCGCGCTGGGCAAGCATCGCTTCCATTTCGCATCCGGCGAGACCATCCACACCGAGAATTCCTACAAGTACTCGCTCGACGGATTCCGCGACCTCGCGGCAAAGGCTGGCTTCACGAGCGACAAGGTCTGGACCGACCGGCGTGGGCTATTCGCGCTTCACGGCCTGACCTGATTTTTTCTTTCTTCTTTCCTAATGCGCGCCGATGCGCGCGGCGGGCGGCCGGTGGCCGATGGTGCCCGAGATGCGCTCGGCGGTTTCCTTGACGAGCGGCCCCCACTGCACTTTCATGCGATCGGCGGGCGTGGATAGCGAGAGTGCGGCGACGAGGGTGCCGGCGTCGTCACGGATGCCGGCCGCGACGCAGCGCACGCCGAGCTCGGCCTCTTCGTTGTCGGTGGCCCAGCCCTGGCGCTGGATGCGCTCGAGCTCGCGCTCGAGGAGCGGCAGGCTCGATAGCGTGTTCTTGGTGTGCGCGGCGAGCCCCGTGCGCTTGGCGTAGTCTCGCAGCCGCGCGAATCCCTCCTCGAGGAGAAAGAGCTTCCCCGCCGCGGTCACATGCAGCGGCGCGCGCGCGCCGATCACGTGCACCACGCGCATCGCCGAGCGGCCCGACGAGGTGCGCTCGACGTACACGATCTCGTCGCCGTGGCGCACCGAGAGATTTGCGGTCTCGCCGGTCTGCGCGTGCAGCTCGCGCATCATCGGCAGCGCGAGCTCGCGCACGCTGATGCGCGACTTCACGAGATTGCCGAGCTCGAGCAGCCGCATGCCCAGCCGATAGCTGCCGGGCTCGACGCGGTCGACGAGGCGGTCGGCCGACATCGACGACAGGATGCGGTGCGCGGTCGACGGATGCAGCCCCGTGTACTGCGAGATCTGCTTGAGGCCGAGCGGCTCGGGATGCTGCGCGAGCACGTCGAGCAGCCGCATCATGCGGTCGATGACCTGAATCGGGCTCTTCTGCTCCTCGTTCGCCGGCATCTCGCGCGCATTTTACAGCGTGTAGAATCGGCCGCCATGCCGGTTGTGACGTGCATCGACGATCTGCGCGAGCTGGCGAAAAAACGCGTCGCGCGCGCCGTCTTCGAGTACGTCGATTGCGGCTCCTACGCGCAATGCACGCTGCGCGTGAACCGCGCCGATCTCGAGTCGCTCGCGCTGCGCCAGCGCGTCGGCATCGACGTCGATCGGCGCTCGACCCGCGCCGCGATGCTGGGCGCGGAGGTCACGATGCCCGTGGCGCTCGCGCCCGTCGGCCTTACCGGGCTCAACTGGGCCGATGGCGAGATTCTCGCCGCGCGCGCCGCCCAGCGCTTCGGCGTGCCGTTCACCCTCTCGACCATGTCGATCTGCTCGATCGAGGACGTCGCGGGCGCGGTGGAGAAGCCGTTCTGGTTCCAGCTCTACGTGATGCGCGACCGCGGCTTCGCGGCGTCGCTCATCGAGCGCGCCCGCGCGGCGAAGTGCTCCGCGCTCGTGCTGACGCTCGACCTCCAGGTCCAGGGCCAGCGTCACCGCGATCTGAAGAACGGCCTAACGGTTCCCCCGCGCCTCACGCTCGGAACCGCGTTCGATATTCTGAGAAAACCAGGTTGGGCGCTGAACGTCCTGCGCAGCAAGCGCAAGTCGTTCGGCAATCTCGAAGGCCGCATCCCGGATGCGAAGAGCCTGACTACGCTCTCGCAATGGATCGCCGGGCAATTTGACCCCACGCTCTCCTGGAAGGACGTGGAGTGGGTGAAGAAGCTCTGGGGCGGGAAGCTCGTCCTCAAAGGCATTCTCGACGCGCAAGACGCCAAGATCGCCGCCGCCTCGGGCGTCGACGCGATCGTGGTCTCGAACCACGGCGGCCGCCAGCTCGACGGCACGATCTCCTCGATCCGCGCTTTGCCCGACGTCGTCGATGCGGTGAATGGCAAGACCGAAGTGTGGTTCGACGGCGGCATCCGCAGCGGCCAGGACGTGCTCAAGGCGCTCGCCCTCGGCGCGGACGCCACCCTGATTGGCCGCGCCTTCGCCTATGGGCTGGGCGCGATGGGCGAGGCGGGCGTCATGCGCGCGCTCGAGATCATCCGCGCCGAGCTCGATGTCAGCATGGCGCTGTGCGGCATCAGGGACGTGAAAGACGCGAGCCCCGCGCTCTTGCACGGTTGGCGAAGCGACCCGGGCTGAGCGCGTCGGCGAGCTTGCCTTCGAGCGGCA
>DATFEI010000048.1:0-2207 GCA_035251315.1 Burkholderiales bacterium | reverse complement strand
TCGTGGTAGGCGTTGAAGATCTCGGCCTCGTCCAGGTCCAGGCTTTCGACGATGTACTGGTAGGCGTGGGTGTGGATCGCCTCCTCGAACGCCTGGCGCAGCAGGTACTGCCGGCATTCGGGCGCGGTGATGTGCCGGTAGGTGCCGAGCACGATGTTGTTCGCGGCGAGGGAGTCTGCAGTCACGAAGAAGCCGAGATTGCGCTTCACGATCCTGCGCTCGTCCTCGGTCAGGCCGGCCGGGTCCTTCCAGAGCCCGATGTCCCGGCTCATGTTGATCTCCTGAGGCATCCAGTGGTTGGCGCAGGCCGCCAAGTACTTCTCCCACGCCCACTTGTACTTGAAGGGGACCAGCTGGTTGACGTCGGCCTTGGAGTTGATGACGCGCTTGTCTTCTACCGTGACGCGGCGCAACGCCTCGTTCGGCAATGCAGTGCGGGCGGCGTTGCCTGGCGCGAGAACCCCGCTCGGCGGGAGGGAAACGCTTTCTTCGAAAGTGAGCATGGCAGGCGTAGGCTGTTCTAGTTGTACTTGTGGGTGCGTAGCGCCTTCGTCATCGCGAGCGGCTTGAATTCCGGGCGGTACCCGCGTGCGAGCTCCCGCAAAAGCGTGCCGCGCTCTGCGGGGGTGGACAGAGCCATCTCGCGCGTTGCGACGTAAAGGCTCCATTCGCTGCCCACGATGGACAGCCATTCCCGGTATTTCGGGTGCCGCCGGAGAAGGTCCTTCGACGAGAGGTCTTCGGCCTCGCCAAACTCGAGCGCGCGGAACGTGAGCAGTCGCCAGCCGGGCGCCAGCACGGCGTAGATTCCGGCGCGCGGCGGCGGTAACCACAGCGGCGCCATGAACGGCCCGGCGAAGCTTCGTGCCGCGAGCGTGATCACGTGCCCGCCCCGAGAATCATTGACATGCCTCGCAGTCCGGCTTGTCGATCGCGCACATCTTCGGCGCTTCGAGGCTTTCGGCCGGAACGGCGTTCAGTTCTCCGGTCTTCACAGTGGACTTCTCCGCGTGCGTGGCGCCGAGCGCCCGCAGGTAGTACGTCGTCTTCAGGCCGCGGATCCAGGCAAGCTTGTAGGTCTCATCCAGCCTCTTGCCCGAGGCGCCCGCCATGTAGATGTTGAGCGACTGCGACTGGTCGATCCACTTCTGGCGTCGTGCCGCGCACTCGACCAGCCACTTCGGCTCGATCTCGAACGCGGTGGCGTAGAGCCGGCGCAGCTCGGCGGGCGCGCGGTCGATGCGTGCCAGGTTGCCGTCGAAGTACTTGAGATCGGCGATCATGACCTCGTCCCACAATCCGGCCCGCTTCAGGTCGGCGACCAGGTAGTCGTTCACCACCGTGAACTCGCCCGAAAGGTTGGATTTCACGAACAGGTTCTGGTAGGTCGGCTCGATCGAGGCCGACACGCCGACGATGTTGGCGATGGTGGCGGTGGGTGCGATGGCGAGGCAGTTGGAGTTGCGCATGCCGTGCTGCTTGATGCGCGCGCGCAGCCGCTCCCAGTCGAGCCGCGCGGAGCGGTCGAGCTCCACGTAGCCGCCGCGCTCGGCCGACAGGATGTCGAGCGTGTCCTGCGGCAGGATGCCGCGGTCCCAGAGCGACCCCGGGAACGAGGCGTAGCGGCCGCGCTCCTCGGCGAGCTCGGTCGACGCCCAATACGCCGCGTACGCCACCATTTCCATCGAGCGGTCGGCGAACTCGACCGCCTCCGGCGATGCGTAGGGCAGGCGCAGGCGGTGCAGGCAGTCCTGAAACCCCATGATGCCCAGGCCCACCGGACGGTGACGCAGGTTGCTGTTCCTCGCCTTGTCGACAGCGTAGTAGTTGATGTCGATGACGTTGTCCAGCATCCGCATCGCCGTGGAAATTGTTTTTTTTATTTTTGAGAAATCCAGCTCGAAGCCGGAGGGACCGCCGGCAAGGTGCGCAACCAGGTTGATCGAGCCCAGGTTGCACACCGCGATCTCGTCCGACGAGGTGTTCAGCGTGATCTCGGTGCAGAGGTTCGAGCTGTGCACCACGCCCACGTGCTGCTGCGGGCTCCTCAAGTTGCACGGGTCCTTGAACGTGATCCAGGGATGCCCCGTCTCGAACAGCATCGAAAGCATCTTGCGCCAGAGCTGCAGCGCCGGCACCTTCTTGTAGAGCTTGAGCTCGCCGCGCGCCGCCTTGTCCTCGTAGCGCAGGTACGCTTCCTCGAAGCT
>DATFEI010000220.1:0-9986 GCA_035251315.1 Burkholderiales bacterium | reverse complement strand
CGTCGCGGCCGCGGCCAGCGCGAGCGGCGAAGCGAGCGCCCGCCGGGCGCGCTCGCCCGCCTCGCGGGAATGCCTCGCGAGTTGCGCGCGGCGCATGGCAAGGCGCTGCTCGACTTCGAAGATCTCCTGGTCGGGCGGGATCACTGCGGCTTCTCCGGGGCGCGGCCGCGC
Organism: Burkholderiales bacterium; assembly: GCA_035251315.1. Classification (GTDB taxonomy): domain Bacteria; phylum Pseudomonadota; class Gammaproteobacteria; order Burkholderiales; family SG8-39; genus SCGC-AG-212-J23. Next base: position 9,815 of record DATFEI010000220.1, on the reverse strand, counting down.
AGCTGGCGCAGCAGCGCGGTGAAGGGAAGTTCCTTGATCAGCGCGAGCATCCACCACCCGAGCGCGGCGGCGCCGACGAGGTTGAGCACCGCCGCGATCGCGAGCGCGGTCGCCCACGAGACGCCTTGGCCGAGCATGATCATTACGCCGGCGGCGATCAGCGCCATCCACGTGGTGACCACCAGCACCGTGGCGACGAGCATCGCGGCGAGCAGCCAGGCGAGCCGGATCGCGGCGCGCCGCGCATCGAGCACCGCGAGCTCAGCGTAGTCGCCAACGAGGCTGCGCGCCTCCGCGAGCAGGCCGCCGATCGCTTCGCCGAGCCCGGGCGCGCGCCTGTACTGCAGCCAGTTCACCTAGTCACGAGAGCGCATCAACATGCTAAGGACGTAGCCTGCAGCCGCCGCCATTCCGAGCGCGGCGATCGGGTGCTCGCGCACGTACTCGCGCGCGCCCTCGACCCAGTTGTCCTTCATCTCGAGCCATTCCTCGGCGCGCTCGCCGAAGCGCTCGGCGTACTGCGTCGCGGTCTCGGCGACGCGCTGGACGGCTTCGGCGCCGGGAGCGCGGGTGCTGGTGGTTTCTGCCATGGTTCCTCCGGTGAATGTGTGCCCGAACCGAGGAGCAATATCTATGCCGCGTCGCGCTCCTCCGGCGTTCCGCTCTTGTAGGCGGCGAGCCGGTTGTAGAGCGTCTTCAGGCTGATGCCCAGCATGTCGGCGGCTTTGCGCTTGGAGCCGCATTCCGCGAGCGTCGCCTCGATGAGTCGCCGGCTCACTTCCTCGAGCGTCGTGCCGACGCGCACCGAAAGCAGCGGCGCGGACTCGGGCGCGGCCACCGCCGCCGGGGCGAGGTTCGCGTCGATCACGTCATCGGCGAGGATGAATGCACGCTGCACGTAGTTCTTGAGCTCGCGCACGTTGCCCGGCCAGCTGTGCGCGTAGAGTGCCGCGATGGTCGCGGGGGCGAATTTCTTGGAGCCGCCCTCCTGCTTGTTGAGCGCGACAAGGAAGTGCTCGGCGAGCAGCTCGATATCCGTGCTGCGCTCGCGCAGCGGCGGCATCGAGATCGGGAACACGTTGAGGCGGTGATAGAGGTCCTCGCGCAGCTTTCCATCTGCGACCGCCCCCTCCGGGCTGCGGTTGGTGGCGGCGAGCACGCGCACGTCGGCGCTGATCGGCGTCGTCGTGCCGACCCGAGTGAAGGTGCCGCTCTCCAGCACGCGCAGCAGCTTGACCTGCAGCTCCTGCGGCATCTCGGTGATCTCATCCAGGAAGAGCGTCCCGCCGTGCGCGCGCTCGAAGTAGCCCTTGTGCTGCCGGTCGGCGCCGGTGAACGAGCCCTTTTCGTGGCCGAAGAGCTCGCTTTCAATCAGCTGCGGCGACACCGCGCCGCAGTTGAGCGGCAGGAACGGAGCCTTTTTTCGTCGACTCAGGTCGTGAATGGTTTGCGCCGCAAGCTCCTTGCCGGTGCCGCTCTCACCGGTGAGAAGCACGGTCGCAGAGGTCGGCGCGACCCGGCCAAGCTGGTCGTAGAGCTTCTGCATCGGTGGCGAGGAACCGAGGATGTGGCCGAAGCGGCCGAGCTTGCGCAGCTCGTCCCTCAGCTCGCCGATCTCGGCGCGCAGCTCGCCCGTGCGCGGCACCCGGCGCAGAATCGACTTCAGGCGTTCCATGTCGACGGGCTTCACCAGGTAGTCGCTCGCGCCGAGGCGCAGCGCTTCGACCGCGCTCTCGACGCTCGCGTGGCCGGTGATGAGCACGATTTCGGTGGACTCGCGGCTCTCGAGGTCCTTGACCAGCTCTATACCCTTGCCGTCGGGAAGCTGCAGGTCGGTGAGCAGCACGTCGGGCTGCAGGCGTGACAGGTGGATTCGGGCGGCACGCAGAGAATCGGCCTGCGACACCGTAAAGCCTTCGGCCTTGGCGAACTCGGACAGCCACTCGAGCGCTTCGGGATCGTCGTCTACCAGCAGCAAATGGGGCATTGGAACGCTTACAAGTATGGGATGTAAAAACGTTACGCAACATGCGTACCAGCCCCGACGCAATTGCTACGTTTCTGATTTTCTGGAGAAACCAAAAAGGGAAACGCCGAAAGGCGTCGGGCCGTCCCGTCACAGCGCGGCCCGGGCACGCGCCCTGCGTGACACTGAGCATTCCGCCCGGGCGCGGCTGCGACCCTCCCCCCTCCCCACCGCAGCTCGCCCGCGGCGGTGTTTCCGGTCCATAAATTGCGGCGCTACGCGATGAATGCAGTTCGCGCGCGTTTACTACTCTTCTGCCAGCCGCTCGCCCGCGCGGGTTGAGTCAGGCGATCTGTACTTCGCACGCGGCAAGCCGCTCCTTGTCGTCACCTGGCGCCGCAGGAACGGCGAGCGCGTGCCCGATGAATACATCGAGCTAGACCCGGCGCGGCTGCGGCGCGCGAGCAGCAACGGCACGATCTATCGCTATGAAGGCGAGGTGCGGTCGTGAACTGGAACGATGTCTTCGGGCTCAACGTGTCGCCCGCGGAGCTCATCGTCCGCGGCACCGCGATGTACCTCTTCCTCTTCCTGCTCTTCCGCGTCCTGATCCGGCGCCGCGTCGGCTCGGTCGGGATGGCGGACATTCTCGTGCTCGTGATCATCGCCGACGCGGCGCAGAACGGCATGTCCGGCGAGTATCGCTCGGTCACCGAGGGCGCGATTCTCGTCACGACCATCATCGCGTGGAACGTGCTCACCGACTGGCTCACCTACAAGTCGTCGCGCCTGCAGAAGATCCTCGAGCCGCCGCCGCTGCTTCTCATCGACAACGGCCGCGTGCTTCGCCGGAACCTGCGCGTGGAGTTCGTCGCCGAGGACGAGCTTCGCTCCAAGCTCCGCGAGCACGGCGTCAGCGATTACGCACAGGTCGCCAAGGCCTACATGGAGAGCGACGGTGAAATCAGCGTGATCAAGCGCCAGAAAAGGGGTCAGGACCCTTTTCGCGCAGCTGCGCGTAGCTCGCCGGGAAAAGGGTCCTGACCCCTTAAGTCCCGAGCGCTTTGCGCATCGCGTCGGTGATGCTCTGCCGCACGCTGGCGTAGCCCGCCCACGCATCGACTTTCAGGCTCCTCAGGCGAGCCGGTATGGTCTTCACGCTGAAGGCTCCGCGGATGTCGGTGGAGTCGAGCTCGTCCCAGTCGAGCGGCGTGGAGACATGGGCGCCGGGCCGGGCGCGCGGCGAATAAGCGGCGACGGCGCTCGCGGTCTGGGCGTTGCGCAGATAGTCGACGAAGATCTTGCCGCCGCGGCTGCGCTTCGCGATTTTCGCCGTGAAGCGCGCGGGCTCGGCGCGCACCAGGAATTTGGCGATGCTCTCAGCAAACGCCTTCACCTCTTCCCAGGTGTGGCGCCGCTTGATCGGAAAGACGACGTGAAGACCCTTGCCCCCGGTCGTCTTTAGAAAGCATCTCAGCTTCAGGCCCTCGATGAGCGCTCGGGTCAGAGTCGCGCCTTCCACCACCTCGCGCCACGGCAGCTCGGGATCGGGGTCGAGGTCGATGGTGATGCGGTCCGGGTGCTTGGCGGCGGGCACCGTGGCGCCCCAGGTGTGGAATTCGACCGCTCCGTTCTGAACCACGCTGAGCGCGCCCCGCAGGCTGTTCACATAGATGTAATAGCCCTTGCTCGAGCTCAGGCGCTTGAAGGTGAGCACATCGCCCGGGCTCGCGCCCATGTTGAGGTGGCGCTGGTAGAAGCATTCCTTCCCGACGCCGTCGGGGCAGCGCACGACGGTCAGCGGGCGGTTCACCACGTGCGGAACGAACCATTCGCCGATCTCCTCAAAGTAGCGCACGAGGTCGATCTTGCGGATTCCGAGCTCCGGCCAGATCAGCCGGTCGGGATGCGTGATCTTGATCGTCCTCGATGGCTCGCTTTCCGGCGCTGCTTGCGGCTTCTCCATTCCCACCGACTTCGCCGGAATGTCCTCGCGCAACCCCATGAACGAGCCCTGCCGGATTACGCCGTCGTCGGTACGCTCGCTGAATTCCACTTCGGCGACGAGCACGGGCCGCAGCCACTGGATGTCCCGCTCGCGCGGCGGATTCGCAAGCGCAGAATCGGGTTTCTTGTAATCAGCAAATTTCCGGGTCAATCTCCTCAACAAATCCTCGCCGAAGCCGGTCCCCACCTTGCCCGCATAAACCAGCCTGCCAGGCCGCTCGTAGACGCCGAGCACGAGCGCGCCGAAGCCATGGCGCGAGCCGCCGGGCTTGGTGTAGCCGGCGATCACGAAGTCCTGGGTAAGGCGGCACTTGAGCTTGATCCAGCTCCTCGTGCGCCCGGCAACGTAAACCGAATCGGCCTGCTTGCCAATCAGCCCCTCGAGGCCAAGCTTGCAGGCGTGCTCGAGGATCTCGTACGCGGCTCCTGCGAGGTCTTCGCTAAGCCGGACGGTGCCGCTTGCTTTCAGAGCTTTCCTCAGACGAGACTTTCGTTCCCGTAACGGCAACGGACGCAAGTCGCGCCCGTCCAGGAAAGGAGCATCGAACACGTAGTAGACGATCTTGGAATCCGCGCCGCCCTCGAACGCGTTCTGCAGCGCCTGGAAGCTCGAGCGCCCGTCGGGGCGCAGCACCACGATCTCGCCGTCGAGCCACGCGCCATCGAGGCCGAGCTTTTGCAGCTCGCGCGCGAGGTGCGGGAGTTTGTCGGTCCAATCCCTACCGCTTCGAGTGAACAACCGGACCTGGTCCTCAGAAAATCTGGCAAGCATTCGATAGCCGTCGTGCTTTACCTCGTAAACCCAATCGCCGGTTTTCGGCGGCCGAGTGACGAGGGTCGCGAGCTGTGGCGTGACGAACTGCGGAAGCGCGGCGCGGCTCGCGCGCCTGACGGCTTTCGGCGCGCGCTTCACGCTCTCGGGCCGCTCAACAGTGATGTCGATGCCTGGCCGTGCTTCTTCATCGTACCTCTTGATGAGAAGCCATGAGGCTCGCTCGTCCCCGCGGCTCGTGCGCGTCAGGATCCACGACCCCCTAAGCTTCTCCCCGTCGAGGCGAAAGTGGAGCCGCCCCTTGGCCAGCGCCGCCGCCGGATCCGTGTCTTGCGGGGTCCACACGCCCTTGTCCCACAGCAGCACGTCGCCCGCGCCGTACTGCTTTTCCGGGATCACGCCTTCGAATTCACCGTACTCGAGCGGGTGGTCCTCGGTCTGCATGGCGAGGCGCTTGTCGGCAGGATCGAGGCTCGGGCCCTTGGGCACCGCCCAGCTCTTGAGGACGCCTTCGAGCTCGAGACGCAAGTCATAGTGCAGCCGGCTCGCATCGTGGCGCTGGATGTAGTAACGAAGAAACGCCTCGCGGAGCCGCTTTCTGCGCGGGCGGGTCTTCTTGCCCCGGGGCTCGGGCGTGACGTCGAAATCGCGCATCTCGCGGTAGTGCTGCAGGCGATCAGCCATGTGGCATCGGCCTGCAAACCACGAGCCCGTACGGTAATTGCTGCGCGGCACGCGCAACAATTACAGCGGGACGCCGTGGCCCCTTAGGCGCAAGCCCGCTGGCATGGCCTTTGCAGATCTACGGGAAACCATGGGCCCAGCAATAGCATTAAGACTGCGGCAGCACCTTACGCTGACGCCGCAGGTCCAACAAGCGCTGCGCCTGCTGCAGATGTCTGCGATGGAGTTCGCGCAGGAGATGGAGCAGGCGCTCGCCACCAATCCGTTCCTTGAGGAAAATCCGGACGCAGCGGCGTCTGCGCCTCGGGACGCCTCGGTCGAAGAGGTCGTCCTGCCTCAGGAAGGTTCGTCGGGCGCCGCCCCGGTCGAGCGCGATCAGGAGGACTGGGGCGGCGTTTCGGACACGCAGCCGACGCTTCAAGAGCACCTGCGCGAGCAGCTGCGCATGTCGCGGGTGGGCGACCGCGACCGCGCGCTCGCAGAGATGGTGGTCGACAGTCTGGACGACGATGGCTACTTCAAGGCGACTTTCGACGAGCTTGCCGCGCTTCTGCCCAAAGAGCACGACGTTCTGCCCGAGGAGTTCGCCGCTGCGCTGAAGCTCGTGCAGAGCCTCGACCCGCCCGGCGTCGCCGCCCGCACGCTTGACGAGTGCCTGCGCATCCAGCTCGAGAACCTTCCCGACGACACGCCAGGACGTGCGATCGCTCTCACGCTCACGAGCCACCTGAGCCTGCTCGCCAACCGCGAGTGGGCGCGGCTGCTGCACGCGGCCGGCTGCAGCGAGCGCGAACTTCACATCGCGCGCGCGCTGATCCGCTCGCTCGACCCGCGCCCCGGACAACGCTTCGGTGCAACGGAAGCGCGCTACGTGATCCCGGATGTCATCGTGCGGAAGCAACGAGACCGCTGGGTCGCCATCATCAACCCGGCGTCGCTGCCACGGCTGCGCCTGAACCGCGGCTACGCCGACGCCGTCGGCGGCCGCAACGGGTCCAACCAGTCGCTCGCACGCCATCTGCAGGAGGCGCGCTGGCTGCTGCGCTCGATCGAGCAGCGCTTCGCCACCATCCAACGCGTCGCCGACGCGATCGTCGCCCGCCAGCGCGGCTTTTTCGAGTACGGCGAGGTGGCGATGAAGCCGCTCACGCTCAAGCTGATCGCGGGCGAGCTCGGGTTGCACGAGTCGACGGTGTGCCGGGTGACCAACAGCAAGTACATGGCCACGCCGCGAGGGCTGTTCGAGTTCAAGCACTTCTTCTCGCGTCGGCTCGCGACGGAGAACGGAGGCGCGGCGTCCGCGACCGCGGTGCGCGCGGTGATGAAGGAGCTGATCGCGGCCGAGGACCCGCGTGCGCCGCTTTCCGACGCCGAGCTCGCGCGCCTGCTCGCCCAGCAGGGCCTCCGAGTCGCGCGCCGGACCATCACCAAGTATCGCGCGCTAATGCGCTTGCCCAGCGTCGACGTGCGCAGAGCTGATTCGAGAAGAGGAACCTGATGGCACGCATCATCTGTGGAATGTTCGATCGATCGGTAGACGCGGACACGGCGCTCGAAGAGTTGAAGCGCGAGGGCTTCCAGAGGAGCGAGGTCGACGCGTTCTATGTTTCGCCCCCCGGGCAGCATGCCATGACGCCCGTCGGCGGCGACTCGCCGCACGCGAGCGAAGGCTCTCGCACCGCCGGCATTGGTGCCGGTCTCGGCGCCGCGATCGGCGCCCTGGTGGGCGGCGGGGCGGGCTGGATCGCTGCGAGCGCCGGGGACATCGGCCTGGTGCTGATCCCGCTCGGGGCCGGCCTGGGCGCCTATATCGGCTCCTTTGCTGGCTCGATGACGCGCGTACGCGGCGGGAAGCGCAGCTCGGCCTCGGTCGAGCACCCGGTCGAGCCGCGCGGCGGCCGCATGATCGCGGTGAACGTGGATCGTGCGGGCACGGAAAAACGCGCGATCGACGTCCTCAAGCGCCACGCCGCGCGCGACGTGCGCCGCGCCGAAGGCAAGTGGGCGAACGGATCCTGGCGCGACTTCGACCCGCGCGCCCCGCTTGCTGCGGTCTGAACGGTTGAAGATGCCGCGGCGCATCCTGGCGGTCGACGTAGGCGGCAGCAAGGTCAAGATCCTTGCAAGCGGCGAGACCGAGCCGCGAAAGGCCAAGTCCGGCCCCAAGTTCACGCCGGACGACATGGTCGAGGAAGTAAAGGGTCGCGCAAGGGGCTGGCGCTGGGATGCGGTCTCCATCGGACTTCCGGCGCAGGTCGGGCCGAACGGGCCGTTGGCCGAGCCAGGCAACCTGGGCCCGGGCTGGGTCGGCTTCGATTACGCCGCGGCGTTCGACTGCCCGGTGCGCATCGTCAACGACGCCGCCATGCAAGCGCTCGGCAGCTACGAGGGCGGGCGTATGCTATTTCTCGGTCTTGGCACCGGCGTGGGCTCGGCGCTGATCGTTGATCATGTGCTGGTTACTCTGGAGCTGGGCGACCTTCACTTCGAAGAGGGCTCAGTCAGCGAGATCATTGGCCGCCGCGCACTCGAGAAGGAAGGCAAGAAAGCCTGGCGCAAAGCGGTGTTTTCGCTCGTGCCCGCGCTGCAGAAGGCGTTCCTCGCAGACTACGTCATGCTCGGCGGCGGCAATGCCAAGCACATCGGCAAGAAAGTGCCGCCGGGCGTGCGCCTGGGCAACAACCTCACCGCGTTCCGCGGAGGCTACCGCCTCTGGGGCATCGACGACGTCGGCGCCATCAAGCCGAACGGCAAGCCGCGGCAAGCCGCGGCGGCCGCCTGGCGCCTGCTTTAAGCTCGCCTTTCGCAGAGTTCGTGCTGTCATTGCCGCTCGCGCCGGCCGTTGCGGCAGTCGCTATGCTTGTGCAAAAGTACCCTTGTTATTGCACTGCATGGTATGGTGAGCCGATGGGAAGCCGCCTGCCCTCACGGCGCACCGAGATCGCCAGGCTAAGGGTCCCGCTTGAGGAGTCGCGCTACCAGCCTGTCAAACTGAGAATCGTGGCGTCGATGCTGCACCGCGAGCTCAGCGGGCGCAGCCGCGACTCGATGCACGGACCCGAATACATCGAGCGGCTAAACGAGGCAGCCGCAGCGCTCGGTCGGGTTGCGCACGTTTACCGTCTGCAAGCAGGCGCCCTACTCCGTATCCCGGAGGAAGAGCTGAACGGCGCCAAGTACCTCGACGGCGGCAACATCCTGCGCACCGTGGCCGGGGCGCTCTACCATCCGCTCGCCATGCGACGCGCCGAAGCAATCGGAGCGATCACGCTGCTCTCCAGCGAAAAGGCGCCGGCGTAGCGCCGATGAAGGAGAAGACCACCCGGCTCGCGGAAGGCATCCGCAACCAGCACGTCGCGATGTCGGTGGCGGCCGGGCTCGCGCGCGCGCAACTCGTTCCGAATCCGGTTGGGGTCTACGATGCACGCCAGCTGAGGGAAATGCTGGAGGTCATGGCGGCGGCGATCGCCCGGGTAGCGCCGATCCACGCGATGAACGCACGCACCGGCGAGGTACGCCGGCTCACCGAGGAAGACTTGGAAGGTGCCAGCTTCGCGCGCGGCGCCACCGCGCTGGTGCTGAAGGACGGCACCGCAATCGCAGGCGTATCCATCACCCGCGGTGACCTGCGCCACGCAGTCGTGGTGCTGAAGACCATAGGCTTCCAGGCCGAGGCAGAAGCCGACAAGTCGGACCGCGAGCCGGCGCGCGCTGAAAATGTTGATGCGCTGGTCTCAGAGATCGAGCAGCTCCTACTCTTGCCTTTTACGCCCGAGCACATCGACAAGGTGAACCGCCTGACAATGAAAATTGTGCGCGCAGCGCGGACAGGCCCCATCGTCAACCATGCCATGCGGCTCATCAGCGCACTTCACCACGCGCGCGTAAAGGTGGAGAAACACAGTAGCGCCGTGGATGCCGCTTTGGCCGCGTTGCAGCGTTCCCTCGAGAGCCAAAGCCCGAATTCAGGCTCGCCGGTTTAGCCCGCAAGAACCAGGCACAGTTGGCACGCCGCATGCTCGGGTTGTGGCATGGAGTCGGCTTACGTCTATGCCGAAGCTTTCCGGGCTGCTGCCAACGCGGTCGGCGGCGAGCAGGAGCTGGCCGAGCGTCTGGGGGTGAGCGCGGAAGAGTTGCACGTCTGGATCGAAGCTCGCGGCACTCCGCCGCTGGAGCCTTTCCTGGAAGCCCTGGACCTGCTCGAGCCCTTTATCTGATACCTGCGCGAAGCACTATGGCCGGGCAGCTTTGCTTCGCCGGGGTGACGTACCAGGTATCGCCTACGAGGCGCGCAAAAGGCTCGCGCGACGCGAACGCCACGCCGTCGGCGACCGAAAAATGCTCGAAAGGCCCCAGGAGCGCCTCTTCCGCGGGACAGCCGGCGAG
>DATFEI010000243.1:0-3482 GCA_035251315.1 Burkholderiales bacterium | reverse complement strand
CAGCGTGATGACATATGCAATGCTAGACATATTCGCCGACCTGCGCCTCTGGGAGATCGTCATCCTCAGCCTCGAGGTGAGCCTGGCCGCGGTGCTGCTTGCGACCCTGCTCGGGCTGCCCCTCGGCGCGGCCGTGGCCGTCGGGCGCTTCCCGGGCCGCGGTGCGGTGATCGTGCTGCTCAACGCCCTCATGGGCCTTCCTCCCGTGGTGGTCGGGCTGGCGGTGTACCTGCTCCTGTCGCGCGCCGGTCCGCTCGGCGAGCTCGGTCTGCTGTTCACGCCGCCCGCCATGGTCATAGCGCAGACGGTGCTCGTCACGCCGATCATCGCTGCGCTCGCCCGGCAGGCGATCGAGGATGCCTGGCGCGAATACGAGGAGCAGCTGCGCTCGCTCGGCGCGCGCGGCATCGGCGCGGCGCTGACCCTGATCTGGGACACGCGCTTTTCGCTCGTCACGGCGGTGCTCGCCGGGCTGGGACGCGCGAGCGCCGAGGTCGGTGCGGTGATGATCGTCGGCGGAAACATCGACGGCGTGACGCGCGTCATGACGACCACGATCGCGCTCGAAACCTCCAAGGGCGACCTGCCGCTCGCGTTGGGATTGGGCGTCGTGCTGATCGCCATCGTGCTCGCCCTGAACGCCGCCGCCATCCTCGTCAAGGAGGCGGCGCAACGCCGATACGGATGATGCTGCCGCTGCGACTGCAGGAGGTCTCCTTCCTGCACATCATCAAGCCCCTGTCGCTCGACATCGAGGCCGGGCCGAGCACGGTGATCCTCGGCGCCAACGGCGCCGGCAAGAGCGTGCTCATGCGCCTGATGCACGGGCTTCTGGCGCCCACGTCGGGTCGCATCAAGTGGAATTCCCTGGGTCCCCAGGCAATGGTGTTCCAACGCCCCATCATGCTGCGCCGCTCAGTGCTCGCGAACGTGGTCTACGCGCTCAAAGTCGCGCGGCAGGAGGCGCACAGCGCGATGGAGGCCCTGCGCGAAGTTGGGCTCGCGCATCTCGCGCACAAGCCGGCCCGCGTGCTTTCCGGCGGCGAGCAGCAGCGCCTCGCGCTGGCGCGCGCCTGGGCGCTGCATCCCGAGGTGCTGTTCCTGGACGAGCCGACCGCAAGCCTCGATCCGAGCGCGACGCGCGAGATCGAGACCGTGATCCGCGCCTTCGACGCCGGCGGCACCAAGATCGTGATGGCCACCCACAACCTCGGCCAGGCGCGCCGGCTGGGCGACGAGGTGATCTACCTGCACCAGGGACGCGTGGTCGAGCGCGCGAGCGCCGACAAGTTCTTCTCACAGCCCGCCACGGCGGAAGCTGCGGCGTTCATCAAAGGAGAGCTGCCATGGGGCTGATTCTCAGGTTTCTTCTCGCTCTTTTGTTCGCTCTTCCGGCGCAAGCGCAACAAAAGTACATCACGGTCGCATCGACCACCTCGACGGAGCAGAGCGGCCTCTTCCGGCACCTGCTGCCGATCTTCGAGCAGAAGACCGGCATCCAGGTCCGGGTCGTCGCGCTCGGCACCGGGCAAGCGCTCGACATGGGCAGGCGCGGCGACGCCGACGTGGTGTTCGTGCACGCGAAGCCGCTCGAGGAGAAGTTCGTCGCCGAGGGCTTCGGCGTCAGGCGCTACGAGGTGATGTACAACGACTTCGTGCTCATCGGGCCGAAGTCGGATCCCGCGGGCGTGGCGGGCGGCAAGGACGTCATCAAGGCCTTTCAGAGAATCGAGAAGTCCAAGACGCCTTTCGTCTCGCGCGGCGACCGCAGCGGCACGCACTTCGCCGAGCTTGAGATCTGGAAGGCGGCAGAAATCGACATTGCCAAGCAGAAAGGTGCTTGGTATCGCGAGACCGGGTCCGGGATGGGACCGGCGCTGAATACCGCATCGGGCATGAACGCCTATATCCTCGCCGACCGGGGCACGTGGCTGTCGTTCAAGAATCGCGGCGAGCTCGCGATCGTGGTCGAAGGCGACAAGCGCCTGTTCAATCAGTACGGCATCATCCTCGTGAATCCGGCCAGGCATCTCGGGGTCAAGCGCGACATGGGACAGGCATTCATCCACTGGATCATCTCCAATGAAGGGCAGGAGGCGATCGCCGCCTACAAGATCGGCGGCGAGCAGCTCTTCTTCCCGAACGCAGCGCAGTAGATGGCGCGTTACCGAGGCCTGACCCTGCGCGTGATGGGAAAGCGCGCGCCTGCGATGGGGCCGGGCAAGGCGGAGCTCATTGAGCGCATTGCCGAGACCGGATCGATCTCGGGCGCGGCGCGCGCGATGGGCATGTCGTACCGGCGGGCCTGGCAGCTGGTCGAGGCGCTCAACCGGGACTACCGCGAGCGCGTCGTGGATACCGCGACGGGAGGCAAGCGCGGCGGCGGGGCGCGCGTGACGCCTTTCGGCAGGGAGATCTTGTCCCTCTTTCGCGGCATGGAGGAAAAGGCCTCCGCGGCCATTGCCAGCGATCTGCGGCGTTTCGATCGTTATATTCCATGATATATAGCGGTGCGTGGAGCAACTCGTTGTTGCCGCTCTCACCGCCGGCATGCTGGTGGCGGCGTTTGGCTATGCTTCGGTGGGACACGGTGGCGCCTCGGCCTACCTTGCCGCCATGGCGCTCGCCGGAATCGCGCCGCAGGAGATGCGACCGGTCGCCCTTCTGCTCAATATCCTGGTCTCCTCGCTTGCGACGTGGAAGTTCTGGCGTGCGGGTCATTTCCGCTGGCGCTTGTTCTGGCCATTCGCCGTGGTCTCGATCCCGCTCGCATATGTCGGCGGCGCGATCACGCTTCCGGGACAAGCCTATAAAGTTCTGGTCGGGCTGGTGCTGCTCTACGCTGCCTGGCAGCTCTGGCACAGCGTGCGCGCGGGCGAGGAGATGCGCGAGCTGAGCGAGCCGCCGCTCGGCTGGGCGATGCTCATCGGCGCGGCGATGGGCTTACTCGCCGGCCTCACGGGGGTCGGCGGCGGCATATTTCTCAGCCCGCTGCTCCTCATGCTCGGCTGGGCGGGCACCAAGCAGCCCTCAGCGGTCGCCGCTCCTTTCATCCTGGTGAATTCGATCGCGGGGCTCGCAGCCATCGTCCTGGCAAAAAGCGCTCCGCTACCGTCCTACGTGTGGATTCTCGCTCCGGCGGTAATCATCGGCGGCTGGCTCGGCGCCGAATATGGCAGCCGGCGTTTCGCAAACCCGGTCGTGCGGCGCATGCTCGCCGTAGTCCTTGCCCTCGCCGGTGCGAAAATGATCTGGGTATGAAGGTATTCGGCTTCGCCGGCTGGTCGGGCAGCGGCAAGACCACGCTGATCGAGCAGCTTATTCCGCGCTTCGCACGGCGCGGGCTGCGTGTGTCGCTCATCAAGCACGCGCACCACACGTTCGACGTCGATCAGCCCGGCAAGGACTCCTATCGCCACCGCCATGCCGGCGCCTCGGAAATCCTCGTCACCTCGTCGCGGCGCTGGGTGCTGATGCACGAG
>DATFEI010000146.1:0-3318 GCA_035251315.1 Burkholderiales bacterium | reverse complement strand
CGGCGATGCGCTGCATCTTGGCTGCCTGTGCGATCTCAATGTCCGACGCCATGCCTCGCTCTCCGGAAAATCAAGTTATTTGACCAGCAGGACAGGAATGTCCGAAATGTACAGGACCTTTGTGGCGGTGGAGCCGATGAGGGCCTTGCCGAGCGCGCTGCGGCCGTGCGTGCCGATGTAGATCAGGTCGCAGCGCTTGTCGCTCGCGTGCTTGACGATCGCCTCGGCCACCAGGCCGACCAGGACGTGCGCCTGGTACGGAACGCCCGCCGCATCGAGCTTCTTGCGGGCGGCGACGAGATTCGCTTCGCCTTCCTCACGGTAGTACTTCTCGATCTGGTCCTTGCCGACCGCGATGCCCATGCGCGGCAACTTCGGCACCGGCAGGTGCACGGTGACGAGCTCGACTTGCGGCGCACTTCGATACCAGTCGCAGTGATCGACGAGCAATTGCACGGCTTTCAGCGACGGCTTGGAGCCGTCGACGGCGACGAGAATTTTCATCTTGTTCTGGGTCGGGCTGTGGAAGCGCCCTTATCGATAAAGCTCCGCGAGTGTACGCCCTTTGCCGTAGCCCGGGTCGCCCGGGCGAGCTCCGCCCTTCACCACCTTCACCGCGCAATATTTGAACTCGGGGATCTTGCCGAACGGGTCGAGCACCGGGTTGGTGAGCAGGTTCGCCGCCGCTTCGTAGTAGCAGAACGGGATGAAGACCGCGCCGCGCGGCGTGCCCGCGTCGGCGCGCGCGTAGAGCGAGATCTTCCCGCGCCGGGATTCGACGCTGAGCACTTCTCCAGGCTTGACTTTGATCTTTTCGAGATCGAGCGGATGAAGCGACGCGACCGGCTCGGGCTCGATCGCGTCGAGCGCGCCGGAGCGGCGCGTCATGGCGCCGGTGTGCCAGTGCTCGAGCTGCCGTCCGGTGATGAGCACCATCGGATATTCGGCATCGGGCCGCTCGGCCGCGGGGATCAGGTCGGCCGGAACGAACTTGCCGCGCCCGGTCGCGGTCGGGAAGTGCGTCTGGAACACCACCGGCTGTCCGGGGTCGCCCTCGTTCTCGCACGGGTAGGTCACCGACGAGTCGCGCTCGAGCCGCTCCCAGGTGATGCCGCGGATCGAGTCCATGCACTGGCGCATTTCATCCCAGACATCTTTCGGATTCGAATACAGCCACGGAAGCCCCAGGCGCCTCGCGATCTCGACGATGATCCAGAGGTCTTCCCTCGCCTCGCCCGGCGGCTGGAGCGCCTTGCGGCCGAGCTGCACCATGCGGTCGGTGTTGGTCACCGTGCCGTTCTTCTCCGGCCATGCCGTCGCCGGCAGCACCACGTCGGCGAGGTATGCGGTCTCGGTGAGAAAGATGTCCTGCACCACCAGGTGCTCGAGCTTCGCCATCGCGGCGCGCGCGTGCGCCACGTCCGGGTCGGACATCGCCGGGTTCTCGCCCATGATGTACATGCCGCGGATCTTCCCTTCGTAGGCCGAGTTCATGATCTCGACCACGGTAAGGCCGGGCTTCGGATCGAGCGCCGTGCCCCAGAACTTCTCGAAGCGCTGCTGCGCTTCGGGGGTGGAAACACGCTGGTAGTCCGGGTACATCATCGGGATCAGGCCCGAGTCGGAAGCGCCCTGCACGTTGTTCTGGCCGCGCAGCGGATGCAGGCCGGTCCCCGGCCGGCCCACTTGCCCGGTCATGAGCGTGAGCGCAATCAGACAGCGCGCGTTGTCGGTGCCGTGGATGTGCTGCGAGATCCCCATGCCCCAGAGGATCATCGACGCCTTCGCGGTGGCGAAGGCGCGCGCCACCTCGCGGATCGTCTCGGCCGGGATACCGCAGATCGGCGCCATCTTCTCGGGCGAAAAGTTCTTCGCGTTTTCTTTCAGCGCCTCAAACCCGGAGGTTCTGTCTCTTACGAAATTGGCATTTACAAGGTTCTCATCGATGATGGTGTGGATCATCGCGTTGAGAAGCGCGACGTCGGTGTCGGGCTTGAACTGCAGCATGCGCCAGGCGTGGCGGGAGAGCTCGCCGCGCCTGGGGTCGGCGTACACCAGCTTCACGCCGCGCCGCGCCGCGTTCTTCATCCAGGTGGCCGCCACCGGGTGGTTCGAAGTCGGGTTGGCGCCGATGAGGAAGATGAGCTCGGCGTTCGCCACATCGTTCACCTGGTTGGACACCGCGCCCGAGCCGATGCCCTCGAGCAGTGCAGCCACCGACGAGGCGTGGCAAAGGCGGGTGCAGTGGTCGACGTTGTTCGTGCCAAAGCCGGTTCGCACGAGCTTCTGGAAAAGGTACGCCTCCTCGTTCGAACCCTTCGCGGAGCCGAAGCCCGCGAGCGCGTAGCGGTCCTCGTCTCCAATGCGTTTCAATCCCTCGGCCGCCCTTTGGAGAGCTTCCTCCCACGTGGCCTCGCGGAACACTTCCGACCAGTTGCCGGGGTCTGCGACGAAGTCGGCCGATTTTTTGACGTTCGGATTCCTGATCAGCGGCTTCGTCAGCCGCTGCGGGTGGTGCACGTAATCGAAACCGTAGCGGCCCTTGACGCACAGCCGGTTGCGGTTCGCCGGGCCGTCCTTGCCGTTCACGAAAAGGATCCTGTTCTGCTTGACGTGGTAGGTGAGCAGGCATCCCACGCCGCAGAACGGGCACACCGAGTCGACCGTCTTGTCCGCCTTCTGCAGGCCGACGCCGCGCGCCGGCATGAGCGCGCCGGTCGGGCACGCCTGCACGCACTCGCCGCACGCCACGCAGGTCGACTCGCCCATAGGATCGTCGAAGTCGAACACGATCTTCGAGTGCTCGCCGCGGCCGGCGTAGCCGATGACGTCGTTCACCTGCACTTCACGGCAGGCGCGCACGCAGCGCGTGCACTGGATGCACGCGTCGAGGTTGACCGCTATTGCCGGGTGGGACACATCTGCTTTCGGCTGTTCTCTTTTCTGAAATCTCGGCTTACCAACTTCCAGGCGTTGCGCCCACTGCTTGAGCTTGTTGTCGAGCGTGTATTCCTGTTCCGGCATGTCGGAGAGCAAGAGCTCGAGCACCATCTTCTGCGAAGTGAGCGCGCGCGGAGAATTGGTGGTGACTTCCATGCCCTGCGTCGGGAAGCGGCAGCACGAGGGCGCGAGCACACGCTCGCCCTTGATCTCCACTACGCAGGCGCGGCAGTTTCCGTCGGAGCGCTGGTTGCCGCCATGGCACAGGTGCGGGATGTCGACGCCGTGCTTCTTTGCCGTGGTGATGATCGGCTCGTCGGGACGGCCGACCACGGTCTCGCCGTTCAGCTTGAACTCGATCGGCATCATCGCAAGCTG
>DATFEI010000218.1:0-7524 GCA_035251315.1 Burkholderiales bacterium | reverse complement strand
GGAGGAGCTCCGCGAGCGCATCGAGTTCTTCCAGAAGGCCGGGCGCCTGGTGGAAGCGCAGCGCATCGAGCAGCGCACGCGCTTCGACCTCGAGATGCTGGCCGAGCTCGGGTTCTGCAAGGGAATCGAAAACTACTCGCGGCACCTCTCGGGCCGCCAGCCGGGCGAGCCGCCGCCCACGCTCATCGACTACCTGCCGCAGGACGCGCTCATGATCATCGACGAGAGCCACGTCACCATCCCGCAGCTCGGCGGGATGTACCGTGGCGACCGCTCGCGCAAGGAAAACCTCGTCGAGTATGGGTTCCGGCTGCCGTCGGCGCTCGACAACCGGCCCCTGCGCTTCGACGAGTTCGAGAAGGTGGTGCGCCAGACGATCTTCGTGTCGGCCACGCCGGCGGAATACGAGCGCGAAAAGTCAGGCGCCGCGATCGTCGAGCAGGTGGTCCGGCCGACCGGGTTGATCGACCCCGAGGTGATCGTGCGGCCGGCGTCCTCGCAGGTGGACGACCTTCTCTCGGAAATCAGGGCAAGGGTGTTGCGCCAAGAAAGAGTTCTCGTCACCACGCTGACGAAGCGCATGGCCGAGGAGCTGACCGAATACCTCGCCGAGCACGGGGTGAAGGTGCGCTACCTGCACTCGGAGGTGGAAACGGTGGAGCGGGTGGAGATCATCCGCGACCTGCGCCTGGGCGAGTTCGACGTGCTGGTCGGCATCAACCTGCTGCGCGAGGGCCTCGACCTGCCGGAAGTATCGCTGGTGGCGATCCTGGATGCCGACAAGGAGGGCTTCCTGCGCTCCGAGCGCTCGCTCATCCAGACCATCGGCCGTGCCGCGCGCCACATCAACGGCAGCGCGATCCTGTACGCGGACCGGGTCACCGGGTCGATCCAGAAGGCATTGGCGGAAACCGAGCGGCGCCGGCACAAGCAGCGCGCGTACAACGAGCGCCACCGCATTACGCCGAAGGGCGTGGTGAAGCGCATCAAGGACCTGATCGACGGCGTATACGATGCGGCCGAGGCCAGGGCCGCCCAGGACGAGGCGCGCTACGAGGTCATGTCGGAGAAGCAGATCGCGCGCGAGATCAAGCTGCTCGAGAAGAAGATGTTGCAGCACGCTAAGAACCTCGAGTTCGAGCAGGCTGCCGCAGCGCGGGACCGCCTGGCGGAACTGAAAAAAAGGGTTTTCGGTATCGAGGCCGCGGCAATTTGACCTTCGCCCGCAGGCGCCCTGCGGGCAGAGTGTCGCCATGCTGTGGAAACTGCGCCTGCTGTGGTACCGGACCGACAAGGGCGCGCTCGCCTTTGCGCTGTTCCTGGCGCTCATCGCCGGGTCGCTCGCGCTCGCGCTGATCCTGGTGCACGCGGAGCGCGACGCGCAGGGCGCGCGCGTGCGCGACTTCCACGCCCGCAGCATCGACTGCCTCGCGCGCAACGTGTACTACGAGGCGCGCGGCGAATCTCTCACCGGCCAGTATGCGGTGGCCGAAGTCACCATGAATCGCAAGGCGCACCCGCGCTTCCCCAGCACGATCTGCGAGGTCGTGTACCAGAAAGACGCTTTTTCCTGGACCTCGCTCGGCCCGCTTGATCCGCCCGCGGGGGAGCCGTGGCAGCGCGCGCAAAGGATCGCCGAGGAGGTGTACTACCAGCGCCGCCCGGCCAAAATGCCCGGTGTGCTGCACTTCCACGCCACTTACGTGCAGCCCGACTGGTCGAAAGAAAGGCAGCGCGTCTCCCGCATCGGGCGGCACGTGTTCTACCGGTAGAAGCGGATTCCCGGCTTGAGGTGCTCGAAGATGAGGTAACGCGTGGCTTTAGTACCTCGCGTTCCCGGGCGTCCTCGGGAACGGAATCGCGTCGCGCACGTTTGTGAGGCCGGTAGCGTAGGCGACCG
The DNA here is from genome assembly GCA_035251315.1 of Burkholderiales bacterium. Classification (GTDB taxonomy): domain Bacteria; phylum Pseudomonadota; class Gammaproteobacteria; order Burkholderiales; family SG8-39; genus SCGC-AG-212-J23. The sequence continues at coordinate 5,624 of DATFEI010000218.1, read as the reverse complement.
TGCGCTCGAAGCCGAGGCCGAACCCGCAGTGGGGCACGGTGCCGTAACGGCGGAGGTCGCGATACCAGCCCAGGTTGTCCTTGTCTATTCCCACTTCAGCCATACGCTCGTCGAGCCGCTCGAGCCGCTCCTCGCGCTGGCTGCCGCCGATGATTTCGCCGATCCCCGGCGCGAGCACGTCCATCGCGGCGACGGTCCTGCCGTCGTCGTTCAGGCGCATGTAGAACGCCTTGATGCCTTTCGGGTAGTTCATCACGATGACCGGCTTTTTCGCGTGCTTTTCGGTAAGGAAGCGCTCGTGCTCGGATTGCAGATCCACGCCCCACTTGACGGGGAACTCGAACTTCTCCTTCGATCGCTCGAGGATCGAAATCGCCTCGCCGTACTCCATGCGGACGAATTCCGACTCCACGATCCCCTGCAGCTTCGCCACGATGCCTTTCTCGACGCGCTCGTCGAAGAAGGCCATGTCCTGCGGCCTTTCCTTCAGCAAGCCCGAAAAAATATGCTTCAAAAGCGATTCCGCGAGGTCCGCGTTGTCCGACAGGTCCGCGAACGCTATCTCCGGCTCGATCATCCAGAACTCGGCGAGGTGGCGGCTGGTGTTCGAGTTCTCGGCGCGGAACGTAGGACCGAAGGTGTAGACCTTGGAAAGCGCGAGGCAGTAAGCCTCGACATTCAGCTGTCCGGAGACGGTGAGGAAGGTCTCGCGGCCGAAGAAGTCCTTGGAGAAGTCGATCCTGTTTCCCTCCCGGGGAAGATTCGCCAGGTCGAGCGTCGAAACGCGGAACAGCGCACCGGCGCCTTCGGCGTCCGCGGCGGTGATGATCGGCGTGTTCACCCAGAAGAAGCCGCGCTCGTGGAAGAAGCTGTGGATGGCCTGGGCAAGCGTGTGGCGCACGCGCGTCACGGCCGCGATTACGTTGGTCCGCGGCCGGAGGTGGGCAACTTCGCGCAGAAACTCGAACGTGTGCGGCTTGGGCTGGATCGGGTAAGAGTCCGGGTCGTCCACCCACCCGACTACGCGGATCGCGGCAGCCTGCATCTCGAAGGGCTGGCCCTTGGCGGGCGAAGGCACGATGTTCCCGGTCACCTCTATCGCGCAGCCCGAAGTGAGGCGCAGTACCTCGGCTTCGTAGTTCGGCAGGTCCTTGGGCGCGACGACCTGCACCGGATGGAACGAGGAGCCGTCCGAGAGATGAATGAACGAAAAGCCGGCCTTCGAGTCGCGCCGTGTGCGCACCCAGCCCTTGAGCACCACCGCGGCGTCGCCCGGCGCGCGGCCGGTGAGGACGTCGGCGCAGGAAGTCATAATGTCGATGATATGAAAGAAACTCGCTCCATCCTATTCATCTGCACCGGCAGCAGATAAGCGCATACGCCAGTTCAATGCCTTATTCCATTGCTGCAACACCGCATGCAGCACCCGGCGGCAACTGCCGCCCTCTACGTTGCCGATCGCTCGCGACCAGCACCAAGGACGCCTGCAGCGCCCTCACCATGTCCTCGGTCAAATGCGTGCAGCGGGCGCAGCGGTGCGCGATCCGGCGCTATGCCTGGCCGTTCGGAGAAGGGGATGCCTCAATCCGGCATGCGGCAAGCAAGTCGGCGAGCTAGTCGAAGACAAAGCCTCGCGCTTCCCTTCCGCGTCACATGCAGGGCGTGCGGCTGGACGACCGACGCGGCACAGCTCCGGCAATCTTCGCCACGGCCGACGCACTTTGAAACCGCTTCATATCTTCTTCGATGAGCGTGCGAGGGAACATTCCCGCTTTCCGAATGGTCCGCCATGCGGGCGTGAAGCGGGCGCTGCTCCCGAGTTCGCTGCCCTTATCTCTTCAAGGGTCACAGGCTGCGCTGCCCGCGGCATTACTACTATCAGAAACTAATGGGGCAGCAAAGACAATCGGGCAGAGCTCGATCCAACCGAAGACCGGGCGCAAAGTGCGCCACATCTCGCGCTCCCTTCGGTTGCAGCGCATACCGAGCGGTAAGAACCGGATCCGAGGAACTTTGACTGCGAAGCGGCCAAGTAGGAATACGCGGCGGAAACTGCCAGACAACATTATCCCCGTGGCAGAGCATCCCGGCCGCTACGGGACCGGATCGTCGTGATCCTTGCGAGATGACTGGTCCCCGACTAACACCAACGCAAGAAAGACGCGCCCGTCTGGTGGCGGTTTATCGCCCGCGATCCATGCGGCTAGGTCAGGTCGCGGCACCCCAAGCGAATCAGCGAGTCGTTGCAGGCTTCCCATAGCCTTGGCAGCGGCGCCAAGTATTGTCTGCACCATCGTAGCCACGCCGCCTACGGCATGCAATGTTCGTTCCCACCCGCATCAGCCCGGTCCGCGCGCCGCGAATCGACGGATATGGCTCACGCTGATAGCGAGCGCGGCGGTGTTGCGCCTCGCCGAGGTTTATTTTATTTCAACTCCTCGGGTCCCAAGAGTTCTAGAACGGGACCGTAGGGTTTCGTGCTAGACGATGTCAGATGGGTACGAGACGGTGTAGCGAACCGTGCTTCCCCATTTGAAGTTGATAGGTTATAGCAGTCTTGTAGAAGGCGGAGTAGTGTCACGCCATGGTGGATGAGACCGAAGCCATGGTCTGGATGGTCGGCGCCGTGCTCGGTATCACCCTGGCGCTGCTCGCACGAAATTTTTGGCTTCCGGGCTTGCTGATCGGGCTTTTCTTGCTCGTTGTTGGCCTGCTCACCGAACTTGGCATGATGCCGGTCATCGATCCGCACCTAAACGTAAGCGTCGAGAACGCGGAGGCGTTATTTGTGTTGGTCGGGACAGTGGCGCTCTTTGCTGCGTTGGCAGGGGCTTATTTTCGGTGGAAGCGAAAGACATCCAAAGAACAAGAAAGCATCGATGTGCTGCCCCCGGTCTATCGCGAAATTCTCAAGCACGCGGCCGAAGTCGCAGGCGGTGAAGATGAGCTTGCACAGCGCCTCGACGTGAGATCGGAGGACGTGCACGAGTGGGTGCAAGGCAGAGCAATAGCGCCGGCCGGCATCTACATAATCGCGTTAGACATCCATTTGCGCAGCCGCAGCGCTGACGACTTACCCGCAGGAAAGCTCGAAGGAAAAGCCGGTGCAGTAGAGGGCGAGATATCGCCTGCGTAAATGTCTTGTTGAAAGGAAATCCCGCGCAGCGCATTGGCAAGATCCAAAGCCGGGGAAGCAGCGGACCTCTTCCGAAACGGAAAAGGTGCAGGCAAAGCTCAATTTTGTTGGAGGCGCTCGCGATACCCCCTGCCTGCAACAGTTGTATAAGCGACTCGACAATCGCCGAGCCGGCTCTTATTCCACTTCTTTCGCTCTTCGTCCACCGCCCGCCCCGGCACCGATGCGGCGACGGGGCGGCCGCCTTGTGAGCGGCGCCCCTTCCGCCTCGCCTTTCGCTCAAGGCCGGGAAAGCGGTTTTCGGCCTGCGCCCGGTGGGCGGCCCCCCAGTCATAGGCCTGGGGCGGTGTCAGCGCGTCGTTAAAGGAGAGCGCGCTATGCGCCGACTCGCTCGCGCGCGCACCGTAACGATAGCCGTGTCAGTGGCTTCCATTCTTCGCGTCGCTTCTCGCTATTGGGAATTGACGCGACAGTGAAGCAGTACATGCGCTCGGCTGGCAAACCGAGCGGATTAATTCAGCGCTATTTAATCCGGTGCGTGCGTGTAAGGCGGCGCAAGACCGCCTCGAAATCCCTCAGTCGCATGGAAGCGCCTCCGGGTGGCCACTTCAGCGCGCGCCAGTCATGCAGGTATCGCCTTACGCGCTCGTAGTAGACGCCGCCTTTCCGCTCACCGGTAACGGCGGTGTCTTGGCTTCGAAATCAACTGGAAACGTCCGACCTGATTTTGTGAGAGTGCTCACCATCGGGCTGCACCGCAAGCCCCGGCGCGCGGTCGCATCCGTAGCCATTCGCCGTCCGGGTCCGGCTCGAAATCTTCTATTTCTGCGGCGCCCGCCAGCAAGTGCGGCGTGCTCGCCTTTTGTAATTCGGCGATTCGGCAGCCCGTAAGGAGCAGCGCGCGCAGCAAGTTCGCATTCGGGGAATCAAGCGCCCACAGGAGCCGGATTTCGGCGTCGGAAAGCGTGCGCGCCCGCGAGTCTTCGTCGCCCCCCGCAATCCGGTTGGTCAGCTCGGCGAACGGGTTGCGGTCGATGTAGTGCATCTCGACGAACCAGCCGAAAGCGAGCCTAAGGTGCTGAGGCAGCGATTCGCTGCGACAGGGGCGCGCCTCCCGTAGGCGCGCAGCGCCAGCGCCGGTAGCGCGGCTTAATCTCCTCGGCAAACCACTCGCCGAGCGCTTTGCCGGCAGTGAGTTCGTTGGGCTTCGTGGCGCGGCCGGTCCGTTTCGCAAGCGCGGCTCGAGCGGCCTTAACCGTCAGGTCGGGCCACTCGCCGATGGTGAAGGTAGGAGGTCTTGCCGCCGTGCTTGGTGCGCCAGATCCAGGTGCGCCGGTCGCTCGGCGCGATGCGAAGATAGAGCCCTGCGCCGTCGTTAACCCAGCGATGGCGCTCGGGGTGCGCCCTCAGGGCCTTGATGCCGGTCTCGGTCAGCGGCATTCTGCAACACCTGATGTCGCACTTTTGCCGGAAACTAACCGAAACAACAGACAGAATGACGGAGAAACAGGAGCCTAGCGTTAGACTTGCCGCCTCAGTGCTCTTCATTTGCACCGGCAACATCTGCCGCTCGCCCACCGCGGAAGCGGTTCTGAAAAACCTCTGTCTTGAGGCGGGGATCGAGCTGCGCATCGAGTCGGCGGGCCTGGGCGACTGGCACGTCGGCAGTCCGCCCGACGAGCGCGCCCAGCACCACGCACGGAGCCGCGGGTACGATCTAAGCACGCAGCGCGCGCGGCAAGTCCGTATCCAGGACTTCGCGGAGTTCGACCTCGTTTTCGCGATGGACCGTGGCCATCTGCAAGCGCTAAGAAGCATGGCGCCCGCCGAGCATCACGCGAAGATCCGTCTATTTGTCGCGGACGCCGACGTACCCGATCCCTATTACGGCGGCGCTGCTGGCTTCGAGCGCGTGCTCGATCTCGTTGAGGAGCATTGCCGCTCGCTCCTCGATGAATTGAACAGAACTACTTCCTAGTCTCGACCTGGTGCAGCTCGTCCTCCTGCGGCTGAGGCTTCGGCTTTTCGCGCCGCGGCCGGCCGAGCTGCGGCGGCGCTTCCTCAACCGGGGCTCCCGGCGCTTTCGACCGGTCGGTCTCGATCATCACTAGCCCGTCGCTTTCCAAAAGCGCTTTGGAATCGACCTTCGGCGTCTCGATCCGGGGCGCGGGTTCCTCGACGCGCGGCGCAGCCTCCTCGACGCGCGGCGCGGCCTGCGCTGGCGGCAGAGCATCCTCGGCGTGCAGCTCATCCTTGCGCGCAAGGGCCTCACGGCGCTGGTCTTCGCGCAGCTGGTCTTCCTTTATCGTGAGTGCAGGCGCGGCGGCTGCCCGCTCCTCGCGCCGCTCGCGATGGCGGTCCCGCCGGCTGCGCTTTCCGCCACGGCGCTCGCCGTCGCCCTCCCGCGGCTGCTGTGGCTGTTGCGGCTGCTGCTGCGGCCGCTGTTGCTGCTGCTGAGGCGGGCGCTGCTGCCGCTGCTGCTGCGGCT
>DATFEI010000103.1:0-11579 GCA_035251315.1 Burkholderiales bacterium | reverse complement strand
CCGCACAGGGAGATCGGGCCCCGGGGTCAACCGCTTGCGCCGCTCGCGCGTTATTTCCAGCCGGGTAGCTGAGGAGGTTGGCTCGGCCCGTGTTCGAACATTAACCAGGAGAGGGAAATGAAAAAGCTGCTGTCCATGATCGTCGCCGCGATGTTCGCGGCGGTTAGCGTCTCCGCGCTTGCCGCGTCTTACGCCGGCGCGCAAGAGAAGAAGGATGACAAGGGCGCCGCTGCGAAGAAAGAGGCGCAGAAGAAGGCCCCCGCGAAGAAGCCAGCCGAACCCAAGAAGACCCAGACCAAGAAACAGGGCGAAGACATGAAGAAGGCAGAGCCGAAGAAGTAACCCGCTTCCCAAACGCGAAAAAGGCAGGACACAATGTCCTGCCTTTTTCTTTATGCGCTTCCTCCTGCCTTTGCTGGTCCTCGTCGCGCCGGTGGCGGCGCAGGAGCTGCCCGTCGTCGAGCTGCGCGCCGGCATGCACCTCATCCGCGCCGAGGTCGCCGCGGACTATTCCACGCGCGGCCGCGGGCTCATGTTCCGCAAGTCGCTCGCGCCCAACGGCGGCATGCTCTTCATCTTCGATGCCGCCGAAATCCACTGCATGTGGATGAAGAACACCTATATCCCGCTCTCGGTCGCGTTCCTCGACGCACAGGGCGCGATCATCAATATCGCCGACATGCAGCCGCGTAGCGAGCAATCGCACTGCGCCGCGCGGCCGGCGCTCTACGCTCTGGAAATGACGCAGGGTTGGTTTGCCGAGCGCGGGGTCAAGGCCGGCATGAAGCTCGGCGGCCTCGACAAGATCAAATAATAAACATCAGCCCAAGGCCGGCGAGCACACCGACGCGCGCCAGGGGCGTCCACAGCGGTCGCTCGACGTTGCGCGCGGATTTCCACACCGCCCAGCCCCACGCCCAGTAGACCCCGAGGCGCAGCAGGTCGAGCAGGTCGCCCTGGACGGCGGAGCCTTCCAGCCGCACGGCTTCGGCGAGCACGACAAGGCCGGCAATTGCGCAGGCGGCCGCGCCGCCCCACAACCACCAGACTTGCCAAAGCTTGGTTACAAGCCGCCGTTCTGCTGCGCCACCATGCAATAGAGCATGGGGATCGACAGCATGGTGTTGAAGCGCGAGGTCATCCCGGCCATCTTGGCGGCGGCGGCTTTCTCTTCGGGGCTGACCTGCACTATGCCCAGCGCTTTCTTCTGCTTGGGCCAGATGATGAACCAGACGTTGAACCACATGATGGCGCCGAGCCACATGCCCAGGCCGATGGCGTGGTAGCCCTTCTGCAGCGAAAGCGCCTGACCGAGATAGCCGTTCATGAGCGCGAGGATCAGGCCGGTGATGATCGTCGCCATCGCCCCCCAGCGGAACCAGAAGAGCGCCCTGGGCGCAATTACCTTGCTGACCGCCGGCTTTTGCTCGTCCGGGATCTTCGGCATGGACGGCGTTTGCACGAAATTGAAGTACCAGAGCAGCCCGATCCACATCACGCCCGAAAGGACATGCAGCCAGCGCATGAAAAACGCGGACCAGGCGTGGATCGCGGCTTCCCAAGGCCACAACCCGATGCCGAGGCGGACCAAAACGATGAAGATGATGAGCAGGACAACGCCGGCGCTGACCGTACGGCCGAGAGACTGGAAGATGGCACCCATGCTTTCTCCCTGTTCGTATGATGGGTTTAGACCGAAAAAAGTCTAGCACCGCGGCCCGCGCTATGCTCGCCCGGTGCCGAAACTCGCGGCCAATCTTTCTACCCTTTTCCCCGAGGTCCCGTTCCTCGAGCGCTTCGGCGCCGCGACGCGGGCCGGCTTCCGCTACGTGGAGTACCAGTTTCCCTATGCCTGGCCAGCGGAGGAGCTGGCACGCCGCGCCCGCGATGCGAAAGTCGAAATCGCGCTGCACAACCTGCCGGCAGGCGATTTCGCGAAAGGCGAGCGCGGCATCGCCTGCCTGCCCGGGCGCGAGCGGGAGTTCCGCGAGGGCGTGGAGCGGGCGATAGACTACGCGAGAGCGGCGCGCTGTCCCCGGCTCAACTGCCTCGCCGGCATCGCGCCGTCGGACGGCGAGCACTTCGCGGTGCTGGTCGACAACGTGCGCTATGCGGCGCGCAAGCTCGGCGCCGCCGGACTGAACCTCACGCTCGAGCCGATCAACACGCGTAGCGTGCCCGGCTTCTTCCTGACGCGCTCCGCGCAGGCGCTCGACGTGCTGAACGCGGCGGGCGAAGGCAATGCGTTCCTTCAGTACGACTTCTTCCACATGCAGATCATGGAAGGCGACCTGGCGAGCACGATCGAGCGGCTGCTCCCCCGAATCGGACACATCCAGCTCGCCGACGTACCCGGGCGCCACGAGCCCGGCACGGGTGAAATCAATTTTGATTTCCTGCTCGGCCGCCTCGATGCGCTCGGGTACTCGGGCTGTGTAGGATGCGAATACAATCCCAGCGGTGACACGCTCGAAGGCCTGAAGTGGGCGCGGCCCTACCTGTCGTAGCCGCACTGCGCGCGTTCCTCCCGGAGCGAGCGCTGCTCCACGAAGAAGAGGATACCCGGCCGTACGAGTGCGACGGCCTGACGGCGTACCGGCAGTTGCCGATGGTGGTTGCGCTGCCCGAGACTGAAGATCAAGTACGGCGGATTCTTCAGGTTTGCTCTTCCATGAGCATTCCTGTTGTACCCCGCGGCGCTGGCACTGGCCTTTCCGGCGGCGCTTTGCCGCCCGGCGACGGGGTGCTGCTTTCCATGGCGAAATTCATGCGCGTACGGCGCATTGACCCCCTTGCACGCCTCGCCGTGGTCGAGCCCGGCGTGAGGAACGCCGTGGTGTCGGAGCTGGCCGCGCCCCACGGCCTGTACTACGCGCCCGATCCTTCGAGCCAGATCGCGTGCACCATCGGTGGCAATGTGGCCGAGAACTCTGGCGGCGTGCATTGCCTGAAATACGGGCTGACGCTGCACAACGTGCTCGGCGTGCGCGGCTTCACCATCGACGGCGAGCCGCTCGAGCTTGGCGGCGAGGCGCCCGACGCGCCCGGCTACGACCTGCTCGCGCTCGCCGTCGGCTCGGAGGGCATGCTTTTCGTGGTGACCGAGGTGACGCTCAAGCTCCTGCCGCAGCCGCAATGCGCGCGCGTCATCATGGCGTCGTTCGACGACGTGGAAAAGGCGGGTGCGGCGGTCGCCGGCATCATTGCCGCCGGCATCGTCCCCGCCGGGCTCGAGATGATGGACCAGCCCGCGACGCGCGCGGTCGAGCAGTTCGTGGGCGCGGGCTACGACCTCGAGGCGGCGGCGATCCTGCTGTGCGAGTCCGACGGCACGCCCGAGGAGGTCGAGCACGAGATCGCCCACATGAAGGCGGTGCTCGAGCGCGCCGGCGCGACGCGCACGACGGTGTCGCGCGACGAGCCCGAGCGGCTACGTTTCTGGTCGGGACGCAAGGCGGCGTTTCCCGCCGTCGGCCGCATCTCGCCCGACTATTACTGCATGGACGGCACCATCCCGCGCAAGCGCCTCGGCGAGGTGCTGACCTTCATCGCCTCACTCGAGAAAAAGTACGGGCTGCGCTGCCCCAACGTGTTCCACGCCGGCGACGGCAACCTGCACCCGCTCATCCTGTTCGACGCCAACAGCGCGGACGAGCTGCACCGCACCGAGCTCTTCGCCGCCGAGGTGCTGGAGAAATGCGTCGAGGTCGGCGGCACCATCACCGGCGAGCACGGCGTCGGCGTGGAGAAGATCAACCAGATGTGCGTGCAGTTCGGCGCCGCCGAGCTTGAGCTTTTTCACGGCGTGAAGCGCGCCTTCGACCCGAAGTCCCTGCTGAATCCCGGCAAGGCCGTGCCCACGCTTGCGCGCTGCGCCGAATACGGCCGCATGCGCGTGCACGGCGGCAAGCTGCCGCATCCCGAGCTTCCGCGGTTTTGACTGTTCAGGACTTCCAGGATCGGATCCGGGCCGCTGTCGCCGGGAAGAAAGCGCTGCGCCTGCGCGGCGGCGGCACCAAGGACTTCTACGGCAACGCGCTGCGCGGCGACATCCTCGACACCCAAGGCTACGCTGGCATCGTTTCCTACGAACCCACCGAGCTCGTGGTCACGGCGCGTTGCGGAACGTCGTTATCCGAACTGGAAAGCCTGTTGGGGAAAAACCGGCAGTGCCTGCCTTTCGAGCCGCCGCATTTCGGCGCTGGCGCGACGGTGGGAGGCTGCGTCGCCGCCGGGCTTTCCGGGCCGCGGCGCGCCGCGGCCGGCGCGCTGCGCGATTTCGTGCTCGGGGTAAAGCTCGTCGACGGCCGCGCCCAGGCGCTCGCTTTCGGCGGGCAGGTGATGAAAAACGTGGCGGGCTACGATGTCTCGCGCCTGGTGGCCGGCTCGCTTGGCACGCTCGGGCTCATCGCCGAGGTATCGCTCAAGCTCGCGCCGCGCCCGCAAGCCGAGGCGACGCTGCGTCTCGAGGTGCCGCACGAGCGCGCGCTCGAGCTCGTTAACCGCTGGGCCGGTCAGCCGCTGCCGGTCAGCGCAACCGCGTGGCACGACGGCGAGTTGAGCGTGCGCCTGTCGGGCTCCGAGCCCGGCGTGCGCGCCGCCGCGGCCAAAATCGGCGGAGCCGCGGCACGGGAATCGCTCTGGAACGCCATCCGCGAGCAGACCCATCCCTTCTTTTCCGGAGCGGAGCCGCTCTGGCGGCTTGCGCTCCCCTCGTCGGCTCCGCCGGTGGATCTCCCAGGAACGCAGCTCCTGGAATGGAATGGCGCGCTGCGCTGGCTGAAGTCGAGCGAAAAAGCCGGCGCCGTCCGCGAGGCGGCCCGGCGGCTCAAGGGGCACGCGACACTCTTTCGCGCCGCCGACAAGAGCGCAGGCTGCTTCGCGCCGCTCGAGCCGGTGACCGCGCGCCTGCACCGCGGCCTCAAGGCCGCCTTCGATCCGCACGGCGTGTTCAATCCCGGGCGGATTTATGCGGAGCTCTAGCGCTTGGCGAGCCGCTCTTTCTGCGCCTGCACCGCGCCGCGGGCCTGCTCGATGAAAGCGCTTTCCGGGAAGCGCGCGATGAGGCGCGCGTACAGCTGGATCGCGAGCGCCGGCTCGCCTGCCTCGGCGGCTTTCGCGGCGGCTTCGAATAGCAGCTTTTGCGGCGCAAGCGAAGCGTCCGGCGCGGGCTGCACGGCTTGCGGCGCGGAAGCTTCAGCAGGTCTTGCCCGCGCGATGAAAGCTGAGAAGCGCTCTTCCGAGGCTCGCCGATGCTCCTGCCAGCGCCGGCGCCAGCGCGAGATCGCGTATGCGATGAGCGCGATCGCCGCAGCCACGATCAGCCAGCCGAAGATCTTCACGCAAAAAGTATAGCCGTCGGTGCAGACCCAGCTCGCCGACTTCATCCGCGATACGCCCGAGGGGCGCGAGGCCGAGTCCATCCTGCGCAAGTGCGTGCATTGCGGCTTCTGCACCGCCACCTGCCCGAGCTACCAGGTGCTCGGCGACGACCTCGACAGCCCTCGCGGCCGCATCTATCTCATGAAGCGCGCGCTCGAAGGCGCGCCGGTGACCGATAAGACGCGGCTTCACCTCGACCGCTGCCTGACCTGCCGTGCTTGCGAGACCACCTGTCCTTCGGGCGTGCGTTACGGCCGGCTGGTCGATATCGGCCGCGTCTACGTCGAGAAGCACACCCGGCGACCGGCCTGGGACCGGCTGAAGCGCGCCGCGCTTTCGTTCGGCCTGCCGCGCAGCCGGCTTTTCGCGGCCGCTTTGCGAATCGGACAGGCAGCAAGACCCTTACTGCCTTCAGGGCTCAGGAAAAAGGTTCCCGCCAAATCATCCCCCCAAGGCGCGTGGCCCGCTCCACGTCACACTAGAAAAATGGTGGTGCTGCGCGGCTGCGCGCAGCCGGCGCTTGCGCCGTCGATCAACGCCGCAGCGGCGCGCGTGCTCGATCGCATCGGCGTGTCGCTGGTCGAGGTCCCGGGCGCGGGCTGCTGCGGCGCGCTGCGCTTCCATCTCAACTACCAGGAGGCAGGGCGCGACGACATGCGCGCGCTGATCGAGGCGTGGTGGCCGCTGGTCGCGGGACGCGAGGTCGAGGCGATCGTGGCTACCGCGAGCGGTTGCGGTGTCACGATCAAGGAATACGCGCACATGCTGGCGATCGACGCGAACTACCGCGGCAAGGCCGAGCGCATTTCGGACATGACCCGAGACCTTTCCGAGGTCGTCGACCCACAGCATTTGCCTAAAAGCACTGGGCGCGGCCGCATCGCGTTCCAGTCGCCGTGCTCGCTGCAGCACGGCCAGCAGATCCGGGGCAAGGTCGAGGCGCTGCTCGAGCGCGTCGGCTATGAGCTGACGCCGATACGCGACGCGCACCTGTGCTGCGGCTCGGCAGGCACCTATTCGCTGCTGCAGCCGCAAATCGCTGCGGAGCTGCGCGCGCGCAAGCTCGCCGCGCTAGGCGAGGGCGCGCCGCAGGCGATCGCCACCGCGAATATCGGCTGCCTGGCGCATCTGGCGGCCGCGACCGCGACACCGGTGCGGCACTGGATCGAGCTCGTGGACGAGGCGCTGGCGTAAAATCGCCGCATGGCCGAAGCGGCTCGGAACACCGTTCGCGTTGCTTGCCCGCACGACTGCCCGGATACGTGCGCGATGCTGGTTACGGTTGAGAACGGCGTCGCGACCTCGATCCGCGGCGACCCGGACATGCCGTTCACCGAGGGTACGCTGTGCACGAAGGTCGCGCACTATCTCGAACGAACTTACGCCCCCGACCGTCTCCTATATCCGCAGCGCCGTACCGGCCCTAAAGGGTCTGGCCAGTTCAAGAGAATTAGTTGGGACGAGGCGCTTGACGAAATCGCCGCTCGCCTGAAGGTGCTCGCGGCCGAGGACCCCGAGACCATCCTGCCGTGCAGCTACGCCGGCACGATGGGCATGGTGCAGTACATGTCGATGGACCGGCGCTTTTTCCACAAACTCGGCGCCTCGCTTCTCGACCGCACGCTTTGCTCGAGCGCCGGCAAGGCCGGCATCAAGGCGACGCTCGGCGCCTCGGTCGGCATGGATCCGGAGCGCTTCGATGAGGCGCGGCTGATTGTGTTGTGGGGCGCGAACCCCGTGGTCTCGAACCTCCATCTTTGGTCGCGCGTACAGGCGGCGAAGCGCCGCGGCGCCAGAATCGTGGCGATCGACCCGTACCGCAGCCTGTCGGCCGAGAAATGCACGCAGCACATCGCCTTGCTTCCAGGAACCGACGGCGCGCTCGCGCTTGGAATGATGCATGTGCTGATCACTGAAGGATTGCTCGACGAGGATTACATCTCGAACTACACGCTTGGCTTTGAAAAGCTGAGAAGGAGAGTTCTCGACGAGTATTCCCCGGCCTGGGCGTCCCAGGTGTGCGGCGTTTCCGTGGAAGAAATCGTGCAGCTCGCGCGGGAGTACGGCACGATCAAGCCGGCGGCGATCCGCTTGAACTACGGCATGCAGCGCCACGCCGGAGGCGGTATCGCCGCGCGCACCATCGCCTGCCTGCCGGCGCTCACGGGCGCGTGGCGCGATGCCGCCGGCGGCATCGTGCTCACGACGGCCGATTTCTACGGCTTCGACCACGCCGCGCTCGAGCGCCCGGATCTTCTCGCCGGCCGGCGCCCGCGGGTGATCAACCACTCGAAGCTGGGCGACGCGCTGACGCTCGCCAAGCCGCCGGTGCGCATGACGATCGTCTATAACAACAACCCGGTCGCGGTTTGCCCCGACTCCGAGAAAGTGATCGCGGGGTTCGCGCGCGAGGATCTGTTCACGGTGGTGATGGATCATTTCCAGACCGATACCGCCGACTACGCCGATATCCTGCTGCCCGCGACCACGCAGCTCGAGCACTACGACGTGCACAAGTCCTACGGGCACCTGTACATGCTCGCCAACAACCCCGCCATCGCACCGGTGGGCGAGTCGCTGCCCAACTCCGAGGTGTTTCGGCGGCTCGCCGCGCGCATGGGCTTCGACGAGCCCTGTTTCCGCGATTCCGACGAGGAGCTCTGCCGTACTGCGCTCAGGGGCGCCCTCATCGGCACCTCCTGGGAACGGTTGAAGGACGCCGGCTGGCAACGGCTCGAGCTCCCGCAGCGCTTCGCGCCCTTCGCGCAGGGCGGCTTCCGGACGCCGTCGGGCAAGTGCGAGTTCTATAGCGCGTGGCTGGAGAAGCAGGGCATCGACCCCCTGCCGTTCTATAACCCGCCCGCCGAAGGCGGGGAAAAATATCCGCTTTCATTCCTCTCGCCGCCGGCGAGGAACTTCCTGAACTCCTCGTTCGCGAATATGAAGCGCTTCCGTGACCTGGAGCGCGAACCCTGCCTCGAGATGCACCCGCGCGATGCCGCCAGCCGCGGCATCGGCGAGGGCGACATCGTGCGCGTGTTCAACGAGCGCGGCAGCTACCGGCTGCGCGCTCGTGTCAACGCAGCACCGCGTCCCGGCGTGGTGGTGGCGCCCTCGGTGTGGTGGAAGAAGTACTCGCCCGACCGCCGCAATGCGAACAACCTGACCTCGCAGCGCACGACCGACATCGGCGGCGGCGCGACCTTCTACGACTGCCGGGTGCAAGTCGAGAAGGCGTGAGCAAGGCCGACGAGCTGCGGCTGCTGCGCGAGGCGATCAAGAGCTTTCCCGATGCGGTTGCGGTGCGCAGCGCAGACGCGAAGCTGATCGCGTGCAGCGATCTCTATGCCCGGCTCGCCGCCGCGGCGCCGGAGGATGCGGCCGAATTCCAGAGCGCGGACGGGCGTTGGCTGCGCCGGACGCTGCGGCGTCTCGACGGCGGCGGCAGCGTCGAGCTCATCGCCGACGTCACCGAGCTGCGCCGCGCAGAGCAGGCGAGCCGCTTTCTCGCCTACCACGACCAGCTCACCGGCCTGCCGAACCGGCGACTTCTCGACGACCGGCTGCGGCAGGCAATCCGCCTTGCTGAGCGCCGAGACCGAATGGTGGCGGCGCTGCTGGTTCACCTCGACGATTTCCGCCAGGTCAATGACGCGCTCGGCCACGACGCGGGCGATGCGCTGCTGCGCGAGGTCGCCGAGCGCCTGAGCGGCTGCGTGCGCAAGGCCGATACGCTGGCGCGCGCCAGCGCGGACGAGTTCGCGCTCGTCGTGTGCGACCTGAAGGACGGCGGCGATTGCCGCGTGGTGGCCGAGAAGGTGCTCCAGGCGCTCCAGCCCGAGTTCCGCGTCGCCGGCCGGCGCCTGCGGCTCGGGGTGAGCATCGGCATCTCGCTCTTTCCGGCCGACGGTGCTGACGGCGAGGCGCTGCTGCGCAACGCCGACGCCGCCACCTTCCGCGCCAAGCAGCTCGGCCGCAACCAGATCCGCTTCTTCGCGCCGGCCGGATGAAGCGGATCGCCCGCTTCCTGTGGCCGTATCGCGGCCGCATCGCGATCGCCGTGATCGCGTTGCTCGTCGCGGTCGGCTGCGTGCTCGCGCTGGGCCGCGGCCTGCAGCACGTGGTCGACCGCGGCTTTGGCAGCGGCGAGCCTCGGCTCCTGGATCAGGCGCTCGTGGCGATGATCGCGGTCGTGGTGCTGTTCGCCGCCGCGACCTGCGCGCGCTTCTATTTCATGATGAGCGTGGGCGAGCGCGTGGTGACCGACCTGCGGCGCGCGGTGTTCGACCATATTCTCGCGCTCGATCCCGCCTTCTTCGAAAAGGAGCGTACCGGCGACGTGGTGTCGCGGCTCACGAACGATGCCACGCTGCTTCAGCAGGTGATCGGCTACGGCGTGTCGATGTTTGTGCGCAACGCCCTCATGATGGTCGGCGCGGCGCTGATGCTTTTCGTGACGAGCTGGAAGCTCGCGCTTCTCGTGCTGGCGGGCGTGCCGGCGACGCTCGCGCCGATGCTATTGCTCGGCCACCGGGTACGGCGGCTGTCGCGCTCGAGCCAGGACCGCGTCGCCGAGGCCGCGGCTTACGTCGACGAGGCAGTACACGAGATCCGCACCGTGCATGCTTACGCGCACGAGGACCTGGACCGCGCGAGCTTCGCGCGCCACGCCGAGGCGGCCTACGCCGCCGCAGTCGCGCGCATCTCGCACAAGGCGTTCCTGATCGCGGCGGTGATCCTGATCGCGTTCAGCGCCGTGGGGATCATCCTCTGGATCGGCGGCCACGACGTTCTCGCCGGCCGCATGTCGCAGGGAGAGCTCGCGGCATTCGTGTTCTACGCCGCGGTGGTC
Organism: Burkholderiales bacterium; assembly: GCA_035251315.1. Classification (GTDB taxonomy): domain Bacteria; phylum Pseudomonadota; class Gammaproteobacteria; order Burkholderiales; family SG8-39; genus SCGC-AG-212-J23. The sequence goes on along the minus strand of DATFEI010000103.1, from coordinate 1,345 downwards.
GCCGCCGGCGCCGGCACGGTGGCCGAGGTCTGGGGCGAGCTGCAGCGTGCTGCGGGGGCGACCGAGCGGCTGGTCGAGCTGCTCGAGACGCCGCCGGGCATCGTCGCGCCGTCTTCGCCGGCAACGGCGCCGCAGCGCGCCGCGCTCGACATCGAGTTCGACGGCGTGCGCTTCGCCTATCCCGCGCGCCCCGGCATCGCAGCCCTCGAGCGCTTCAGCCTGCGGGTCGGGCCCGGCGAGCGCGTCGCGCTGGTCGGTCCCTCGGGCGCAGGCAAGTCGACGGTGTTCGCGCTTCTTTTGCGTTTCTACGACCCGCAGCAGGGCGCGGTGCGCATCGGCGGAGTCGACCTGCGCGATATGGATCCGCGCTCGGCGCGCCGCCTGGTCGCGGTGGTGCCGCAGGAGCCGGTCATCTTCGCGGCGAGCGTGCTCGAGAACGTGCGCTACGGGCGTCCCGACGCGACCCGCGAGGCGGTGGCGGCGGCGTGCGCGCAGGCCTGTGCGCTGGAATTCATCGAGCGCCTGCCGCAGGGCCTCGACACGCCGCTCGGCGAGCGCGGCGTCACGCTTTCGGGCGGACAGAAGCAGCGCGTGTCGATCGCGCGCGCGCTGCTCGCCGACCGCCCGATCCTGCTGCTCGACGAGGCGACGAGCTCGCTCGACGCCGCTGCCGAACGCCTGGTGCAGCAGGGGCTGGAAGCGCTGGAGAAAGGCCGCACGACGCTGGTCATCGCGCACCGGCTCGCCACCGTGCAGACTGCCGGGCGCATCGTGGTGCTCGAGCGCGGCGCAATAGTCGCGCAAGGTACGCACGCCGAGCTCATGCGCCAGGGCGGCCTGTACGCCAGCCTCGCCCGGCTGCAGTTCCTTGGAGGCCGAGATGAGAAAGCTCGCCGCAATTTGCGCACTGTTGATCTGGACGCCGGCTAGCGCGGGCGCGCAGCAGTTGACGGTCGGCTCGAAGCGCTTCACCGAGTCCTTCATCCTTGGCGAGATCATCAGCCAGACCGTGGGCGGGACGCACAAGCCGGGGCTGGGAAACACGGCGATCCTGCTCGAGGCGCTCAAGGCGGGCTCCATCGACGTCTATCCCGAGTACACCGGCACCATCGCGCGCGAGATTCTCAAGTCCGAGGAGCGGCTTGATCTTTCGCAGATCAATCGCCAGCTCGCGGCGCTCGGCCTCGCTGCGTCCACTCCTCTTGGCTTCAGCAACAGCTATGCCCTCGGGATGCGGCGCAAGGACGCCGAGCGGCTGTCGGTGCGCAAGGTGTCCGACCTGCCGAAGCATCCCGCGCTGCGCTTCGGCCTGTCGCACGAGTTCCTCGGCCGGCGCGACGGCTGG
>DATFEI010000210.1:0-13022 GCA_035251315.1 Burkholderiales bacterium | reverse complement strand
CAGCTCCATCCTCAGCCCGCGCGCGAGCGCCTGCGGCTCACTGAAGACCTGCGAAAGGTCGTTGATCGGCCCGCACGGCACCCCTGCGGCTTCGAGGCGTGCGATCCATTCTTCAGTGGGTCTTTTCAAAAAAACTTCGTTGAGCAGCCGGGTCAGCTCGACCCGGTTCTCCACGCGCTTGCCGTTGCTGGCGAAGCGAGAGTCATCGGCAAGCGCCAGGCAGCCAGCGACCTCGCAGAATTTGCGGAACAGGTTGTCATTGCCGCAAGCGAGGATGAGGCTTCCGTCGGCGGTGCGGAACACCTGGTAGGGAGCGATGTTGGGGTGGTCGTTGCCCAGCCGCCCGGGAGGCTTGCCTGTCGCCAGGTAATTCCCTCCCTGGTTCGCGAGCACCGCGACGAGTGAATCGAACAGCGCCAGATCGAGATGCTGGCCGACGCCAGTGTTCGCGCGGTGCGCGAGCGCGGCGCAGACGGCGATGCTCGCGTACATCCCGGTAATCAGGTCGGCGATCGGAATGCCGGCCTTCTGCGGCCCTCCCCCGGGACGGTCGTCGCGCTCGCCGGTAATGCTCATCAGCCCGCCCATTCCCTGGATCATGAAGTCGTAGCCCGGCCGCTCGCGCCAAGGGCCCGTATGCCCGAAGCCGGTCACGGAGCAGTAGATAAGGCCGGGGTTCACCTCGCGCAGCTGTGCGTAGCCAAGGCCGTAGCGGTCGAGGTCGCCGAACTTGAAATTCTCGAGTAATACATCGCATTTCGCCGCCAGCTCTCGCGCGATCGCCTGGCCGCGCGGATGCGCGAGGTCGAGCGTCAGCGATTTCTTGCCTCGGTTGGCACAGGCGAAGTACGCCGATTCTGAGGTGTCGCGGCCCTGCGCGTTCTTGAGCCAGGGCGGACCGAACGCGCGCGAATCGTCGCCTTTCTTGGGGCGCTCGAGCTTGATGACCTCCGCGCCCAGATCGGCCAGGTTCTGCGCGGCCCAGGGGCCCGCCAGCACGCGCGTCAGGTCAAGAACCCGAACTCCTTCCAGAGGCCCCGGCATCGGGCCGCAGTCTACTTGACCGTGATGTTGTTGTGCACGCTACGCACGCCGTTCACGCCGGCGGTGACACGGCCGGCGCGTGATGCCATGTCCGGCAACGGCACGAAGCCCGAGAGCTGCACCCGGCCTTCGTAGGTCTCGACCGCGATCGCTCCCGCGCGGATGCCGCGCTCGGTGCTGAGCGCAGCCTTGACCCGCGCGGTAAGCGCTGCATCGTGCCGGGCGCGTCTTTGGTTGTCCTCGCGCGCGGCGAGGTATTCGGTAGCTGAGAGTTGGCGATCCCCGTTGGCGTCGAACTGCGCGAAGCGCTTGTAAATCTCCTGGTCCGCGAGCGCTTCGACCCGCGACAGGTAGCCGTCGCCGTTGCGGTCGAGCGCGGGGAAGCCGGCAGGCTGTGCGAGCGCCGGCGCGCTGGCGAGGAGAAGGCTGATGAGCAGCGGCGCGCGCATGGTGGCGGTCGCGACCACTATAGTCGCGTGTGTCGTTAAGACCGCTCGGGCGCGCCATGGTCCGGCACGCTCAGCCTTGCGTCGCGCGCCTATGACGCGAGTCGCACCTCAGCGACGCAGGAGGTGCTCGGCGAGCTCCGCGAACCCCGCACCGCAGGCCGCGCCCGTTACGTACTTTGGCGCGTGGCAGAGGTGCGATTCGAACCGCCGGACGTTTGCAACCCCGACCGAGTTTTCGAAAAAGCCGAACATCGACGAGTCGTTGGGCGAATCGCCGGCGAACACCACCTCGCGGTTCGCGGCGCCGAGGTCCATAGCGAAGCGCTCGGCGAAAAGCCGCCTCGTCATGGCGAGCTTGTCGTAATCGCCGAACCAGCCGTTGACATGGATCGAGCTCACCTTGGCGGTAAGGCCCGCTTCGCGCATCAGCTCCGCGATGCGGCTCGCCGCCTCGAGCGACAGCGGCGGCACGTCCTCGCAGTAATCGATCGCGAGATCGGTCTCCCGGTAAGGCTGGTCGGAAGCCAGCGCGCACCCCGGTACCGCGGCGATGATGTGCGCAGCGATGGCGTCCAGGCGTGCGCGCTTTTTTGCCCGGCTTTGCGGATCGTCGCAGAAGCGCTTGTGCAGGCGGTTGCCGCTGTAGAAGAAGTAGAAGGCGCCGTTCTCGCCCACGACGGCATCCACCGGCCACATCCGCGCGATGTGGTCGCACCATCCGGCCGGACGCCCGGTGACCGGCACGACCCGAAGCCCGCCGAGCTGCAAACGCTCGAGCGCGCCGTAAGCTTGCGCGGTAAGCCGGCCTCGCGTGCTCAAGGTATCGTCTATATCGACGAGCACCGCGCGCACGTTTCGTGCGTCGAGCTCCGCGAGCGGTCTCATCGGCCGACCACCCGCGCGACGCGAGCGCATTGCGCCTGCGTCATGTGCAGGCCGCACTTGGTGCGCCGCCAGAGCACGTCCTCAGCCGAGCGCGCCCACTCCCGCTCCATGAAATGCGCCACCTCGCGCTCGGTAAGTCCCGCGCCAAAGTCCTCTCCAAGCCGCCCGTCGCCAAGTACCTGGGCCGCGGCCGTTCCGTGGCGCCTGAACACCCCTTGCAACACCTGCGGCGGCACATGGGGGTAGTGCTCGGCCAGCTCGCGCTTTGCCGCATCTCGGCTCTCGAAATCGCTGCCCGGAAGCGAGACCTGCGCCGTCCAGGGCGGCTTGAGCGCCGGGAAGCATGGCGCGAGCTTCTCGAGTGCTTGCTCCGCAAGCCGCCGGTATGTGGTGATCTTGCCGCCGAATACTGAAAGCACCGGCGCTCGCCCAGCGCCGTCGTCCACCCGCAACGTATAGTCACGCGTGATGGCTGAAGGATCGGCCGAGCCGTCGTCGTAAAGCGGCCGCACGCCGGCGTAGCTCCACAGCGCCTCCGAAGGCGCAGGAGGACGGGCGAGATAGCGCCCGAGCGCATGGCACAGGTAGTCAGCCTCCGCCTCGCTTGCCGTTGGCGTTCCCGGGTCGCCGTCGTAGTCGACGTCAGTGGTGCCCACCAGCGTGAACCGATCCTCGAACGGAATCATGAAGATGACGCGCCCGTCATCATTCTGCAGTATGAACGCGTGCTCGCCATCGTAGAGGCGCGGCAGCACGATATGGCTGCCTTTCACCAGCCGCACCGCGTCGTGCGTCGGCTGTGCGAGATTACGGTTCAGCACTGCCTTGACCCACGGGCCCGCTGCATTGACTAGTGCGCGCGCCTGCACCACTTCGCCGCTGGAGAGCTCCGCATTCCAGGCATCGCCGCAACGCTTAGCCGAAATGAGCTCGGTTCGCGTCAGAATGCGCGCTCCGCGCTGCGCAGCATCCAGCGCGTTCGCCACGACCAGGCGTGCGTCGTCGACACGGCAATCTGAGAACACGAAGCCATGCCTGAGCTCCGGGCGCAGCGCAGACGAATAGGGCGGACGGTCGAGCCGCACCGCTTGTGATCCGGGCAGCAGCGAGCGGCGCGCGAGATGGTCGTACAGGAAAAGGCCGACGCGGATCATCCAGCGCGGGCGGAGCCCCGGAAGGTGCGGCGCGACGAAGCGCGTCGGCCACGTGAGGTGCCCAGCGATGCGCAGCAGAATCTCCCGCTCGGCGAGCGCTTCGGCGACCAAACGGAACTCGAACTGCTCGAGATAGCGCAAGCCACCGTGGATCAGCTTCGACGATGCGGACGACGTGGCGCCGGCGAGATCGGCCTTCTCGACCAGTATCACGGACAGGCCGCGGCCAGCGGCGTCCCGCGCGATGCCAGCGCCGTTGATGCCTCCGCCGATCACGAGGAGGTCGTACTTCATGCGAGCGGAAAGCGCACGCCCACCGCGACGCCGTCGCTGCTCGCGAGGTTGGAGGCGGCGATCGTCCCGTCGTGGAACTGGGCGATGAGGCGCGCCACGTAGAGCCCCAGACCGAGATGCGGGGTCGCAGCGCCGGGCGCGTCGCGCACCGAGATCATTGACTCGAAAAGCCGCGTTCGCATCCTATCGGGCAAAAGCGGCCCCTTGTTCGACACGGTAAGCGAGGCCGCGCCATCGCTCTGCTCCAGGGTGACCCGCACCGGCGCGCCGGGATGGCTGAAGTCCACCGCGTTCTCGATCAGCTTGTCGAGGAGCTGCGCCGCAAGGTCGGGTGAGCCTTGCACCTCGAGGCGGCCCGGCGGCAGCTCCAGAACAAAAGCCGAGTGCGGATACGCCAGGCGGTAGCCTTCGACGCAGCCGCGCACGACCGCTGAGAGGTCGTAGCGGATACGCTCGACGCCGCTCAGGCTCTGCTCGAGGCGCGATGCCTCGGTCATGCGCTCCAGGATCCGCCCCAGGCGAGCGAGCCCCTGCTCGGCGCGCTCGATGTATCGGGCGGAGTCTTCGCCGGAGAGCTTCAGGTTCTCAAGCGACGAGTGCACCACTGCGATCGGCGTGCGCAGCTCGTGCGACAAACGCCCGGCCATCGACTCGAGGTAGGCATGGTGCTCGGCGAGGCGCTCGAGCACCGCGGAGAAGCTGCGCGAAAGGTCGCCGATCTCGTCGCCCGCGTTGGAGCCGGCAGTGAGGCGCGTGATTCGCCCGCGCGCGTCGATCGCCGACTCCGCCTCGTCGCGCAGGCGCCGGATGCGCACCGAGAGCCGCGTGGCGAAAGCCATAAGCAAAACCGCTGCGCCCGCAACGGCGGCCAGCGTTAGCAGCAGCAGCCGCTCGAGCGCGGCGCTCTTCACCGACATCACCGAATTGGTCGTTTCCTCGGTCACGACGGCGCCCGCGACCTCGTCGCCGCTCCAAATCGGGTGCGCGGCCGAAATCACGACCGCTCGCCCGTCGCGCGTGTGCCGCGCACGCGTCGCCGGGGTGCCCTGCAGCGCCGCCGCGACGTCCCAACCCGTGGCGAGCACGTCTTCCACCTGGCCCTCGGCAAAGTCTTCGGTCGGCCGGGGGATAAGCCAGCCGAAGGAAACGCTCACCAGGGGCTGCCACCAGGGTGCTTCCAAGGCGACTTCGGCCGCCCGCCGCAGGCTCCCGGCCGCGGCGATGACCTGGTAGCGTCCATCCACCACCCAGATCCGCGAGGAGGCGCGCTGCAAGCCGAGCAAGATGGCGTCAACTTCGTCGTCGCGCCCGGAGGCGCTCGCGAGCAGCTGCGGACGCTCGTGCAGTGCCGTCGCGACCGCGCGCGCCACGGCAAGGAGCGATTGCTCCTGCTCCTGCAGCAGAAAGCGCTCGACTTCGTTTACGTACAGGATTCCGGCGAGCGGCAGCGCGGCCAGGGCAAGCAGCACCAGCGCGAGCTTGACTCGCAGGCTGAAGCGCAGCCGCTTCATGCCTGCCAGCGATATCCCATGCCGTATACCGTGTCGATGGCGTCGAACGCCGGGTCGACGGCGATGAACTTTCTGCGGATGCGCTTGACGTGAGAAGTGATCGTGCCGTCGTCGACCACCAGGTTCGCCTCGCGCATCAGCTGCTCGCGGGTTTTGACGTGCTCGGGGAACTTGGCGAGCGCATGCACCATCCAGAACTCCGTGAGCGTCAGCGGCACCGCCACGCCGCCCCACGTAACCGTGAAGCGTTTGAGGTCGATGGCGAGCGCGCCGCGCTCCAGTCGCTCCGGCACCGTCTCAGGATCGGCGGAGAGCTCGGCGCGGCGGAACAGTGCAGCGATGCGCGCAAGCAGGTGAGGCAGGCTCACGTCCTTGGTCAGGTAATCGTCGGCGCCGAGGCGCAACCCGGCAACCGCATCAAAGTCGCTGTCGCGCGCGGTGAGGAAGATGATGGGCAGCGCGGCGGACAGGGCGCGCAATTCGCGGCAAAGTGCGAACCCACCGTCGACGTCGGCGCCAAGCCCGATGTCGATAAGGGCAAGATCGGGCAGCCGGGTCTTCATGGCGGCTAACGCCTCGGCGCGACCCGCGTACGCGGCGACCTCGAAACCGTGCTTGCGTAGCGCCTCCGCGTAGTTCGCGCGGATGGCCGGTTCATCCTCGACGATGGCGATGCGGTGCGACATGGCGGCGACTATAGCGCGAACACGATGCGCGCCGGCCGACGCCCGCGGTTTGCCAGAATTATTCGCCGCTTTGTCCGCGTCTCGACTCCATGGGCGAGGCTTCATTGCTTTCAATGGATGCCATAACGCCGACGCCATGGACATCGAACAACCGCCCAAACCTGCCTTGCCGCTGCTCGCGCTGCTTGCCCTTGCCTCAGCGCTCGGCATCGCAGTGGCAGTGGCCCTGGCCGCAGTGGCCATGCTGCTCGCAGCGCCGGCCTACGCGGACGACGGCAGCCTGCTCCTTGAACGGGGCGCGGGCTTGGCGAAAGCGCCCTTGCTGTTCACCCAACGCGAGTCGGAAGAAGAAGGCCACCTGCGGCTCGCCGAGGCCTACCACAACCCGTTTGATGAGCCGGTCTCCGGCGTCTATCTCTTCCGCCTGCCGCAGAACGCGGTGCTCGAGCGCTTGAGCTTCACGCGGGGCATCGGCGCACCCGAGCCGGCGCTGCTCACGCTCAGGCACGGCGCAAGCGTAGTCGAGCGCACGACGCCCATCGGGGCGGGCGAAACGCTGCGCGTCGAGCTCGAGTACCGCGCGCGCGGGCCGCGGCGGCGGGTTCTTGCTAGCTGCTGCTAGCCTTCTTCAGCTGCTCGAGCTTGAGCACCTTGACCTTGAGCTCGGGCGTGGTCGTTCCATCTTCGCGGGCTTCATCGCGGCTGCGCACCTGCTGGCGGCGCGCTTTCTCGAAAGTCTTACGCACGTCCGTGTCAAAGCTCGGGCGGTAGCGAAACTCGGAGTCGAAGATGTGTTTCATGCAGCCTCCTGCGCGGGGACCCCGATTGTTCCAGCAACCGTGCGCCGCCGTTGCAGCCGCAATTTAGTCCCTCCGGACTATTTCTTGCGCATCTTGCGGATCGCGGCCAGCTGCGCCGCAAGCATCGATACCTCGCTCTCGACCGCCGCGATTTCCTGCCTGTCGCGTGCCGTGCGGCGCGCCTCCTCGGCCTTCTGTAGCGCCTCGTTGGCCTTGGCCTCGTCGAGGTCGTGCCCGCGGATGGCGGTGTCGGCAAGCACCGTGATCAGCTTTGGCTGCACCTCGAGAATCCCACCTGCGACGAAGATGAGCTCCTCCTCGCCCCCGCCCGCCGGCTTGATGCGCACCGCGCCCGGCCTGATGCGCGTAATGAGCGGAGTGTGGCGCGGATAGATGCCGAGCTCGCCGGCCTCGCCCGGCAGCACCACGAACTCCGCCTCGCCCGAGAAGATAGATTCCTCCGCGCTGACGACGTCGATGTGGATGGTGTTTGCCACTGGCCTTTACTTCTTCGCAGTAGCTGATTGCGCCGTTGCCGAAGGCTCCTGCAGCGACTTTGCCTTCTCGAAGGCCTCTTCGATCGGTCCCACCATGTAGAACGCCTGCTCGGGCAACGCGTCGCACTCGCCGTTCACGATCATCTTGAAGCCTTTGATCGTTTCGGCAAGCGGCACGTACTTGCCCGGGGAGCCGGTGAAGTTCTGCGCCACGGTGAACGGCTGCGAGAGGAAGCGCTGGATCTTGCGCGCGCGCGCCACCGCGAGCTTGTCCTCGGGCGAAAGCTCGTCCATGCCGAGGATGGCAATGATGTCGCGCAGCTCCTTATAGCGCTGCAGCACCGCCTGCACGCCGCGCGTCGTGCTGTAGTGCTCTTCGCCGATCACGTTGGGATCGACCTGGCGCGAGGTCGAGTCGAGCGGGTCGACCGCGGGGTAGATGCCGAGCGAAGCGATGTCGCGCGACAGCACGACGGTGGCGTCGAGGTGTGCGAAGGTGGTCGCGGGCGACGGGTCGGTTAGGTCGTCGGCCGGTACGTAGATCGCCTGTACCGAGGTAATGGAGCCGACCTTGGTGGAGACGATGCGCTCCTGCAGCCGTCCCATTTCCTCGGCGAGCGTAGGCTGGTAGCCGACCGCGGACGGCATGCGCCCGAGGAGCGCCGAGACTTCCACGCCCGCGAGCGTGTAGCGGTAAATATTGTCGACGAAGAACAGGATGTCGCGCCCTTCGTCGCGGAACTTCTCCGCCATCGTGAGGCCGGTCAGGCCGACGCGCAGGCGGTTGCCGGGCGGCTCGTTCATCTGGCCGAACACCATCGCCACCTTCGACTCGGGCAGATTGTCGAGTTTGATCACTTCCGCCTCGATCATCTCGTGGTAGAAGTCGTTGCCCTCGCGTGTGCGCTCGCCGACACCGGCGAACACGGACTGCCCGCCGTGCTTGGTAGCGATGTTGTTGATGAGCTCGAGCATGGTCACCGTCTTGCCGACCCCGGCGCCGCCGAAGAGACCGATCTTTCCGCCCTTGGCGAACGGGCAGATCAGGTCGATCACCTTGATGCCGGTCTCGAGCAGCTCCATCGACGGCGAGAGCTCGTCGAATTTGGGGGCGGTCTGGTGGATAGCGCGCAGCTCGTCGGACTTGATCGGCCCCTTCTCGTCGATCGGGCGCCCGAGCACATCCATGATGCGACCGAGCGTGCCCCGGCCTACCGGGACGGCGATCGGTCGGCCGGTGGACTTGACCTTCATGCCGCGGCGCAGGCCATCGGAGGAGCCGAGGGCGATGCAGCGCACCACCCCGTCGCCGAGCTGCTGCTCGACCTCGAAGGTGAGCCCTTTCTCGACTAGCGTGTTGTCGCCGCTCTCTTCCAGGACGAGAGCGTCGTAGATATGCGGCATGTGCTCGCGCGGAAACTCGATGTCGATCACCGCGCCAACGGATTGAACGATGGTTCCTTGTGCCTGTGCCATAGGTGTTTCCGCTAAACGGCGGCAGCGCCGCCGACGATTTCAGAAAGCTCCTTGGTGATCCCCGCCTGCCGATTCTTGTTGTAGATGAGCGTGAGCTCGTCGATCAGGTCGCCCGCGTTGTCGGAAGCGGCCTTCATCGCCACCATGCGCGCCGACTGCTCGGAAGCCATGTTCTCGGCCACGGCCTGGAAAATGAGCGCCTCGATATAGCGCGTCAGGACCTGATCGAGCACCGCGCGCGCCTCGGGCTCGTAGATGTAGTCCCAGACCGTTTCGGGCGCGCCGAGCCTCTCGCCGGAGAGCGGAAGCAGCTGCTCGATCACCGGCTCTTGCTTCATGGTGTTGATGAAGCGGTTGTAGGCGAGCATAAGGCGGTCGAACCGGTTCGAGGTGTAGCCGTCGAGCATCACTTTTACCGCGCCGATCAGCTTCTCCATCTGAGGGCGGTCACCGAGCTGGACCGCCTGCGAGATGATCTTGGCGCCGAGGCGCTGCATAAAGCCCAGGCCCCTGTTGCCGAGCGTGCAGACCTCGATCTCCTCGCCTTCGACCTGCCACTGCTTGTATTGCGCGAGAACCATGCGCAGCAGGTTGGTGTTGAGCGCCCCGCACAGGCCCTTGTCGGTGGTGATGATAATGATGCCGACCTGCTTCACCGTGTCGCGGTCGAGGAGGAACGGATGGCGGTATTCCGGGTTGGCGTGAGAGATATGTGCCGCGACGTTGCGGATCTTCTCGCCGTACGGGCGGGCGTGGCGCATTCGGTCCTGCGCCTTCCTCATCTTCGAGGCCGCCACCATTTCCATTGCCTTGGTGATCTTGCGCGTGTTTTGCACGCTGCGGATCTTGAGGCGGATTTCCTTAGTGCCCGGCATCAGAAGCTACCGTTCTTCTTCCAGTCCTTGATCGCCTCGTGCAGCGCCTTCTCATCGTCGGCGGACAGGTCCTTCTTGTCTTCCATGGTCTTCACCACCGCGGCGTACTTCTCCTTGATGTAATCGCGCATGGACTTCTCGGCAGCCAGGGCTTTCTTGACCTCGATGTCGTCGAAGTAGCCGTTGTTCACCGCGAAGAGCGTGAGCGCCATTTCCCAGACCTGCAGCGGCTGGTATTGCGGCTGCTTCATCAGTTCGGTGACCAGCCGCCCGCGCTCGAGCTGCTTGCGGGTCGCCTCATCCAGGTCGCTCGCGAACTGCGCGAACGCCGCCAGCTCACGATATTGAGCAAGGGCGAGGCGCACGCCCCCGCCGGTGTCGCGCCGCTTCATGATCTTGGTCTGCGCCGCGCCGCCGACGCGCGACACCGAGATGCCGGCGTTGATGGCGGGGCGGATGCCAGCGTTGAAAAGATCGGTTTCGAGAAAGATCTGTCCGTCGGTAATCGAAATGACGTTCGTCGGCACGAACGCCGTGACGTCGCCCGCCTGGGTCTCGATCACGGGCAGCGCGGTGAGCGAGCCGGTCTTGCCCTTAACCGCGCCCTTGGTGAACTTCTCGACGTACTCGGCGTTGACGCGCGCCGCGCGCTCGAGCAGGCGCGAGTGGAGATAGAACACGTCGCCCGGGTACGCTTCGCGTCCCGGCGGCCGCCGCAAGAGCAGTGACACCTGCCGATACGCCCACGCTTGCTTGGTCAAGTCGTCGTAGATGATGAGCGCGTCCTGCCCGCGGTCGCGAAAGTACTCGCCCATGGTGCACCCCGAGTACGGCGCGATGTATTGCATCGCGGCCGACTCCGAAGCCGACGCCGCCACCACGATGGTGTAGGCCATGGCGCCGTGCTCTTCCAGCTTGCGTACCACGTTCGCGATGGTGGACGCCTTCTGCCCGATGGCGACGTAGACGCAGAAAAGGTCCTTGCCCTTCTGGTTGATCATCGTGTCGACCGCAACCGCTGTCTTTCCGGTCTGGCGGTCGCCGATGATGAGCTCGCGCTGGCCGCGGCCGATCGGCACCATGGAATCGATCGCCTTCAGCCCGGTCTGCACCGGCTGCGATACCGACTGACGCGCGATCACGCCCGGGGCCACCTTCTCGATCACGTCGGTCATCTTGGCGTTGATCGGCCCCTTGCCGTCGATCGGCTGGCCGAGCGAATTCACCACTCGGCCGAGCAGCTCCGGACCGACGGGCACCGAAAGGATCTTGCCCGTGGTCTTTACCGTGTCGCCCTCGGTGATGTGCGTGTACTCGCCGAGGATCACCGAGCCGACCGAGTCGCGCTCCAGGTTGAGCGCGAGGCCGAACGTATTCTTCGGGAATTCCAGCATCTCGCCCTGCATCACATCCGACAGGCCGTGGATGCGGCAGATGCCGTCGGTGACCGACACCACGGTCCCCTGCGTGCGCACGCGCGCGCCGGCGTCCAGGTTCTGGATGCGGCTCTTAATCAGTTCGGAAATTTCGGAAGGATTGAGTTGCATCGAAGCTCCTAAGCTTTCAGCGCCGTCTCGAGCGCGCCGAGCTGCGCGCGCGCCGAGCCGTCGATGACCTTGTCACCGAGGACGAGCCGTACGCCGGCGATGAGGTCCTTGTCGATCTGCACTTTGGTTCGCACCTTGCGCCCAGTCTTCTTCTCGAGGCGCTGCGTCAGGTCGGCGAGCTGGGAATCGGAGAGCTGGAACGCTGCATGGATTTCGGCCTCCAGCACGCCCTCGTGCTCGTTCTTCAACGCCTCGAACTGGGTGCGGATTTCGGGCAGCAGGGCGAGCCTGCCGTTCTCGGCGAGCACGCGCACGAAATTCTCCGCATCGCCGCTGAGCCGCCCGGAAAGGATGGAGATGAAGAGGCCCGCGGCCTGCCCATCGGTCAGGTTCGGGTCGGCGGCTGCGGCGCGCACCCGCTCGTCGACGGCGACGAGCCCGAGCGCGGCAAGCGTCTCGGACCACTTGGCGAGCGTTCCCGTTTCGACGGCAAGGTTGAACGCCGCTCCGGCGTACGGGCGCGCCACGGTGCTCGGCTCGGCCATTACAGCTGCCGCTTCAACGACTCGAGGAGCTCGCCGTGCGCCCTGGCGTCGACCTCGCGTCGCAGGATCTTCTCGGCGCCGGCCACGGCGAGCGAAGCCACGTGGTCGCGCAGCTGCTCGCGCGCGCGCGTCATCTCCTGCTCGATCTCCGCCTTGGCCGCCGCCTTCTCGCGGTTGCCTTCCTCCTTGGCGGCGTTCTTCGCTTCCTCGACGAGCTGGGCCGCGCGCTTCTCCGCGTGCGACAGGAGCTCAGCGGCGCGCTCGCGCGCGTTGCGAATCTCCTCGTCGGAGCGCTGGCTGGCAAGCTCGAGCGAGCGCTTTCCCTCCTCGGCCGCCGCGAGCCCGTCGGCGATCGTCTTCTGCCGCGCCTCGATCGCGCGCAGCATGTACGGCCACACCACCTTCACCGTAAACCAGATGAGCAGTGCGAAGGTGACCGCCTGCGCGACCAGAGTGATATTGATGTTCATGTTCCGTCTTTCTGCTAAACGGAGGGTCCTCTAGCGGAACTCGGGGAGGATCAGCGGGTTGGCGAAAGCGAACATCATCGCGAGGCCCACGCCGATGATGAACGAGGCGTCGATCAGGCCGAGCAGCAGGAACACCTTCGCCTGCAGAGAGTTGGTGAGTTCCGGCTGGCGCGCCGCCGCCTCGAGGAAGCGGCTGCACATGATGCCCACGCCGATGCAGGCACCGGCGGCGCCGACGCCGATCATGAGGCCGATGCCAATGCCGGTGTAGGCCTGGATCATCGCCAGAAGCTGCAGTTTTTCCATCGGTACTTGTCCTTTCCTGAGCGATTGAAATGTTGGATGACGGTCAGTGATGCTCGTGCGCGAGCGCGATGTAGACGACGGTGAGCATCATGAAGATGTAGGCCTGCAGCACGACAATGAGGATGTGGAAGATCGCCCAGCCGAGCGCCAGCGGCACCGCGAAGATGGCGCCGACCAGGCCGGTCGCCGCCCACAGCCACAGGAGCAGGAAGATGATCTCTCCCGCGTACATGTTGCCGAAAAGCCGCAGCGAGTGCGACAGCGGCTTTGAAACGTATTCAATGAGGTTGAAAAGGAGATTGAACATGACGAGGAAAGGCGCGGCGGCCCAGGGTTTTACCCCGAACGGTGTGCAAGTGAGCTCGTGGATCCAGCCGCCGAGGCCCTTGACCGCAATGGCGAAGAAGATCATGAGTAGCCACACCGACAGCGCGAGCGCAAACGTGGTATTCACGTCGGCCGTGGGCACGAGCCGCCATTCGT
>DATFEI010000106.1:0-4299 GCA_035251315.1 Burkholderiales bacterium | reverse complement strand
GGAGATGAAATTCGGGGACGGAGCCCCAACGGGCACGGACCTCCGATCGAAATTGGATCGAGATAACGGCTAAATGGTGACTGTCACCACTTAGCCGGGCAATGCGTGGCGGCTATTTCTTGCCGAACATGCCGCCGAGGCTCTGGGCGGCTTGCGAGAGCACGCCGCCCTGCCCCTCCTCGCCGGAGATGAGCTTGTCGAGCTGCGAGCCGACCGGGCCAGGGAGGTGCTCCTTCAAGTATCCGACTACGGTATTGATGGCGGCTTCGGCCTTGTCGGGCGGGATGCCGACGCGTTGCGAGAGTTGCTGGATGAGCTGCTGCTGCATGGTTTCCTCCGTGAGAGAAGTGAGTCGTGCTCGTCCTTCGTGAATCGTTCCCGGGTCAGCCGCGCGCGACCTCGTCCTTCCCCTTGCGCTTCAGATCCGCGCCATGCGCGCGCTTGTAGGTCTGGATGTCCTTGAACCTGCCTTTGGCGTCGCGGACTGCGTAAAGCTTCGTTCCGGTCGAGCTGCGATGGGTAGTGCGGCGGCCTTTGCTCATGGCTCCCTCGGCTATGGACTGTGGATGGAAGAAGCCAAGCGTAGGCCATCGCCTGCTTCACGCTTTGATCTTCCTCAACGCGCCGTCGATTGTCGGCGCTCTCCGCGTGGAACCGGTGACTGTCACCCTTTAGCCACGCGTATTGACATCGCCTGCGCAGGCGCTATACCTTGGCCCGAGGTCGGACCACCGACTACTTTCACCCTGGAGGAGGAGGAAAGTGATGCGCTGCACCGGCTTGTCGTCGTTCGCGGCTTCGGCTTGCGCGAGCGCGACGACAATCGCCACGCCGCCAGCGCGATTTGAGCCGGCAGAAGGCCTCGAAGTCCAATCTCGTTTTCGTGAAAGGAGTCTAGCCATGTTGCGCGCGCTGGCGGTCCTCGCTCTACTCTCGCTCGGCCTTCACGCGAATGCCCAGCAGAAGGTCATCCGCGTCTGGCACACCGAGACCCAGCCCAACTCGCAGGAGGCGATGCGCAACATCGCCAAGCGCTTCGAGGCGAAGAACCCCGGCGTCAAGGTCGAGGTCGAGGCGCTCGCCTGGGGCGATCTCGAGCCGCGCATCATGTCCTCGCTCGCGGCCGGCAGCCCGCCGGAGCTCTCGCACGGTCAGCCCATCACCTGCGCGGCGCTGCAGTCGAAGGGGTTGCTGCTGCCCCTCGACGAGGTCGTGAGCGCGATCGGCGAGGCGAACATCTGGGACCAGGTGAAGCGCGTCTGCCGCGTCGGCAAGAGCCAGTACGGCCTGGTGCACGCGGCGGGAACTTCGCTCCTCATCTACCGCAAGGACCTCGCGCAGAAGCTGGGTCTCAAGCCGCCCAGGACCTGGGCCGACCTCATCGCCAACGCCAAGGCGTTCAGCGCGCAAGGCATGGCCGGCATCACCATTCCGGGCGACAACCTGTTCGTCAACATCCTGCTCGGCGAGCTCATCAAGGCGAACGGCGGCGTTCTCTTCGACAAGCAGAACCGCCCGCAGATGACCTCGAAGCAGATGATCGAGACGCTGGAATTCATCCGCGAGCTCACGCGCTACGCGCCCAAGGGCTGGGAGGGGCACGGCTATCTCGAGACCTTCACCAACCTCTACGGGCAGAAGGCGGCGATGATGTACCAGGGCTACGGCCGCGGGGCGTCGCTCATCGAGAAGGGCGCGCCCAAAGAGATGGCGAACGCCGACACCTTCGACGTGTGGGTGAAGCCGCACGGCCCGAGCGGAAAGGAGCCGGCGGCGCAGGTCGACGAGGAGCCCTGGATGCTCTTCAAGGGCGCGAAGAACCCGAAGGAGGCCATCGCTTTTCTCAAGTTCTTCTACCAGAAGGAGAACTACCTCGAGTACATCCAGACGGTGCCGATCCACTTCTTCCCCATCACCAAGTCGCTCCGCGCCGATCGCGACTACCAGGCGACGCCGATGATCCAGCGCTGGAAGAGCTGGATCGAGGTGCAGGAGCACTACCTCAACAAGGACCAGGGCAAGCCCACGCTCGTCGTCGACTGGGAGGACATGAACTCCAAGCCCTACCTGATGGAAGTGCTGGGCAGCGGCATCATGCGCGACATGGTGATGGAGGTGGCGCTCGAGGGTAAGCCGGCCCGCGAGGCGGCCGCGCGCGCGCAGGGCCGGCTCGAGGCGATGCTGAAGCCCAAGGGCTACCTCAAGTAGCCCGAGCGGCGGTGCGGCGTCGAGCTTCCGGCGGGACGGGCGCAGCGCTCGTCCTGCCCGCGCTGCTCCTCCTCGCGGTGCTGACCCTCTATCCCGTCGCCTACGGGATCTGGATCAGCCTCTTCAGCAAGCACTCGTTCTTCCCCGAGCAGAGCTTCGTCGGGCTCGCCAACTACCTCGCGATCGCCGCCGACGAGGAGTTCTGGCGCTCGCTCCGACTCGGGCTCGTCTACTCGCTCTCCACCATCGCGCTGCAGCTCGTCCTCGGCGTCGCCGCGGCGCTCATCCTGCACCAGTCCTTCCCGGGGCGCGGCCTGGTGCGCGCGCTCACCATCTTCCCCTACGTGGTTCCGACGGTGATCGCTGTAGTCATCTGGAAGTGGCTGCTCAACGCCCAGTTCGGGCTGGTGAACCACGCCCTCGAGGCCGCGGGCCTGATCGGCGAGCCGGTGAGCTGGATGGGCCACGAGTGGATCATGGTCTCGCTCATCCTGGTGAGCGTGTGGCAGTTCTTTCCGTTCGTGGTGCTCGCGGTGCTCGCGCGGCTGCAGACCATCGCGCCCGAGCTCTACGAGGCGGCGAAGGTCGACGGCGCGAACGCGCTACGCCGGTTCATCCACGTTACGCTGCCGCAGCTCGCCTCGGTGCTCTTCGTCGTGGTGCTGCTGCGCTCGATCTGGATGTTCACCAAGTTCGACACGCCCTGGCTCATGATCCAGGGCGGGGGCGCCGAGACCTACATCCGCACGCTGCCGGTATACACCTACCAGCGCACCTTCGCCTGGTACGAGGCCGGCCGCGGCTCGGCGATGGCGGTGATCATGTTCCTGATGCTGGTCGCCGCCGCCGCGGTCTACTTCCGCCTCTGGCGCCGCGAGGAGAAGCTGTGAGGCGCGCGGCGCTCTGGTGCGCGGTGGCGGCGCTCGTCTTCTTCGTCGCCTTTCCCTTCGCCTGGATGATCGCCACAGCGTTCAAGCCGGCGCGCGAGATCTTCGTCTCGCCGCCGACGCTCCTGCCGGCGAGCGTCACGCTCGAGAACCTCGCACGGCTCTTCGCCGAGACGCGCTTTGCCACCTACCTCGCCAACAGCCTCTTGGTCGCCTCGGGCACGGTGGTGCTCACGCTCGCGGTGGCGGTGCCCGGCGCCTACGGCCTGACGCGCTACCGCTTCCGCTTCCGCGAGGCGATCTCGGCGACCATCCTCTTCACCTACATGTTCGCGCCGATCATGATCATCATCCCGTTCTACGTGCTGATGCGCGCGCTCGGGCTGATCAACACGCACCTGGGCCTCGTCCTTGCCTACACCGCGTTCTGCCTGCCCTTCGCGCTGTGGCTGCTGCGCACCTACTTCCAGGGCATCCCCGCCGAGCTCGAGGAGGCGGCGCTCACCGACGGGGCGAGCCGCGCGCAGGCCGTGGCGCGCGTGGTGCTGCCGCTCGCGCTGCCGGGGGTGATCGCCACCGCGACCTTCACCTTCATCCTCGCCTGGAACGACTACATCTTCGCGCGCGTGCTGATCAGCGCCGACGAGCTGAAGACGCTGCCGGTGGGCATCGCCGACCTCTACAACGCCTCGGTCGTCGACTGGGGCATGATCATGTCGGCGGGCATGGTGGTGCTGGTGCCGGTGCTCGCGATGTTCCTCTTCGTGCAGCGCTCGCTCGTCGCCGGCTGGGGCGCGGGCGGGGTGAAGGGCTAGCGGGCGTGCCGAAGCTCCTCCTGCGCGGCGTGCGCAAGCGCTTCGAGGGCGAGGCGCGTGACGCCGTGAGCGCCATGGACCTCGAGGTCGCCGAAGGCGAGCTGCTGGTGCTGGTCGGCCCCTCGGGCTGCGGCAAGACGACGACGCTCCGCATCGTCGCCGGGCTGGAAGAGCCGAGCGAAGGCGAGCTCTGGATCGGCGGCCGGCGCGTCGACGGCGTCGCGCCCCGGGATCGCGACGTGGCGGTGGTGTTCCAGAACTACGCGCTCTACCCGCACATGAGCGTGTTCGACAACATGGCGTTCGGCCTGCGCATGCGCGGCACGCCGCGCGCCGAGGTGCGCGCGCGCGTCGAGCAGGCGGCGGCGCTGCTCGGCATCGGGGAGCTC
>DATFEI010000111.1:0-2174 GCA_035251315.1 Burkholderiales bacterium | reverse complement strand
GTGGTGGCGTAGCCAATCACCGCCCTCATGCCCGAGATCCTGAGGAAATTTCGCGCAAAGCGCCGCCCCTTCTCTCCGCGCAGCACGTTGCAGCAGGCGAAGTAAGCGAGGTTCGTGTAGCCCCCGTAGTTTGCAAATGCCTCGCATAGCGCGTCGGCCTCGATACGCCCGAGGAGCGGGTTTACGCCGCCGGGCCTGCCGTGGAACGCGAGGTAGTACACCGGCGTATCGAAGAGCTCCTTCCTGCGCCACATCAGGCCGTCTGGCCGCCTCGCGTAATAGGCAAGACCCGCTTCGGACTCGACGAAGCGGTGTGCGATGGTAAGCGGGGGGTTGGCGAGCGGCGCCATCGCCTCGAAGAACCCCTTGACCGAGAAGCTCTGGAACAGCTTCTCGTTCCAGTACGCCTCCAGGCAGACGAGCTTCGGCGGCGCTCTCAGGCTTTTCTCAGAAAATCGAAATCGCAGCCGTGCTCGGCCTGAAGCACGTGCTCCATGTAGAGCTTCGCGTAGCCCCGCGTCGGTGGCGTGACCGGGGCCTTCCAGGCGCCTTTGCGTTTTTGCATTTCACTTTCGGAAATCAAGAGGTCAATGCGCCGCTCGCGAACCGACAACTTGATTCGATCGCCGTTCTTGACCAGCGCGAGCGGGCCGCCGACTGCCGCCTCCGGAGATACATGTAGCACGATGGTGCCGTACGCCGTTCCGCTCATGCGCGCGTCCGAGATCCGCACCATGTCCTTCACGCCGGCGCGAGCGAGCTTGGCCGGGATCGGCAGGTAGCCCGCCTCAGGCATCGCGTAGCCCGACTTCGGGCCGGCATTCTGAAGCACAAGAAA
Source organism: Burkholderiales bacterium (assembly GCA_035251315.1). GTDB lineage: Bacteria > Pseudomonadota > Gammaproteobacteria > Burkholderiales > SG8-39 > SCGC-AG-212-J23. The sequence continues at coordinate 1,336 of DATFEI010000111.1, read as the reverse complement.
ATCGTCGGCCGCCACGTCGAGCGCAGGATCGTCGATCCGCTCGGAAAGATCGTCGAGCGAATTGAATACGACCGCGCGGCCTTCCTTCTCGAAGAGCTTCGGGTCGGCCGCGGAGCGCTTGAGGATCGCGCCATTAGGCGCGAGCGATCCGAACAACGCGACCAGCCCTCCCTGCTTTGCGAGGGGCTCCTCGAATTTCTTTACTACTGTACGGTCCACCCACGCCGGCTGTTTTTCCAGCACTTCCTTCAGAGAAATGCAGGCAACGGTCATGCAATCCAGGTGGAGGAGCGGCTTGAGCTCCCTCATGACCGCGCCCACGCCGCCGGCTGCGTAGAGGTCCGACATGTAATGCTGCCCGGTCGGCTTCAGGTCGACCAGGACCGGCGTGCTGTCCGACAGGGTATTGAGTTTTTTCAGATCAATCTGAATTCCCGCCCGTCCTGCAATGGCGGTCAGGTGCACGATTGCATTGGTCGAGCCGCCGATCGCGAGAAGCACACGTAGCGCGTTCTCTACGGATTTTTCGGTGATGATTTGGCTCGGCTTGAGAGGCGAACGGGCCATTTCCGCCGCGCGCCTGCCGCTTGCTTCCGCGGCGCGCAGCCGATCGGCGTGCACCGCGGGAATGGCCGCGGTGCCGGGAAGCGCCATGCCGAGCGCCTCGGCGATCGAGGCCATGGTCGATGCGGTGCCCATTACCGCGCAGGTACCGGCGGTGGTGGCGAGATTGCCTTCTATGGTTTCTATTTCGGAAGAGTCTACTTTCCCGGCTCGATGGAGCGCCCAGAAGCGCCGGCAGTCGGTGCAGGCGCCGAGCCGCTCGCCCTGGAAGGAAGTGGGCATCATCGGGCCGGCGAGAAGCTGCACCGCCGGGACGTCCGCGGACGCGGCGCCCATGAGCTGCGCGGGAACGGTCTTGTCGCAGCCGCCGACCAGCACCACCGCGTCCATCGGCTGCGCGCGGATCATTTCCTCGATGTCGATCGACATGAGGTTCCTGAACATCATGGAGGTCGGATAAAGGAACACCTCGCCGAGCGATACCGTCGGGAACTCGATCGGCAGCGCGCCCGCGGCGAGCACGCCTCGTTTCACGGCCTCGATGAGCTCCGGGAAGTGGCGGTGGCAGTTGTTGAAGCCGCTGCGCGAGTCGGCGATGCCGACCACCGGGCGCCCGAGCAGCTCGCCCGAGTAGCCCATGCTCTTCGCAAACGAGCGGCGCAGATAGAGCGAGAACGCCGGGTCGCCGTAGTTTGTCAGGCCTCTGGCTAATCCTTGCCGCTTATCCCCAGACTTCACGGGCGACCTCCATTACGAACTCCAGTTTCCGACC
>DATFEI010000132.1:0-10277 GCA_035251315.1 Burkholderiales bacterium | reverse complement strand
GGGGCTTCTACGACCACTTCGCCGCCCAAAGCAGACAAGCTACGGACAAGACGCGCTTGGACCACGCCATGGTAGAAGCTCGGCGGGGTCATCACCATGCGGCCCCAGACGTCGAGCTCTATCTTCCCGGGCACGTTGGCGTAGCACGGGTCTTCGCAAAGAGCGCGATATCGGACCGCCAACTCTTCGCTTGAGAGCGGCGCTTCGACGAGCTCCTGCACCTTTTCCATGTAAGCCATCTTAGCTTCGTTCCACGAAGAACGTACGCGTTGCAACTACGTTGACGTACACTGATCTGCAACGGAGGAGGATTATGCGCAGAATCTTCTTTACTGCAGTATTGGCTGCGTTTGCCGCGCTCGCTGCTGTGCAAGCCTGGGGCCAGGCTTATCCTAATCGTCCTGTACGCGTCGTAGTCGCGGCGGCGACCGGCGGTCCGGACCTAGTTGCGCGCATCGTGGCAGCCGAGCTTACGACGCAGCTCGGCCAGAGCTTCTTCGTCGAGAATCAGCCCGGCGCCAATGGAATCGTCGGCGCGAACATCGTTGCGAAGGCAGGGCCCGACGGCTACACGCTGCTCGTGTATTCGGCGGGGTTTGTCGTGAACCCGTACGTGCAGAAGTCCCTGCCTTACGACACCGAGAAGGATTTCGCGCCGGTCGCGAATCTCACGAGCAGCGGCGGTCTCTTCCTCGCGGTGCACCCGTCGCTGCCGGTCAACACGCTCAAAGGATTCGTCGACTACGCGCGGCGGCCAGACGCCAAGCTTGCCTACAGCACGCCCGGCGTCGGCAACAACTGGCATCTCGCCACCGAGGTATTCAGCAAGATCGCCGGCATCAGAATGACGCATATCCCCTACAAAGGCGGCGGGCCGGCGGCCGCCGCGCTCGTGTCCGGCGAAGTGCAAGCGATGCTCGTGTCGCCGGCGCCGATCATGCCGCACTACAAAGGAAACAAGGTGCGCCTCCTCGCCTACACGGGCGAAAAGCGCAACGTGGCCGTGCCGGACGTTCCACTCATGAAGGAAGCGGGTGTGGCCTACACCTACGACGGCGGCTGGTTCGGCATGTTCGCGCCGGCCCGTACGCCGCCCGAGATCCTGGACAAAATCGCGGCCGAGGTGCGCACGGCGATGAAGAAACCTGCGGTCCTCGAGCGCTTCGCCAGCCTCGGCGTCGAGCCAGCGGCCAGCACACCAGAGGAATTCCGCAAGTTCTTCCTCGCCGAGCTGAAGGCCTACGGCGAGATGGCGCGCGTCGCCGGCATCAAGCCGGAATAGCGCTCAGCTCTTCCACGCACCCCACGCGAGGCAGAGCCATCCGGCGAGGAAGGCGAGCCCGCCGAGGGGTGTAATCGCCCCGAGCCAGCGTGCGCCGGAGAGCGCAAGGAGGTAGAGGCTTCCGGAGAAAAGCAGCGTTCCAGCCACGAACAACCACCCGCCTGCGACGATGGGTGCGCCTGGCCAGCGCGTGCACGCCCACGCTGCGGCGAGCAGGGCGAGCGCGTGGAACAACTGGTAGCGGACACCGACTTCAAAAGTGGCGAGCAGGTCAGCCCCGAGGCGCGCTTTCAGGCCGTGCGCCGCGAATGCCCCCAGCACGACACCGGTGAAACCCGACAAAGCGCCAAGTACGAAGAACAGGCGCTCGGCGCTCACGCTGCAAAGCGCCAGGAGGCGAAACCGCAGCCGACGATCACTTTCGGCACCGGCAGATAGTCGACCAGCTCGAAGCCGCGCGCTCCAGCGGCGCCATGCGCAACCAGCCAGTTGCGCACTTCCTCCGAGCCGTTGCCGTGCGTCGGCAGGTTTTTCTCGAGATAAGAGACCAGGTCGCGCTCGCCGGAAGAGAAAAGCCGGAGGGTCTCGTGGTCGAAGTCCTCGTAAATCGCGCCCATCGTCGGCTCGCCGATCGAGTGGCTCAGGCCGCCAGTCGCGAGAATCGCAACTCTGAGGTCATCCGGAAATGACTTGACGGCTTTTGCGAGCTGTCGTCCCCAGGCGAGGCACCTCGACAGAGAAGGTAGCGGCGGCTCGATGCTATTGACGAGCATCGGCACGATGCGCGGCAGGCGCTCGAGCCCCATGCGCCACAGCGGAATGCACACGCCGTGGTCGAGCTTGAGCCGGTGCGACACCGAGGGCTCGAAGCCCTGCTTCATCGCTTCCCGGACCATATGCAGCGCAAGCGCCGGGTGCCCGGGAAGTTCCCGGTGCGGAAACGCCTTCATCCACGGCTCGGGCGGACCTTCATTCGTCTCGCCGACGCCGATGCAGACCGCGGGCACGTTATCGAGGAAAAAATTCGACCAATGGTCCGGCGAAACCACGATCAGCACGTCGGGCTTCGTCGCAGCTATGCGTTGCCCGAGCCGCTCGAAAGCGCTCTTGAGCCTCTGTTTCTCGCGCTCCGGCAAGGCATCCCACTCCCGGACGAGAAGCGGACCGTGACTCGCCGCGTAAGCGCCGACCAGGCTACCCATCGCGCAGCTTGCGGATGAACTCGTCGTCCTTCATCCCGGCGGCGAAAAAGAAGTAACGCAGTAAATACGGGTTGGTGCGCTTGGATAGGTAGGAGACGTCGTTCGCGAGCACCGCTTGCATTACGTCCGGTTCAAGGTTGTATCTTGCCAGGACCTTTTCGCGGTCCGCGCGGTACTCGGCGGCGGCCGCCGGGCTCTGCAGGTCGAAAAACATTCTCGACAGCCAGTAGTCGGTCATCGCGCGGTCGAGTTTATGCCAAAATCTTTTCGCGATGATCGCGATCGAAGTGAACGGCGAGCGCCATAACGTTGCCGCTGAACCGGAAACGCCACTGCTCTATGTCCTGCGCAATCACCTCGGACTCATGGGCACGCGCTTCGGCTGCGGCAGTGGGCAGTGCGGCGCATGCTTCGTGCTGGTCGACGGCCGCGCCATTGCGTCGTGCGATATGCCATTGTCTCTCGCTGTCAACAGGAGAATAACCACGATTGAGGGTCTGAACGGCGAGCACCCGGTGCAGAAGGCGCTTGAGCGCCACCAGGCTGCGCAGTGCGGCTACTGCATAAGCGGCATCGTGATGAGCGCCGTCGCGCTCCTGGCGAACGAAAAATCGCCCTCGGAAGAAAAAATCCGGACCGCTCTGGACAAGAATCTCTGCCGCTGCGGCTCGCATAACCGCGTGGTGCGCGCGATCCTCGATGCTCGCTGAGAAGCCGCCGGCGCTTTCGGACGCGAGGCGCCTGTCGCAGCGCGTGCATTTCGAGCGCGACGGCACGGTATCGATTGCGAGCGGCAAGGTCGAGCTCGGCCAGGGCATTCTCACCGGGCTCGCGCAGATCGCCGCCGAGGAGCTCGGCGTTCCGCTAGAGAGAATCCGCATGCTGCCGGCCAGCACCGCGTACAGCCCGGACGAAGGAGTGACCTCGGGCAGCCTCTCCATCCAGGATGCCGGCAAGGCGCTGCGCAAGGCCTGCGCCGAGCTGCGCGCGCTGCTCGAAAGAAGCGGTGCGTCGTCGTACTGGGATTTGCGGCTCGACGCCGATATTTCGGGCGACGCGCCCGAGAAACCGACGGCCGAATACCGCATCGTCGGCACAAGCGCGCCGCGGCTCGACCTGCCGGACAAATTCGCCGGCCGGCCGAGCTATGTGCAGGACATGGTGCTTCCCGGGATGTTGCACGGGCGCGTGATACGCCCGCCGTTCGCTTTCAAGGAAATCCTGGCAGTCGAAGAACCCAGAAATGCCATCCTTGTCCGCGACGGAAACTTCCTGGCTGTTCTCGCGGAACGCGAGGAGGATGCGATCGCTGCGGCAGTGAAGCTGCGCGCGAAGTGCGCGTGGGAAGCGGCGCCGCCAGTGCCGGACGAGATCCATGCCTGGCTCAAGGAACACGTAGCCGAGCGCATCATCTCGAAGGAGAAAGCCGATTCCGCCGCTGCGGCGCGCGGCGCAAAGCGCATCAAGGCCTCGTATACGAAGCCGTACATCGCGCATGCTTCCATCGGGCCGTCGTGCGCGCTGGCGCGCTGGACGGGCGGCAAGCTCGAGCTGTGGACGCACAGCCAGGGCATCTTCGGGCTGCGCCAGGACCTCGCGAAGATCCTCAGCATGCGCGAGGAGGACATCGTGGTGACGCACGCCGAAGGAGCCGGCTGCTACGGCCACAACGGCGCCGACGATGTCGCGCTCGACGCCGCGTTGCTCGCGCGCGCCGCTAACGGTCGGCCGGTGCGGCTGCAGTGGATGCGGGAAGACGAGTTCGCCTGGGAGCCGTACGGCGCCGCGATGGCCTTCGAGCTCGAAGCTGCTCTCGACAGCTCCGGCACGATCGTCTCCTGGCGCCACCAGTTCTGGAGCAACGGCCACACCCATCGGCCAGGACGCGCGAAGCTGCCGACGCTCACCGCCGCGGCGCAGCTCGCCAAGCCGTTCGAGCTCTCGCCCGCGGTCAATCCCGCGCTGCCCGCGGGCGGCGCCGACCGCAACTGCATTCCGCTCTACGACTTCGCCGACTTGCGTGTCGTCAACAACTACGTAAAGGAAATGCCGCTACGCAGCTCGTCGCTGCGCTCGCTCGGTGCGTTCGGCAACGTGTTCGCCATCGAGTCCTTCATGGACGAATGCGCCGCGGCTGCGGGTTTAGATCCGATCACCTTCCGCTTGAATCACTTGAAAGACCCACGAGCGCGCATGGTGGTCGAAAAACTCGCGCCAGTGTTCAATTCCTTTGAAAAGAGCGAGAACCGCGGCCGCGGCATCGGCTTCGCCAAGTACAAGAACCTCGGCGCCTACTGCGCCGTGCTCGCGGAAGTCGAGATAACGCACGAGCTGCGCGTGCACCGTCTCGTCGCCGCGGTGGACGTCGGCCTCGCGGTGAACCCCGACGGCGTCGCTAACCAGATCGAGGGTGGCTGCATACAGGCGGCAAGCTGGACCCTGAAGGAAGCCTACCGGCCGGGCGCGGTGGGCTGGGAGGATTACCCGATCCTCAAGTTCAGCGAAACTCCTAGGGTGGAGGTTCTACTTATTCAAAACCGAGACCCATCGGTTGGCGCGGGCGAATGCACCATGGGTCCGACCGCAGCCGCAATCGCCAATGCGCTTTGCGACGCGCTCGGCGTTCGTGTGCGCGACCTACCGCTCACGCCGGAGCGTATAGCCGGGGCGATCAACGCTTAGATGCGAAAAGGGGTCAGGACCCTTTTTGGGAAAAAGGTCCGGGCGCCTTTTAAAGGCGCAGCAGCCGCTGCGCGTTGCCGTGCAAGATCTTCGCGCGGTCCTCGGGGCTGAGCGGAACCTGCTCCATCCACTTCATGCCCGGCGGGTTTGGCACGAACGGGTAGTCGACGGAGAAGAGCGTGCGGTCGACACCCATTTCCATGACGCAGCAGAGAAGCGCGGGCGTGGAGAAATTGCCGCTCGTGGTGATCCAGAAATGCTCGCGGAAGGTGTCGCGAAACGGAGTTTTGCGGTTGCCCTGGCGCGCGAGCGCCATGTCGATGCGCCACAGCGAGAACGGGAGCGACTCGCCGAGGTGGCCGAGGATGATCTTGAGCCGCGGATAGGCCTCGAACACGCCTGAAAGAACGAGACGGATGCCTTGCGTGGCGGCCTCGACGGTAAAGCCCCAGGCCGCGGTCATCAGCCCCGGGAACTGCTCGAGGTAATCCTTGTAGTAGGCCTCGATCACCGCCTTGTGCGGCACTGCCGGATGCATGTAAAGCGGTACGTCGAGTGCCTGGGCACGCTCGAAGATCGGCCAGAAACGCTTGTCGTCGAGGAATAGTAGCGATCCGTCGACGGCAGTGAGGCCGTGCACCATGCCGCCCTTGAAGCCGAGCTTCGTCACCGTGCGCTCGAGCTCGTCCGCGGCAGCTTTCGGCTCCGCGGTAGGCAGGACGGCGAAACCGGCGAATCGGGCGGGAGTCGCCTTGATGACTTCGTCGAGCCGGTCGTTGACGCGCCGCGCGAGCGGAACGGCGGTCTGCGGATCGAGGCGCTGCGTGGCCGGCGCGCCGTGCGACAGCACCTGAACGTCGATGCCCGCTTCATCCATCTCCTTCAGGCGCAGCGCGCCGAGGTCGAAGAGGCGCTCCTGCAGCGCCGGGATGCGCATCTCCGGGCCGCGCTCCTTGAAGTGACCGGCAAGCTCCTTGTCCCAGTAATGCTCTTCCAGCGCGATGACCTTCATAGCAAAATCATCTTACCTTGATCAGGACCCATTACTGCATCGATGGCAGCGGCGCGCCCTGGGTGACCTTCGTCACCGGCATTGCCAACGACCTCACGATGTGGGACGGGCAGGTCCCGGCGTTCGCAGCCGATTTCCGTATCCTGCGCTACGACCTGCGCGGCCATGGGGGCAGCGAGGCGACGCGGGGTGACTACAGCGTCTCGCTCCTGGTCGAGGACCTGCTTGCTCTTCTGAACCAACTGAGAATACAAACAACTTCCCTCGTGGGCCTCGGCCTCGGCGGCGCGATCGCGCAGGCGTTTGCGATCGAACATCCAGGCCGGGTCGAGGCCCTCATGCCGTGCTGTTGCCGCGCGCGCATGGTTCCCGACTTCGGGGCGATGTGGCACAAGCTGCGTGGCACGGTGCAGCAGGAGGGACTCGAGGCGATCGTCGAGCCGACCGTGCAGCGCTGGTTCTCGGAGGAATTCAAGGCCGCGCACCCGGAGGTGCTGGAGAAGATCCGGAAAATGATTCGCCGCACGACGCTCGAGGGCTACCTGGGGGTCACGGCGGCCTTCCTCGGCCTGGACCTGGAAGACCGATTGCCCGAGATAAGAGCCCGAACTCTCTATGTCAGCGGAGCCGAGGACAAGCTCGGCGGCCCGCCCGAGCTCATGAAGGGATTGAGCGAGAAGGTGAACGGCGCGAAGCACGTCTCCGTGCCAAAGGCCGCGCACATCGCCAACATCCAGAACCCGGAAGAATTCAACCAGCTGCTCACGGACTTTCTGAGGAGGAAACAATGAAAAAAATGCTCGCGCTCGCCGCGCTGGTGTTCGCGTCTTCCGTGCAGGCGCAGGCGTGGCCGTCGAAACCGGTACGCGTGATCGTGAATGTCGCGCCGGGTGGCGTCGCCGACGTGACCGCGCGCGTGCTCGGCGCGCGCCTGCAAGAGACGCTCGGACAGGCGTTTCCGGTGGAGAACCGTGCGGGCGGCGACGGCTACATCGGCTTCGACGCTGTCGCGCGCTCCGACCCGGACGGCCACACGCTGCTCTACTCGCCGGGCTCGAGTATGATGATCGCGCCTCACATTGTGAGCCGGCCTGACCTCGATCCTCTCAAGGTCCTCGCGCCGGTAGTGGCCACGGGGCGCGTGTCGCTTTACGTGCTTGTACACCCGGAGCGGCCCTTCAAAAACCTCTCCGAGTTCCTCGCCTACGCGCGCAACAATCCTGGCAAGCTCAATTACGGCACGCCGGGCAACGGCACGTCGCCGCACATCGCTACCGAAGTCTTCGCCCGCGAGGCGAAAGTCAAACTGAATCACGTGCCGTACAAAGGGGCGGGCCCGGCGCTCAAGGACCTTCTCGGCGGGCAGATCGATTTCGCGTTCGACCCGGGCGTAGGCCTCGCGCAGGCGAAAGGAGGGAAGCTTCGCATGATCGCGATCGCCGGACCGAGCCGCCATCCCGAATTTCCCGACGTGCCGACGCTGGAAGAGAACGGCATCAAGGGCGTCGACGGCGGACCGCACTTCGGCTTCTACGCTCCGACAGGCACGCCGCGCGAAGCGATCATGAAAATCAACTCGGAAATCCAGAAAGCAATGCAGGATCCAACGGTGAGCGCGCGATTCAAGGCGCTCGCGGTGGACGTTGCCGAGCCGATGACGCCGGAGCAGTTCGCCGCCTACGTGCGCGGCGAGCATGCACGCTATGCGAAGCTGATACCGGCGCTCGGGATCAAGCCCTGAAGCGGAGTACCTTTTCCGCGGCGGAGGTCCGGGCGACGTCCTTCTTGGACACTCCCCAGTGGTCGATGCGACCCGGCGGCCACTTCCAGTCATCGGGTGAGCCGACCTTGTAGTCGTCGCCGACCTCCGAGACCTCCGCGGTGTACTCCACGATACCGCCCCAGGGCGCGACGAAATACCCGAATACATTGTTCCCCGGCCCGTGGCGCCCCGGGCCCCAGACGCAGTCGAAGCCCGCATCGCGCAAGCGGCCGATGCCGCGCATCACCGCATCCATGTCGCGCATCTCGAATGCGATGTGGTTGAGCGAAGGGAAGTCCGATTTCGCATACGCGAGCGCGTGGTGCTTGCGGTTGCAGCGTACGAAGCGCATGTGCCCTGTGCGATCCGAAACCTTGAAGCCCAGCTTCTCCACCGCGAAGCGCTCGCACTCTTCGACGTCGGGCGAATTCAGCACGGCGTGCGTGAGCTGAATAGGCCTATCGCGCTCCGGGAGCGTCGCCGGCCGGCTCGTCTCGAGGATGAAGCGGTAGCGCTGTCCTTCGGGGCCTGCGATTTCGAACCCCTTGCCACCGCCCGGCACATCGAAGTCGCGGTCGGGTTTTCCGAGCCGATCGATATCGTCTCCTGAGAAGGTAATCGCCGTGACGGCCGGCGTGCGTGCCTCGGTGAGCGAAAGGATGTACGGATGGTCGCCGCTACCCCGCCAGAACCGCGTCGTGCCGGATGTCCCTGCCGGGAGCAGGCCCCACACACCCTCCAGGAACGCGCTCGCTGCGGTTACATCCGCAATCGCGAGCTCGACGCTGCGCAACCTCACGCACTTCCCCAGACCGCCCTTGCGGTCTTCACCACCAGCTCAAGCTTCCGGCGCTCGTCGTCGATGGTGACCGGGTTGCCGAGGTAGTTGCTCGAGAACCCGCACTGCGGGCTGAGGCACAGATTCTCGATCGGCACGTGGCGCGACGCCTCGTCGATCCTCTTCTTCAGATCGGAGTCCTTTTCGAGCTCGCGCGTCTTGGTCGACACCAGGCCGAGGACCAAGACCTTGTCCTTCGGGAAAAAGCGAAGCGGCTCGAAGGTGCCGGCGCGCGGCGTGTCGTACTCCAGGAAAAAGGCGTCGACCTTGATCTCGTTGAACACCCGCTCGGCGATCGGGTCGTAGCCGCCTTCCGCGGCCCAGTGCCCCTGGTAGTTGCCGCGGCAGGTGTGCATCGCGATCGTCATGCCTTTCGGGCGGCGTGCGATGATACTGTTCATCGTGCGTATCTGATGGTCGAGCAGCTTTTCCGGATCGTCCCCGCGCTGGCTCAATCGATCGCGTTGCTTGGGGTCGCAGAGGCATGAGGTCACCACCTCGTCCAGCTGCACATACGTGCAGCCGGCTTCGGCCAGCGCCCTGAGCTCGGCGACATAGGCGTCTGCGAGGTCGCTCCAGAGCTGCTCAAGATCAGGGTAGGCCGAGTTGCTGATCGTCTCGCGCTTGGCGAAAAAATAGAGCTGCTGCGGAGCCGGCATGGTGACCTTGGGGGTCTGCTTCGTTGCCGACCTCAGGAACCTGAACGGCGCGACGTTGACGCTTTCCTTCCAACCGATCCTCCCTGTGACGTCGATGCGCGGCGAGGGCACCGTGTGACCGCTCTTATCGCGAAACTTCTCTTCGCCGCGGTAAGTGCCCTGCACGTTTTCGAGCGAGAGCAGGAACTCGCTCCACCAGATGCGCCTTCGGAACTCTCCATCGGTGATCGAGCGCAGTCCCGCGTCCTCCTGCAGCCTGACGACCTCCCGGATCGCTTCATCCTCAAGCCTGTGCAGCTCCGCGTTGCCGTGCGGCCCGAAGTTGTGGTCCAGGTCATGCGGTCCGAGCAGCCGCTCGCGCGCTTTCATTAGGGACTCGGGACGGCGCAAGCTGCCGACATGATCGGCACGGAAGGGAGGGGCGGGTCTCATAGGCCGAGAATCCTTTCGGCGTTCTTGTGCATGATCTTTTCCATTACCGCGTCGGAGTAGCCGAGCTCCTGCCATTCCTTGAGGATGCGGGCGTACGGCATGCTCGGGTAGTCGCTGCCGAACATGATCTTGTCCTGCAGACGGCCGCGGATGTCGACCTTGAGGTTGCCGGGGAAGTACTTCGGCGCCCAGCCCGACATCTCCCAGTAGACGTTGCCTTTGTGCAACGCGACCGCGGTCGCCTCATCGACCCACGGCCAGCCGGGGTGCGCCATGATGATCTTAAGGTTGGGGAAGTCGGCCGCAAGGCGGTCGATGCTCGCGGGATGCGCGTGGCGGATGATCGCGCCGTGCCCGCCCGGCATCCCGGCGCCCATGCCGGTCGTCCCGACATCGATCATCACTGCT
>DATFEI010000160.1:0-7338 GCA_035251315.1 Burkholderiales bacterium | reverse complement strand
CGGCCGATGGCCGCGAACCTCGAGCGCGCGGGCCACGAGCTTCAGCGCTACGACGTTCGTCCCGGCGAAGGACAAAAAACCTCCGTGGCCGAAGCCGCGCGAGGCTGCGAGGTGCTCTTCTCCTCGCTTCCCGGCCCGGCCGAGGTCGAAGCTGTCGCAGCGGCAGTGGGATCTTCACTTTCAGAGAACGCGGCGTGGTTCGATCTCAGCACGAACTCTCCCCAGACCGTGCGCAAAATCCATGTGGAACTTCGAGGGCGAAATGTCCATTTTCTGGATGCGCCCGTAAGCGGCGGTCCGAAGGGAGCCGAAAGCGGCAAGCTCGCCATCTGGGTCGGTGGAGACGAGGCGGTATTCCGGAGATTCGAATCCGTGCTCCGCGCCATGGGCGATCAGCCGTATTACGTCGGCCCGATCGGCGCCGGTACGGTGGCGAAGCTCGCGCACAACGCCGCGAGCTTCACCATCCAGGCCGCGCTCGCCGAGGTGTTCACGCTCGGGGTGAAGGCAGGAGTCGAGCCGCTCGCGCTCTTTCGCGCGCTGCGCCAGGGCGCGACCGGTCGCAAGCGCACGTTTGATCGGCTGGCCGAGCACTTCCTGCCGGGTGTCTACGATCCGCCGGCGTTCACCGTCCGGCTTGCGCACAAGGACATGAAGCTCGCGCTCGAGCTCGCGGCGGAGCAACAGGTGCCCATGAGGGTGGGAAAGGTGGCGCTCGACGAGCTCGACGAGGCGATGCGGCGCGGCTGGGCCGAGCGCGACTGCCGTGTCGCGATGACGCTACAGGAGGAGCGTGCCGGCGTCAGCGTGCGCGTGCCGCGTGAACGACTGGAGAGTTTGCCGGACTAAGGTTTCGATATGGGCCGAGGCCGCCTCTTCATCGCCGTCATCATCGCGCTGATGGCGATCATTACCTACTTCAGCAGCACTTCCGAAAACCCGCTCACCGGCGAGAAGCAGCGCGTCGCCATGAGCCCGGAGCAGGAGATCGCGCTCGGCTACCGGGCCGCGCCGCAGATGGCGGCGCAAATGGGCGGACTGTCGCAGAACGAAAAGGCGAGGGCGCTCGTGCGCCGGCTCGGCGAGGAGCTCGTCGCCCGCAGTTACGCCGCGAAAAGTCCCTACAAGTTCAGCTTTCACGTGCTCGCTGACCCGCGCACGGTGAACGCGTTCGCGCTTCCCGGCGGACCCGTCTTCATCACCGAGGGGTTGCTGCGGCTGCTTAAGAGCGAAGCCGAGGTCGCGGCGGTGCTCGGCCACGAGATCGGCCACGTGATCGCGCGCCATTCCTCGGAGCGCCTCGCGAAGGAGCAGCTCACTCAAGGGCTGCTCAGCGCGCTCGTCATTGGCAGCGGCGACTACACCACGGCGCAGATCGGCCAGGTGGTCGGCAGCATGATCAATATGAGCTACGGCCGCGACGACGAGCTCGAGTCCGACGTGCTCGGCATCCGCATCATGGCCGACGGGGGCTACGATCCGCGCGCCATGATCCGCGTCATGGAGGTGCTCGCGCAGGCGTCCGGCGGCTCACGGCAGCCTGAATTTTTTTCGACTCATCCCGCGCCCGAGAACCGCGCGGTGCGCATCCGCGAAGAGATCGCGAAGCGCTTTCCGAATGGCGTTCCCCAGGGCCTCAGGCAATAAATGCTACACTGCCGGCTGGCAACTTTGAAAGGAGGTGATCCAGTGAGCGATTCCCAAGGCAGGACCGGCGGGCAACACTCCGGATCAACCCGCAGCAATATCAGGAGCGACGCCAGCCAGTAAAGCCGGCTCTCGCCTTAACCGAGGCGCCCCGGGCAGCGCAAGCCGCTCGGGGCGTTTCATTTTGGGGCTAGCCCTAGATCCCCTTGACGAGCATGGCTGCGGCCGTCGCTGTCGTGGGATTCGCCGCGGTGCTCAGCGGGGCGGCAGCGAGCTTCTTCTTCTTTCTGATTTGCCGATCTTCAGCTTCCGTGTCATCGACCGCAGCAGTTAGCGGACCTCACGGTCTTCGTCATCGTCGCCTTGAAGGGTCGGCTTTCTTCGCCAAGACGATCCTGTAAGCTCGCCCATGCGTGAGCGAGCCCGAAAAGCCGCAGTTCCCCCTTAACGCCTGGTACGCGGCAGCCTGGAGCCACGACGTGTCCGCCCGCGCGGTGCTCGCGCGCACGGTGTGCGAACACAAGCTCGCGCTCTGGCGCAAGCCCGACGCAGGGGTCGCAGCGGTCCACGACTCGTGCTGGCATCGGCGGCTGCCGCTGTCCATGGGGCACGTGGAGGGGGAAAACATCGTGTGCCGCTACCACGGGCTCGCCTTCGATGGAACCGGGCGCTGCACGCGCATGCCCTCCCAGGACCGGATTAGCCCGTCGGCGCGCGTTCGAGCCTATCCAACGCTCGAGCGGCACCGGTTGGTCTGGGTTTGGCCCGGCGATCCGGCGCTCGCTGACCCGGCGCGGGTGCCGGACCTGCACTGGAACAGCGACCCAGGCTGGGAGGGCGACGGCGCCACGCTCTTCGCCCGCTGCGACTACCGGCTGCTCGTCGACAACCTCATGGACCTCACTCACGAGACGTTCGTCCATGCGACGAGCATCGGTCACCGCGCGATCGCCGAGACTCCCGCTGCCACGACCCACGATGAACACACCGTGACCGTGACGCGCTGGATGCTCGACATCGACGCCCCGCCGTTCTGGCGAACTCAACTCGGCCGGCCGGGCAACGTCGACCGCTGGCAGATCATCCGCTTCGAGGCGCCGTGCACCATCGTGCTCGATGTCGGCGTGGCCTTGGCCGGGACCGGCGCTCCTTCCGGGGACCGCAGTCAGGGTGTGAACGGCCGGGTGCTGAACACCATCACACCCGAGACGCGTTCGAGCTGCATGTACTTCTGGACGCTGTTGCGTAACTACCGGCTGCGCGACCAGTCGCTCACCAACCAGCTGCGCGACGCCAACGCGCGCATCTTCGAGGAAGACCGCGCCGTGGTCGAAGCGCAGCAGGTCGCGCTTGACGCCGCGCCGCACGAGGCGATCCACAACCTCAACATCGATGCGGGGTCGGTGTGGGCACGGCGCATCATCGAGCGCATGTTGGCCGACGAGTGTCGCCCGCTTCCGCTGCGAGCTGACCCGAATCGCGTTTGACGCAGATCAAGCCGGCGCCAGCTGGCTGGCCTTCTACTGACACGGGACAAAATGAAGCGATTGCTCCAGGAGCTGCGTCACAAGCCGATCTTCTGGCTTCTTGTCCTCGCGCCGGCGGTCATTCTCGCAGAGCATGCGGCGCCGAAGGCGCATACCCTGCTGTTCGTACTCTCCGTAGTCGCGATTGTCCCGCTCGCCGCGCTGCTCAGCAGCGCCACCGAATCGGTCGCCGCGAAGACGGGCGACACCGTCGGCGGCCTGCTCAACGCGAGCCTCGGCAACCTCACGGAGCTCGTCATCGCGCTTACCGCCCTGCGCGCAGGAATGTTCGACCTCGTCAAGTCGTCCATTGCTGGCGCGATCGTCGCCAATCTGCTGTTCATGCTCGGAATCTCATTCCTGGTGGGCGGCCTGCGGCATCACGTCCAGGAATACAACGCCGCCACTGCGCGCCTGCAGATCGCCATGGTGCTGCTCGCCACCGTGACGCTCCTCGTGCCCTCCGCCCTCGCCGGCTGGGAGACGTTCGAGGGTACTACGTACCTGCACGACCTAAGCGTAGGGCTTTCCATCCTGCTGGTCGCGATCTACGCGCTTGGGCTGCTGTTTTCGCTTGGCACCCACCGGGAGGTATTTGGCAGCAAGGCGCACGCGCCGGGCGACGAAACGCCCTGGCCGCTGCCGGTCGCCTTGATCATCCTGGCAGTCGCCACGATATTCATTGCGCTCGTGAGCGAGGTGTTCGTAGGGTCGGTCGAGCACGCTGCTATACAGTTCGGCATGTCGGCCGCGTTCGTCGGCTTCATCGTCGTGGCGATCGTCGGCGGAGTGGCGGAGGCGTTCACGGCGATCGCCGCCGCCGGAAAGGACCGGCTCGATCTCAGCGTTGGCATCGCGTTCGGCAGCGCGGCGCAGATCGCTCTCTTCGTCGCGCCGGTGCTGACGCTCGCCAGCTACTTCATCGGGCCAGCGCCGATGGACTTGAGCTTCACGCGCGGCCAGGTATCGGCGGTATTCATCGCCATGCTGACCGCAGCGCTCGTCGCCAACTCTGGGAAATCGACCTGGTTCACGGGTACGCAGATGATCGGCGTGTACATGGTCTTCGCTATTACGCTGTACCTGCTGCCCATGTAGCCGAACGAGGCGGCTCGCTCGCGCAGGCGCAACGCAGCGCGCCGGGGCTTCACCCCGGCGTACTTGCGTCGTCAACCATCAGCGCTTGGCTACCCGCTCGACGATGACCGGCACCGGCCGGCACACCGTATTGCACACCGGCGAATGCTGTTGCGAAAACTGCAGCAGGGCGTCGAGCTCGGTGTCGCTGCAGTCGGCCTTGATGTCCATTTTCAAGCGGATTTGCTCGTAGCCTGGGGAGACAGAGTCATTAAGGGCGAGCAGCCCCTGCAAGTCGATATCCCCGGCCAGCTCGGTCGAGATGGACTCGATACGTATGCCGCGCGCGGCGGCATGCAGCACGAGCGTGGTGGTAACGCAACCGGCGAGGGCATGTAGCAGGAACTCCACCGGATTCGCGCCTTCGTTGTCGCCGAGCAGGACGGGCGGCTCGCCGTTCGTGAACGCAAAAGCTTTGGTGCGCGAGGCGTCTTCCGCGCCCGCCCCATAGAAGTCCTTGATCGTGGAGCGGTTCTCACCTCCCGAGATCCAGGCGTTTCTCGCCCGGAACTGGAACTTCGCGAGGAGCGGGTTGCTCTTCAATGCCTCGACCGTGCCCGCCATCTTCTCCAGATCGAGTCCGTTCAACTGCAGTACTGGTTTTGCTGTCATGGTCAATCTCCTATCGGTTGGTCATGGAAAACCGGCTTCAGGCCCTGCGGCGTGTCGCCGGATGGGCGAATGATGGGAGTTGACGTGCGGTTGCGTAAGCAGGATTCTTGCCGGAATCGGTTCTTTTGTGCCAGGAGGCCTCGTGCGCGGGATTCGTCGAACCACGCCGGTCGAGACGCTCATCGTTGCCGTGCCGGAAACTGCGGGCTCCGCGCTCTACGGCATGCTTGACGTGCTGATGGCTGCGGGCAGTCTGTGGCAGACCCTCGCGCGCGCAGGGACCCAAGCCCAGCGCTTTCGCGTGCGCATCGTGTCCGCGCAGGCCCGCCCGTTCCGGTGCGGTAACGGCATCCCGGTTCATCCGGACTGCGCGGTACGCGACGATCCGAGCGCGCAGGTCATCGTGCTTCCCGAACTATGGCTCGGTCCCGATGAAGATCTTGGCGGGCGTTACCCGGCGCTCGTCGCGTGGATTCGCAGGCGCTATGAGGCTGGTGCCTACATCTATTCCGCGTGCTCCGGTTCTTTGCTGCTCGCCGAAACGGGGCTGCTCGACGGGCGCGAAGCCACGTCGCACTGGGGATACCAGGACCTTTTCCGACGCCGCTACCCGCAGATCCGGTTCCGACCCGAGCCGAACCTGTGCTTCGCCGAGCCGAGTGGGCGCATCGTCACGGCCGGAGGTACGACCAGTTGGCACGACCTCGCACTCCATATCATCGGCCGCCACGCGAGTCCGGGCGAGGCGCTGCGCATTGCCAAGGTGTACTTGCTCAAGTGGCATGACGAAGGTCAGCTGCCTTACACACCGCTCGTGCGCATTCAGCCCCATGCGGATGCGGCCGTGAGTTCGTGCGAGAAATGGCTGGCTCAACACTTCCGGGAGACAGCTGCCGTGGCGCGCGTTGTGCGCCACGCCCAAGTTCCCGAGCGCACGCTCAAGCGGCGCTTCAAGGCCGCCACGGGGCTTGCGTTGATTGATTACGTGCAGAACTTGCGCATCGAAGAGGCAAAGCGCCTTCTCGAGTCGACGGCGCGGGCGGCAGAGGAAATCAGCGCTGACGTTGGATACGAAGATGCGTCGTTTTTTCGGCGTCTCTTCAGGAGGCGGACCGGGCTCTCGCCGAGCCAGTATCGGAGAAGCTTCCGCTCAACGCCAGGGTCGAACCGGTCACCTGCTCATGCGGATCGCGCAGCGCGCTCTGCTGGAATCCGAAGCTCCTGAACGCGTTCAGCGTTGAGGCTTGCGGGTGGGGCCGGTACAGTGCGCAACGATGTCAAGTGCGGCCAGGGACACGCGGTTCGGGAGGGCTTCTTACCTATGATGCAGGCCTCCAGATCGGTCAAGGGAACCTCCAAGGCCTTCGCGAGGCGCTCTTGAGTTCCGACCGTCTGCAGCGCTCGGCGGAGCGTGCGCAAGTGAACAGGGTTCACAAGGCCGGGGCGTCAGGTCTGCTACGGAGACAGCGCCCGCCGGAGTGACCTATTAACCATTCCGATGCATCATAGCGACTGACAACGAAAAACCTTGCTAAGGAGGGCGCGATGAAAAAGCTCGGACGGGGATTCATTGCTGTGTTGGTCGCTGCACCGATTCTTTCCGCGGGGAGCCAGGTGGCCACGGCCGCGGACCCGAAAGTAATCGCCACGAAGCCCCAAAAGGTCGGGAACGGATGGGCCCGCGCCTATGTCGCGCTGGGCGCGAACGGAAGTCCGCTCGCGCTGGGGGTGAGCCTGGACAAGGATGCGCTGGCAGGGCTACCCAAGGAGGCGAATCTCACGAGCCGATGCTTCGACAAGAACGGCAACGGCAAGATGGACGAGCACGAATGTCTCGGAGACTACGCGTTCGTCTTTGCGCTGCCCGAAGGGGAGGCCGCGAGGGCGGTCGCCCCGTTTAGGTGGGTAAGCCTCAACTGGAATCCGCATGGCCACATTGCTCCCGCTCCGCCGCCCTGGGCCGCGCCTCATTTCGATTTCCACTTCTACATCCAGGAGCGAGAGGCCGTGAAGCTCATTCGGACCGGCACCTGCGGCGAAATGATCGATTGCGAGGACTTCAAGAAGGCGACCAAGGCGGTCCCGGCAAAGTACATTCACCGTGACCACATCAGTGTGGGCGCCGCAGTGCCCGACATGGGCAATCACCTGATTAATTCCAAGGCCCCGGAGCTAGCGAAGAACGGCCCGCCGTTCACTCACACGTTCATCTTCGGCGCCTATGACGGCCGCATCACCTTCCTGGAGCCCATGATCACGCACGCCTATCTCGCCAGTAATCCAAGCATGTGTGCGAGGATCAAGCAGCCGGAGGCATGGGAGGTCGCCGGCTCGTATCCAACCAAGTATTGCATCCGTTACCTGGATCGGGTGGGCAGGTATTCGGTCTCGCTTGAGGAGTTTGTCCAGCATTCCG
>DATFEI010000122.1:0-4270 GCA_035251315.1 Burkholderiales bacterium | reverse complement strand
ATCGGGGTCAGAGCCCGATTATCTACACATAGATCATCTTGCGCGTCATGCCGCCGTCGACCACGAAGTTCTGCCCGGTGACGAAGCCCGCGGCCTCCGACAGCAGGTAGGCGACGAGCTCGGCGACGTCGTCGTCGCGTCCGACGCGGCCGACCGGGTGCTGAGCGTGGTCCTTTCGGCGCACCGGCTGGTGCGCGATCCACCCGGGGCTCACGCAGTTCACGCGAACCTGGGGGCCGAGGCTCATCGCGAGCGCGTGCGTAAGTCCTACAAGCCCGGCTTTCGACGCGGCGTAAGGCTCGGTGTCGCGCTCTGACTGCAGCGCTCGGGTGGAGGCAATGTTGACGATCGCGCCGCGCGCGCGGCGCAGGTGCGGCGCAGCGTGCTTGGTCATCAGGAACGCGCCGCCCAGGTTCACGCCGATGCGCCGATTCCACTCGCGCAGGGACAGCTCTTCCACCGGGCCGGTGTGGGGATTCGCGAGCCCGGCGTTGTTCACCAGGCCGTCGAGCCGGCCAAATCGCTTGAGCACGGCGCGCACGCACGCTCGCGCCTGGGGCTCCCTGGAGACGTCGCAGTTGACGAAAGGCAAGTCTTTCCAGCGGCGATCGGCCGCCTTCACATCCGCGACCGCGACCTGCCAGCCGCGCGCGGCGAGAGCGAGCGCGATCGCGCGCCCGATGCCTTGCGCCCCGCCTGTCACCAACGCGACCTTGTCCACGGGAGCCTCCCTTGCAGATTCTATTTGGACTAGACTTGCCCTCGGGGACTGGCTCGCAAGGAGGGCGCCATGCAAGTGAAGGAAATCCTGCGCGTCAAGGGAAACCGGCTGGTGAGCATCGAGCCGACAAGCCGGGCGGCCGACGCGGTGGCGACGATGGCGGGGGAAAATCTCGGCTCGCTCGTGGTCGTCGAGCAGGGTCGCGTGGTCGGCATGCTCACCTTCCACGAGTTGCTGCGTGCTCTCGCCTCGCGCGGTGGTGCCCTCGGCGAGGTCAAGGTGGCCGACATCATGCTACGCAATCCCGTCACCGCCGCGCCCGACATGGAGGTGAATGACCTGCGCCGCACGATGATCGATACTGGCGCGCGCTACCTGCCGGTGATGCAGGACGGCAGGCTCCTCGGCGTGATCTCGTTCCGCGACGTGGCGAAGGCGGTGCTCGAAGAGCAGGACTTCGAGAATAAGATGCTGAAGGGCTACATCAAGAATTGGCCCGCCTAAACGGCGCTTGAATCTGTTTGAACCGACGTAAGCTCCTGCTCGGCGCGGGTGCCGCGCTCGCAGGTGCCGTTTCTTTCGCTGCGTGGCGGTACTGGCCCGAGCAGGGTTTCTGGAATCCCTGCCACGCGCGGTTGCCGCGCCGGCTGGCCGAGCACGAGCTGGTGCGCGCCGCCTGGGGCGGCATCGATGCGGCGCAGTGCTGGGACAGCCACTCGCACCTCATCGGAACCGGCGATTCGGGAAGCGGCATCTTCGTGAACCCGGCGACCGACAGCCTGCTTAATCCCGGCCAGTACGCGCGCAGGCTCTTCTTCCTGAACGCGGGCTGCGTGCACGACGCGCGAGAGAGCATCGATCTCGCCTACGTCGAGCGCATGCGCAACCTGATCGACGGCCTCGCGCCGGGATGCAAGCTGGTCCTCTTTTCCTTCGATCGTGCGCACGATGAGGACGGCGCACCCGACATCCCGCACACCATGTTCCACATCCCAGACGCGTATGCGCGTGATGTCGCTCGCAAGCATCCCGATTATTTCGAATGGGCGGCATCGATCCATCCGTACCGCAAAGACGCCGTCGAGGCGCTCGAGCAGGCGAAGCGCGACGGCGCGCGCGCGGTGAAGTGGCTGCCCTCGGCGATGGGTATCGATCCGGCGTCCTCGAAATGCGACCGCTTTTATGAGGTTCTTTCCAGGAACAACATTCCCTTGATTGCCCATGCGGGCCTCGAGCGCGCAGTGCTTGGGCGCGAAGCGCATGACTTCGGCAACCCGCTGCGGTTGCGCCGCGCGCTCGAGGCCGGGGTGCGCGTGGTGATCGCGCATTGCGCGTCGATGGGCGAGGACCAGGACCTTGACCGCGGCCCGAACGGCCCTTATGTCGACAGCTTTTCGCTCTTCGTTCGGGTTTTCGAGCGATACCCGTCCTGCTACGGCGACATCTCCGCCATGACGCAGGTGAACCGCGCGGGTCCGGCGCTCGCGCGCGTGGTCGGGGAGCAGGGCTGGCATGCGCGGCTGCTCAACGGCTCGGACTATCCGCTGCCGGGAATCATGCCGATCTTCTCCGTCGAGTACCTGGTCTCGCTTGGAATGATCGAAGCCTCGGCCGCCGATGTGCTGCGCGAGATCCGGCTGCACAACCCGCTGCTCTTCGACCTCGTGCTAAAGCGCAGCCTGCGGTCGGGCGGCAAATCGCTCGCAGCGCGCGTATTCGAGACGCGCGGATTTTTCATGAGATGATTTCCCCATGTCGGGCAACAGCTTCGGCACGCTTTTCTGCGTGACCTCGTTTGGCGAGTCGCACGGCCCCGCGTACGGGGGCGTGGTCGACGGCTGCCCGCCCGGTCTTCAGCTCGGGAATCAGGACATCCAGAAAGAGCTCGACCGCCGCAAGCCCGGCTCATCCCGGCACGTCACGCAGCGGCGCGAGTCCGACGCGGTCGAGATCCTTTCGGGCGTATACGAAGGCCGCACCACTGGCACCGCGATCGGTTTCGTGATCCGCAACGAGGATCAACGCTCGAAGGACTATGCCGCAGTCGCCGACAAGTTCCGCCCCGGCCACGCCGATTACACCTACTGGCAGAAGTACGGCGTGCGCGATGCGCGCGGCGGCGGGCGCGCGTCGGCGCGCGAGACCGTGGTACGCGTCGCGGCCGGCGCGATTGCGAAGAAATGGTTGAGCGAGCGCTACGGCGTGGCGATCCGCGGCTACCTCGCACAGCTCGGTCCGATAAGAATTCCATTTCAGGCCTGGGAGGTGATCGACGGGAATCCGTTTTTCTCTCCCAACACTGACGTTCTGAAAAACTTGGAAACGTTTATGGACGAGCTACGCGCAGCCGGCGACTCGTGCGGCGCGCGCGTCAACGTGGTCGCGCAGGGCGTGCCGGTGGGATGGGGCGAGCCGGTGTACGGGCGGCTCGACGCCGACATCGCCTGGGCGATGATGTCGATCAACGCAGTCAAGGGGGTGGAGATCGGAGCGGGGTTTGCCGCGATCGAGCAAAAGGGCAGCGAGCACGGCGACGAGATGACCCCGGCGGGGTTTGTCGGCAACAACAACGGCGGCGTGCTCGGCGGTATCTCCACGGGGCAGGACGTCACCGTTTCGCTTGCGCTCAAACCCACGTCGAGCATCCGTCTGCCTCGGCGCACCATCGATGTTCGCGGCAATTCGGCCAGCATCGAAACCACCGGGCGGCACGATCCCTGCGTCGGCATTCGCGCGACCCCGATAGCCGAGGCAATGCTCGCCTGCGTTCTCATGGATCATGCGCTGCGGCATCGCGCGCAATGCGGCGATGTCACGCCGCCGACGGTAGTAAAGGGGCCTAAAATCAATTAGTATGCCTGCAAAGCTGGCCACAAAACCCCCAAGAGAGAAGAACATGAGCAACAAAGGGCAGTTGTTACAAGACCCATTTCTCAACACGTTGCGCAAGGAGCACGTTCCCGTTTCGATCTACCTGGTGAACGGGATCAAGCTTCAGGGGCAGATCGAGTCGTTCGATCAGTACGTCGTGCTGCTGCGCAACTCCGTCACTCAGATGGTGTACAAGCACGCCATCTCGACTGTCGTGCCGTCCCGTCCCATCAACCTCGGCGCCGACAAAGACTCCGAATAAGTTATTGCTAGACGCTTCTTGCTAGAACGGCCTGCCGCAGCCGCCGATCCGCAGGCGGCGATCATCGTTTGCCTGGACTTCGGCGAGCCCCATTATGAAGAGGCTGTCGAGGAGGTGGTGCGCCTGGTGCAGAGCGCCGGCGTGCTGCGCCACCGGGTGCTGAAAGGCAGGCGCAGCAAGCCCGACCCGCGCTTCTACGCCGGAGCCGGCAAGGTCGAGGAGATCGCCGCTGCCGCGGCCGAGCTGAACGCGATGTACGTGGTGTTCAACCACGCGCTTTCGCCGGCGCAGGAAAGGAATATCGAAAAGGCGATCGCGCGGCGCGTGATGGACCGCACCGAGCTGATCCTCGAGATCTTCGCGCAGCGCGCGCGGACCGCCGAAGGCAAGCTCCAGGTCGAGCTTGCGCAGCTCGA
>DATFEI010000082.1:0-10773 GCA_035251315.1 Burkholderiales bacterium | reverse complement strand
GTCGATCGCGAGGATCACCGTCTCATGGCTCGAGGGCAGGGTGATCACGGCCGCGGGCCGCGCGATGGCTGCGATCATCGCACCGAGGGCGAGCAGCAAAAGGACAGGCGGGAGATGGCGGCGCCACCACAGGCGCTTGCCCGCCGCTTCCTTCACGAGGCCGAGGCTCGCGTAGCGCGCCGCCGAGCGCTTTTTCCTATGCAAGACCCATAGGTACAGCGCAACGCAGACGGGGAGGACGAGCAGCAGCCACAGAAGCTTCGGCCACAGGAACGTCATCGTCAGAACGGCGGCGTGCCGGCCGCCGCGGAAGCCGTCTCGATTGGAACGGCGAAGCCGATGCCAGCAAGGGACGCGTTGCTGTAGAACGTGGCACGTGGTCTCATGGTGCGCAAGCACCATGGGGGCGTGCAATAAACGAGCCGGTTCGGTTTTCCTAGACGACGCGGTGAAACCAGGCGAGCGACAACGCCGCCGACACCACCGCGAGCAGCGCAGCAACGGCGGCGAAGAGCGCAGTGACCTCGGTTTTCTTGCGCTCGAGCACGAGCTTGGCGTTCAGCGCCTGGTAGACCTTGTTTAGGTCGACCGCGTTGCCGGCGTAGAAGTACTCGGCATTGGTGATCTTGGCGATTTCTTTCAGCGTTTCCTCGTCGAGCCGCACGCGCATCGACCAGCCCTCAAAGCCGATGATCTTGCCTTCGGGTGTGCCCACGCCCACCGTATAGACCCGCACGCCGCGCTCGGCGGCCATCTTCGCCGCCATGAGTGAATCCGGGCCGGTGGTGCGCTGGCCGTCGGTGAGAAGGATGATGACCGCGGAGGAATATGACCCGGGCGGCACAGGCTTGCGGGCAGCGGCGGCGGCGGTTTTCTCGCTCTTCCGGTTGCTTTCAGGTCCATATGTAATCGTGCCGACGTCGATGCCCTCATCGGGGAAAATCGCGGCCAGCGAGACGATGATCCCGCTGCCGATCGCGGTGGCGCGCTGCAGCTGGAAGCGGTCGATCGCCGCGACCACGTCTTCGCGGTTGCGCGTCGGCGCTTGCGCCACCGTGGAGGTGCCGGCGAAAGCGACCACGCCGATGCGCACGTTCTCGGGCTGCTCGGCGACGAACTGCTTGGCCGCGTTCTGCGCCGCGACCAGGCGGTTGGGCTCGACGTCGGTCGCGCGCATGCTGCCGGAGATGTCCATGGCGAGGATCACGGTCTCGTGCTGTGTCGGCAGCGTGATCGTCGCCTGCGGGCGTGCCATCGCCAGAAGCATCGCAGCGAGCGCGCCGAAGAAGAGCAGCGGCGGGATGTGGCGCCTGATGCGTTGCCCCATTCCCATGGCCTCGCGCACGAGGCCGAGGCTCGCGTAGCGCAGCGCAAGCTTCTTCTTGCGGCGCAGGACGACGAAGTAGGCGGCGACGAGCAACGGCAGGGCAAGCAGGAACCAGAGCAGCTCGGGCCAGAGGAAGGTCATTGCACGAGCTCCAGATGCTGCGGTATTGAGGCGCCGGCCGCAAGGCGGCTGCGGCGCTTGCGCATGTCCGCGAAGCGCCGAACGGCGTCGATGAGGTCATCGTCGGTAGAAAGCTCGAGCGCATCTACGCCGGCCGAGCGGAACGCAGCGCGCAACTGCGCCTCGCGGCGCGCGGCCGCCGCGGTGAAGCGCTTGCGGAACCCCCGGTCGTGGGTGTCGACGAAGATCTGCTCGCCGGTCTCGGCGTCCTGCACCACCAGCATGCCGAGATCGGGCAGGCTGGCCTCCAGCGGGTCGTGCAGCCGCACCGCGACCACCTCGTGGCGCTGCACGAGCTGGCCGAGCGGCTGCTCCCATCCCGGGACGCTGAAGAAGTCCGACACCACGAACACGAGCGAGCGCCGCCGCATCATGTGCGCGCCCGCGACAAGCAGCTCCGAAAGATCGGTGGGTGAATTGCGCCTCACCGCCGGGCGCACGATCATTCTGTGCAGGAGCTGCAGCACGTGGCGCCGCCCGCTGCGCGCCGGCAGTATCGCATCCACGTCCTCGCCGTAGAAAAGCGCGCCCACCTTGTTCCCGTGACGAGTCAGAACGCGCGCGAGCACCGCGACGAAGTCGGCCGAGACCGTGCGCTTGCGTACCTCGCCGGAGCCGAAATCCACCGAGGGCGAAAGATCCAGCAGAAACCACGCCGTGATCTCGCGGTCCTCGTGATACTCGCGCACGTAAGGCGTCTGCAGCCGTGCCGTGACGTTCCAGTCGATGTGGCGCACGTCGTCGCCATACTGGTATTCGCGCAGGTCGGCGAAGTCCAGGCCGAAGCCGCGGAACAGCGTTCTGTAGTCGCCTTGCAGCAGCCCATCGAGCCGGCGGATCACCGTCCACTCCAGCCGGCGGAGCACCGCTTCGGGGTTACGCGCCTGCGACCTTGACATGCGTCTCGAGCGGCTTGGCCGGCGGGCGGATGTGCTGCATCACGCGGCTGATGAGCTCGTCGGGCGACAGGCCCTCGGCGAGCGCCTCATAGGAAAGAACCAGCCGATGGCGGAAGACATCGGGCACGAGGTCGGTCACGTCCTCGGGCAGCGCGTAGTCGCGCCCGCGCAGGAAGGCGAGCGCGCGTGCGCCCTCGATCACGTTGATCGGCGCGCGCGGGCTCGCGCCGTAGGTGATGTACTTGCCCAGGCCCTTGATGCCGAAGCGCTCGGGCTCGCGCGTGGCGGCGGCGAGCCGCACCGCGTACTGCATGAGCGAGGGCTCGACATAGCCCTTGCGGCACTCGCGCTGCAGCGCGCCGAGCTCCTCGGTGGTCGCGACCGGGTGTGCATCGGGCAGCATGCCGGTCACCCGCTCGACGATCACGAACTCCTCCTCTTCGGTCGGGTAGTCCACCAGCACCTTCATCATGAAGCGGTCGACCTGCGCTTCCGGGAGCGGGTAGGTGCCTTCGGTCTCGATCGGGTTCTGCGTGGCCATCACGAGGAAGGGATCGGGCACGCGGTGGGTCTGGCCCGCGATCGTGACCTGGCGTTCCTGCATCACTTCCAGCAGCGCGCTCTGCACTTTCGCGGGCGCTCGGTTGATCTCGTCTGCAAGCAGCAGGTTGCAGAACACCGGCCCGAGGGAGGTGTGAAAGTCGCCCGTCTTCTGGTTGTAGATTCGTGTGCCCACGAGATCGGCGGGCACAAGGTCGGGGGTGAACTGAATCCTGCGGAAGGTTCCGCGGATCGTCTGCGCCAGAGTTTTCACGGTAAGCGTCTTGGCGAGCCCGGGCACGCCCTCGACGAGCAGGTGCCCCTGCGCGAGCGTCGCGACCAGCACGCGCTCGAGGAAGTGGTCCTGCCCGACGACGACTTTCTTCACCTCATAGAGGATTTTTTCCATCAAGGTCGAGACGTTCTCCATGCGTATCCTCTAGAAGGGCGACAAACCCACGGCGCCGGCAGCGTTCTCGATCGGCACCGCGAAGCCGATGCCGATAAAAACGCGGTGCTCGGTGGGATTGAGCAGACCCGTTACGATGCCGATCACTTCCCCTTCCAGCGTGACGAGCGGCCCGCCCGAATTACCCGGGTTCACCGCGGCGTCGAACTGAATCAGGTTTGTCAGGACCCGCTTGCCGTCGGTGGTCTGGTACTCGCGGCCGAGGCCCGAAATCACGCCCGCCGACACCGAAGGACCGATGCCGAAAGGAAAGCCGACCGCGACGACCGACTCACCGGCGCGCAGGCCCGCGGTGGAACGAAGCGTCGCGGAGGCGAGGTCGTCCGGGATGGTCTTCGCCTGCAATACCGCGAGATCGTGCTCCGGCTGCACGCCGATCACCGCCGCGTCGGATTCGGTGCTGTCGTGGAACGTGACCTTGATCGCTTTTGCCCCCTGCACGACGTGGAGGTTGGTGAGGATGACGCCGGTGTCGACGATCACGACGCCGGTGCCGCTCTGGCTTTCTGCGCCGGAAGGCACGTCGGCGTCGGGCGCGTCCGGCAGCCCGCGCACGTGGACCAGAGACGGAAGGATAGCTTCGTACGCGTCCGCGGCGGTGGGCGGCGGCTGCTTTTCGTCCAGGATCCTTTGCACCGCCGCCTCGACGTCGGCCTGCGTCAGGCCTTTCGCCGGCGCAAGCCACCACAAAGCCGTCACGGCAAGGAGAACGGCAACGATACCCGCCGCGACCTTCAGGCGCCGTGCATGGCGCTTGTGCCATGACATTACGACAGGAGGCACGGGAGGCATAGCCGGCTGGGCCGCCTTCCGCGCACGGCTGGAACTGCTGTAGACGGCGACTCGTTTCATGCCTGAATCTCGCGAGATTCTAGACCCTGGGTGACGGATAATGAAAACGCGCGCGCCGACATCGTCTCCGCGATTGTCAAGGAGATGCAAGGAACAGTTGGCATTTTCGACTAAGCGGGAGGCTTGGAGCGCTCATCGAAACGACTGACCTGCCGTATCAGCTCGAGTTCACGTAGACAGGTGGACCACGAGGCAGTTTCGCATCTCCGCGTAAGCAGTCGCCCTATCCGCTCGACTGTCGATAATGACAAATCGACGTCAATTCCTGATGCTGGCGAGCGCCGGGATCGCCGGCAGCATGTTGCGTTCGGCGTCCGCCGCCCAGCCCGGGCGGCCGCCGATCAAGGCGATCGCGTTCGACGGCTTTCCCATCTTCGATCCGCGACCGGTGTTCGCTCTGGCCGAGCAGCTCTTCCCCGGCCGTGGCGCCGAGTTGAGCAACGCCTGGCGCATCCGGCAGTTCGAGTACACGTGGCTGCGCACCGCCGCCGCGCAATACCGCGATTTCCTTGGGGTGATCGACGACGCGCTGGTGTTCGCGGCGAAGTCGCTCGGACTGGAACTCACACCGCAAAAGCGCGCTGCGCTGGTAGGAAGCTACCTCCAGCTCAGGGACTGGCCCGACGTAAAGCCGGCGCTCACGCAATTGCGCGCTGCCGGAATCCGGCTCGCCTTCCTGAACAACTTCACGCCGGCGATGCTCGAGGCAAACACGCGCCACGCGGGCCTGGGGGGCTTTTTTGAGTTCAGCCTTAGCGTCGACGCCGTACGCGTCTACAAGCCGCATCCGCGCGCTTACCAGATGGGTGTGGACGCTTTCCGGCTGAGCCCCGAGGAGATCCTTTTCGCCGCTTTCGCGGGCTGGGACGCCGCTGGCGCGAAGCTTTTCGGCTATCCGACTTTCTGGGTCAACCGCCAGGGCCAGCCGGCCGAAGAGTTAGGCGCCATGGTCGACGGCACCGGCCCCGGCATGGCCGAGCTCGTGCGCTTCGTGCTGGCGCGCGCCTTGAGCGGTGGCGGAGAGTGAGGGATTCGAACCCCCGAGCCCTTGCGGGCTAACGGTTTTCAAGACCGCCGCATTCGACCGCTCTGCCAACTCTCCGGCTTGAAAAATGCCTGTAACGCCCGCATTTTAGCCTCGCTGTGAAGACCGACGCGTTGAAACTTCGCGGCACTTTGGTAGTCTTACCGGCTACACGAAACGGAGGATAAGGATGCAACCCGAACTGAAACCCGTCCGCACCGATCGCGGCTTCGGCCGCGGCACGGCTTACGAGCCCGCCCAGGACGTAGCGGTCAGAGCGCAGAGCCAGAAGGTCCTGCGCAACACCTACATGCTGCTCGCTCTGACCATGGTGCCGACGGTGATCGGCGCCTGGATCGGCATGGCGACGAGCGGCGTCATTATGTCGAGCCCGATCATCAGCACGCTCGTCATGCTGGCGCTCGTCATCGGGCTGCAGTTCGGCATCGCCGCCAACCGCAACAGCGGGGTCGGCGTCGCGCTGCTCCTCCTGATGACCGGCCTGCTGGGCTGGTGGCTCGGGCCGATCCTGAACGTGGCGCTCTCGATGAAAAACGGCATGGCCCTCGTCGGCTACGCCGCGGTCGGAACCGGCGTGATCTTCTTCGCCATGGGCGCGCTCGCGCAGAGCATCAAGCGCGATCTCAGCTTCATGGGGAAGTTCCTGTTCGTCGGCATGATCGCGCTACTCATCGCGATGATCGCGAACATGTTCCTTCAGATCCCGGCGCTCGCGCTGACGATCTCGACCCTCGTGATCGTGGTGTTCTCGATGTTCCTGGTCTACGACCTGCAGCGCATCATGCGCGGCGGCGAGACCAACTACGTGATGGCCACCACCGGCGTCTACATGAGCCTGTTCAACATCTTCGCCAACCTGCTGCACCTGCTGCTCGCGCTCGCGGGCGACAGGGACTGACGCCGCAGCAGCTCGAGTAGTCGAGCCAGGGGCGCCTACGGGCGCCCTTGCTTTTTCTGGACCACCTCAGCGCTCGAACCAGGCAATGCTTTCGACGTGCGCGGTATGCGGGAACATGTTGACCACCCCGGCCGCCGCAAGGCGCAAGCCCTTGGTGTGCACGAGGATGCCGGCATCGCGCGCGAGCGTCGCCGGGTCGCACGACACGTAGACGATGCGCCGCGGCCACTGTGCCGGCAACGACTTCACGACCTC
Source organism: Burkholderiales bacterium (assembly GCA_035251315.1). Taxonomy (GTDB): domain Bacteria; phylum Pseudomonadota; class Gammaproteobacteria; order Burkholderiales; family SG8-39; genus SCGC-AG-212-J23. The sequence goes on along the minus strand of DATFEI010000082.1, from coordinate 4,308 downwards.
CACCGCGCCCTCGCGCGGCGGATCGAGCAGAATCTTTTCGAAGGGCGCGTAGGGTTCCAGGTTGGGCTTGGAGAGATCCATTGCCTCGAACTGAGCAACGAGGCCGTTCGCCGCGGCGTTCTGCCGCGCGCGCTCGACCAGTTCCCGATTGCCTTCCAAGCCGACTATTTGCGCGCCGCGCTTTGCCAGTGGCAGCGAGAAGTTGCCGAGCCCGCAGAAGAGATCTGCGACGCGCTCGCCGGGCTGCGGGTCGAGCAGTCGCACCGCGCGCGCGACAAGCGAGCGGTTCACCGCGTGGTTGACCTGGGTGAAGTCCGTCGGCCGAAAGCCGATGCGCACGCCGAACTCGGGGAGCTCGTAATAGAGCTCGCTCGTCGCCGGATGAAGCGGGCGCGCGCTTTCGGGCCCGCCGGGCTGAAGCCACACGTGGATGCCACGGTTTTCCGAAAACTCTTTCAATAACGCTTTGTCGCTTTCAGTCAGTAATGCGAGATGGCGGAAAACCAACGCGGTCGCGTTGTCGCCGATTGCGAGCTCGATCTGCGGTACCCGCTCGCGCACCGAGAGCTTCTCCACCAGCGCTTTCATCTCGGGGATGAGCCTGGAGACCGGCTCGGGGAGCACATGACACTCGTTCATCTGCGCGATGTAGCTTGAGCGCCGCTCGCGGAAGCCGACGAGGACCCCGCCGCGCGAAGGCACGCGCCGCACCGAGAGCCGCGCGCGCCGGCGGTAGCCCCATTCCGGCCCGTAGACGATCGGCAACAGGCTTTCAGGGCGGACCTTCCCGATGCGCTCGAGGTTGTCTTCCAGCCAGCGCTGCTTCGCCGCCATCTGCGTGCGCTCGTCGGCGTGCTGCGTGGCGCAGCCGCCGCACACTCCGAAATGCGGGCAGCGCGGCTCGCGCCTTCCCGGCGAGGGGTCGAGGATCTGCGTAGCCCGGGCGAGGTCGAACTTGCGCTTTCCGGAGATCTTCCGCGCGGCCACCCGTTCGCCGGGAAGCGCGCCTTCCACGAATACGACCTTGCCGTCCGGGTTTCGCGCGACGCCGCGACCCTCGGCGTCGAGCGCGTCGATGCTGAGAATCAGGTCTTCCAGAGTGCGAGAAATTCCTGCCAATACGGCTTGCCGGTCGCCTGGAGCGAGGAGCGGAGCAGCTCGGTTTCCTTGTCGTGCTGCTCCTGCGTCAGGATCCCGCGCTGGCGCTGGAACCGGAGGTAAAGAAGGTAGGTGTTGACGCAGTCGCCCTCGCAGTAGTCGCGGATCTTCCTGATCTCGCCCTTGAGGTAGGCCGCCCACACCGCCGGTCCGCCGATGCCGAGCTTGCCCGGCAGCCCGGCGAGCTGCGCCACCTGGTCGAGCGGCGCGTTGTTGCGCGGCTGGTACATGGCGAGCACATCCATCAGGTCGCAATGCCGCGCGTGATAGCGGCTCACGTAGTTGTTGTACCTGAAGTCCGGGTCATCGGCGCCCTGGTCCCAGAACTTGGTCGCGCAGCCGCCGCACAGCAGCGTGCGGTAGCTGAGCACCGGCAGGTCGAAGCTCGAGCCGTTCCAGGACACGAGCTGCGGCGTGTACTTGTCGATGCCATCGAAGAACTTCTGGATCGTCGCGGCCTCGTCGCGCTCGGGCTCGCCAATCGAGAATACCTGCACCGCGTCGTCCTCGCGCAGCACGCAGCCGATCGCGACGATGCGGTGAAGATGTGGCGGCAGGAAGTCGACTCCGCTCTGCACGCGGCGCTTCTGCAGCGCGATTTCGGCGACGTCGTGGTCCGGAAGGTCGGCGGGCAGGTCGTACAGGCGGCGGATGCCCGCGACGTCCGGCACCGTCTCGATGTCGAAGGCGAGGATCGGAGTCACGACAGACAAATCGGGGTCAGAGCCCGATTGCCGGTATTTCCGCTAGCGCTATGGGAAATCGGGCTCTGACCCCGATTTGTCTCAATCAGGGAACACCCCTGTCGTCAGATAGCGGTCGCCGCGATCGCAGATGACGGTGACGATGACCGCGTGCTTCAGCTCCTTCGACACGCGCAGCGCCACGTGCACCGCCCCGCCCGAGGAAATGCCGGCAAAGATGCCCTCCTCGCGCGCCAGGCGCCGGGTCATGTCCTCCGCCTCGGCCTGCGACACATACTCGAGCCGGTCGACGCGCGCCTTGTCGTAGATCTTCGGCAGGTAGGCCTCGGGCCACTTGCGAATGCCGGGGATCTGCGAGCCCTCCTGCGGCTGGCAGCCGATGATCTGAATGCGTGCGTTCTTCTCCTTGAAGAAGCGCGAGCAGCCCATGATCGTGCCGGTCGTGCCCATGCTCGAGACGAAGTGGGTGATGCGCCCTTCGGTGTCGCGCCAGATCTCCGGCCCGGTGGTTTCGTAATGCACGCGCGGGTTGTCGGGGTTCGCGAACTGGTCGAGCATCGTGCCCTTCTTCTCCCGCACCATGCGCTCGGCGAGATCGCGCGCCGCTTCCATGCCGCCTTCGCGCGGCGTGAGGATGATCTCGGCGCCGAACGCTCGCATCGTCTGGCGACGTTCAGCCGACAGGTGCTCCGGCATGATGAGCACCATGCGGTAACCGCGGATCGCCGCCGCCATGGCGAGCGCGATGCCGGTGTTTCCGGAGGTCGGCTCGATCAGCGTGTCGCCGGGCTTGATGTCGCCGCGCCGCTCGGCGTGGCGGATCATGGAGATCGCCGGCCGATCCTTGACCGAACCCGCCGGGTTGTTGCCCTCTAGCTTTGCCAGCAGGACATTCCTGTTTTTCTGATTTTCCGCACCTGGAAGGCGTTGCAACCGTACCAGCGGGGTGTTGCCGATGAACTCTTCGACGGTCTTGTTCATTGCTTCCGCAGCTCGGCGACGTAGGCGGCAACGCCCTGCTCGACCGATAGGAATTCACCCGGGTAGCCCGCGGCTCGCAGGCGCGCGAGATCCGCCTGGGTGTAGCTCTGGTACTTGTCGGCGAGCCCGGCCGGGAACGGGATGTATTCGATCAGGCCCTTCTGCACCATCTCTTTCACCGAAAGCCGCGTGCCTTGCGCAGCGTTGATCACCGCGGCTGCGAGCTCGTTGAAGGTCTGCGCGCACCCGGTGCCGCAGTTGAACACGCCGGAGACGTCGCGGCGCTCGAGCAGCCACAGGTTCACGTCCACCACGTCTTCCACGTAGACAAAGTCGCGCCGCTGCTCGCCGTTGCCGTAGCCGCCCGAGCCGACGAAGAGCTTCACCTTGCCGGCGCCCAGGAGCTGCTGGTAGCCGTGGTAGGCGACCGAGGCCATGCGCCCCTTGTGCTGCTCGTTCGGGCCGTACACATTGAAGTAGCGCAACCCGGCCACCTGGGCGTTCCTCCTTTCCAGCATCCTTCTTACGTACTGATCGAACAGAAACTTCGAGTAGCCGTACACGTTGAGCGGCTTCTCGTAACGGCGCTCCTCGCGGAAGTCGGGCCCCGCGCCATACACCGAGGCCGATGAGGCGTAAATGAACGGCACCTCCTCGTCCTGGCACCATTCGAGCAGCCGCCTGGAGTACGTGTAGTTGTTGTCGAGCATGTAGCGCCCGTCGGTCTCCATCGTGTCGGAGCACGCGCCCTGGTGAAACACGGCGTCGACGGCGCCATCGAATCGCTCGAGGTTGCCGATGAACTCCGCCTGGTCGACGTAGTCGGCGATCTCGACGTCAGCGAGGTTGCGGAACTTGTCGGCATGCGCGAGGTTGTCCACCGCGATGACGTCGGTGATGCCGCACCGATTGAGCCCCTCGACGAGCTTGGAGCCGATGAAGCCGGCCGCGCCGGTCACGATGCAATACATGGTTCAGCGAGCCCCGAAAAGTTCCTCATGTCTTACCGCCGCGGTGCCGAGCTTGCCAACGACGATCCCGGCGGCGCGGTTGGCGAGGCGCACCGCGGCATCGAGCTTGGCGCCCGCCGCGAGCATCACCGCGAGCGTTGCGATCACCGTATCGCCCGCTCCGGTCACGTCGAAGACTTCGCGTGCCTCGGCCTTGATTGTCGTCGCCCGATTCTTTGCGAACAGGGTCATGCCGTGTTCGCCGCGCGTAAGGAGCAGCGCTTCGAGCCCGAGCTTGTCGCGCAGCGCCTGAGCGCGGCTTTTCAGGTCCGTCTCGTCCTTCCAGGTCCCGACCACCTCGCGCAGCTCGGCGAGGTTGGGCGTAATGATGCTCGCGCCCTTGTAGCGCGAATAATCGTCGCCCTTCGGGTCGACGAGAACGCGCTTGCCCGCGCGGCGCGCGGCTCGGATCATCTCCACGATGTGGGCGAGGCCGCCCTTGCCGTAGTCCGACA
>DATFEI010000091.1:0-9206 GCA_035251315.1 Burkholderiales bacterium | reverse complement strand
AGGCCGGTCGGTCGGCACCTTGACCGCGGCCACCTTGAAGCCCTGCTCGAAGCCCGACTTCTTCGCCCGGCTGCCAAACTTCACCGCGCTCACACGAACCTCGGGCCCGAGCGCGGAGATGGTGAGGCCGGCGTCGGCGAGACGCTTGCGGCCGTCGCCCGGTGCGCCGAGCTGCACCGCGACCGTCTTCTTCACGTCCTCGCCCTCGACGCTCGTGCCTTCGATCACCAGCACCAGGCGGTCGTCCTCCCGCAGCTCCTGCGCGATCTTGAAGATCTCCTTCGCCGGCACCTCGGTGTAGGGCGCGTAGAGCTTGTCCATGAAGAAGTCGGGGCGGAACAGCGCGAAGCACGCCGCGAGCAGGAGCACGATCTCCCACCACTTGCAGCGCGTATGGAACCAGGCGAGCGTGGCCCCGGCGAACACCATCGAGGCCGCGGTGGCGGCGAGGAACACGAGCACGATCTCCAGCCAGCCGCGCACGTCGATGAGGAGCAGCATCGGATTGAACACGAAGACGAAGGGCAGCACCGCGGTGCGCAGCGCATACACCGCGCCCTGCAACCCCGTCTCGATCGGGTCCTCGCCCGAGATCGCGGCCGCGGCGAATGTGGCGAGCCCAACTGGCGGCGTGATGTCGCCCATGATCCCGTAGTAGAAGACGAAGAGATGTACCGCGATCAGTGGGATGACAAGACCCGACTGCGCGCCAAGCTCGACGATGACCGGGGCCATCAGCGTGGCCACCAGGATGTAGTTCGCCGTCGTGGGCACGCCCAGCCCGAGCACCAGGCAGACGAACGCGGTGAAGAGCAGCATGATGAACACGTTGCCCATCGACACCACCTCGACGAAATCGGTCATGCGCAGGCCCAGGCCGGTGAGGGTGATGCCGCCCACGATGATCCCCGCGGTGCCGGTCGCGATCGCGATGCCGACCATGTTGCGCGCGCCGTCGTTCAGGCCGTGCACGACTTCCGACAGGCCCTCCTTCACGTCTTTCAATCTGACTGTTTTCTTCCGGAAAAACCTCGTCATCGGCCGCTGCGTCGCCATCAGGCCGATCAGCACCGCGGTGGCCCAGAACGCCGACAGCGCGGGAGAGAGCTCCTCGATCATCAGGCACCAGATGAGCACGCCGATCGGAATCAGGAAATGCAGGCCCGCCTTCACCGTGGGCCAGGTCTGCGGCAGTACCGGGTTGTCGACGTCGATATCGGGCGGGAGGTCCGGGCACTTGGCCGCGAGGTACACGCAGTACACGTAGAGCGCGATCAGCAGGAAGCCGAGGATCCAGGGCGCGGCGGCGCCGAACGCGTTCTTCGTGCCCTCGGCGATGAAGTAGATAACGCTGCAGGCCACGATTGTCCCGGAGATGCCCAGGCCCCACGCGATGAACTTCTGCTGCGCGCTGCGGCGGCGCGCCTGCGCCATGGGCTTGAGCCCGAGCTTCAGCGCCTCGAGGTGCACCATGTAGAAGAGGGCGATGTATGAGATGAGCGCCGGCAAGAAGGCATGCTTCACGATGTCGGTGTAGGGGATGCCGACGTACTCGACCATTAGGAAGGCCGCGGCGCCCATCACGGGCGGCATGATCTGGCCGTTCACCGAGGACGCGGTCTCGATCGCGCCCGCCTTGACGCCGCCGTAGCCTGCTTTGCTCATGAGCGGGATGGTAAAGATGCCGCCGGTCACGACGTTGGACACCGAGGAGCCGGAAATAAGGCCGTTCAGCCCCGAGGAGACGACCGCGACCTTCGCCGGCCCGCCGCGCAGGTGGCCGAGGAGCGCAAACGATACGTGCATCATGTAGTTACCCGCGCCCGCGCGGTCGAGCAGCGAGCCGAACAGCACGAAGATGAAGATGTAGCCGACCGAGACGCCGAGCGCGACGCCGAACACGCCTTCGGTGGTGAGCCACTGGTGCGACAGCATGCGCTCGAGCGAAGCACCCTTGTGCGCGATCACGTCGGGCAGGTAGCGCCCGAGCATGATGTAGGCGAGGAAGATGAGCGCGAGGATCGTCATCGGCAGCCCGACCGCGCGGCGCGTCGCCTCGAGCAGCAGGACGATACCGACCGTAGCGACGATGATGTCCTGCAGCGTAGGTCGCCCGGGCCGCGTCGCGAGCTCGGCGTAGAAAAGCAGGAAGTACGCCCCGGCGAACGCCGCGGCGATCGCGAGCACCCAGTCGTAGAACGGGATCTTCCTCCTCTGCGATTTCAGTAGCGGAAAGCACAGGAACGCGAGGAACAGCCCAATGCCGAGATGCAGCGACCTCGCCTCGGTATCGTTCAGAATCGCCCAGCCGAACTCGAACGGGAACGGCGACGCGTACCAGAGCTGGAACAGCGACCACGCAACCGCGACCGTGAAGACGAGTTTCCCCGCGATGCCACCGGCGGCGCGGCCGCCGGTATCCGCGTCGGCGACTAGCTGCTGGAGCTCCTCCGACGGCTTGCCGTCCTCGGCAACCACCCGCTTCGCCATGCGCCCTCCCTCGGGGGTCAGACCCCGAATTCGGTCTTGCACGCGAGTGCAAACGAATTCGGGGTCTGACCCCGAATTTTCTTCGTTCTACTTAACCCAGCCCTTCTCCTTGTAGTACTTCACCGCGCCGTCGTGCAACGGCGCCGACAGGCCGTCCTTGATCATGCTTTTCGGATCGAGGTTGGCGAGGGCCGGGTGGAGCTTCTTGAACTCGTCGAAGTTGTCGAACACGCCCTTCACCACGGCGTAGATCGTGTCCGCCGGAACCTTGGACGACGAGACGAACGTCGCGAGCACGCCGTAGGTCTGGGTCGGTTGGTCGTTCCCCGGATACAAGCCGCCGGGGATCGTCGCCTTGGCGTAGTAGGGCTTCTCCTTCACCAGCTTGTCGACCGCGGGGCCGGTGACCGAGACGAGCTTCGCGCCGCACACCGTGGTCGGGTCCTGGATGTTGGCCGAGGGATGGCCGACGAGATAGAAGAAGCCGTCGATCTTGCCGTCGCACAGCGCCGGGCCGTGCTCGTCGGCCTTCAATTCCGACGCGAGCCCGAAGTCGGAGAGCTTCCAGCCCATCGCACCGATCAGCTCCTCAAGCGAGGAGCGCGTGCCCGAGCCCGGGTTGCCGACGTTGAAGCGCTTGCCCTTGAAGTCGGCGAAGCTCTTGATGTTCGCTTCCTTGCGCGCCACCACGGTGACCGGCTCCGGATGCAGCGCGAATACCGCGCGCAGCTCCTTGAACGGGCCGTCCTTCTGGAAGTTGGCGACGCCCTTGACGGCGTTGAACTGCACGTCGGACTGGGCGACGCCCATATCGAGCTCGCCGGCCTTGATCGTGTTGACGTTGAACACCGAGCCGCCGGTCGACTCGACCGAGCAGCGGATGTTGTGCTTGGCGCGGTCCTTGTTGACGAGACGGCAAATCGCGCCGCCCGCGGCGTAGTACACGCCGGTGACGCCGCCGGTGCCGATGGTGATGAACTTCTGTTGCGCCTGGGCCGCAGGCGCGCCGGTGAGTGCTGCCGCAACGGCGGCGAGCATGACGAGCGGCTTCATATCGTTTCCTCCTCGAGAGTGGCGATCGCGGTTCCTAGTTTATCCACAAGTTCGTCGAGCTGGGGTTCATCCAGGATGAAGGGCGGCGCGAGCAGCACGTGGTCCCCCTCTACCCCATCGATGGCACCGCCCATCGGATAGCACATGAGGCCGGCTTGCATCGCCTTGCGCTTGACGCGAGCGTGCATGCGCAGCTTGGGGTCGAACGGCTTTTTCGTCGCGCGGTCCTCGACCAACTCGATTCCCCAGAACAGCCCTCGGCCCCGGATGTCCCCGATATAGGGGTTGCCCTTGAAGTGTTGGCGAAGGCGCGCTTCCAGCGCCTGGCCTAGGGGTTCCACCCGCGCAAGAACCCCATCGTCGTGCAACCGCGTCTGAACCGCGAGCGCGCCGGCGCAGGCCGCGGCGTGGCCGATGTAGGTGTGCCCGTGCTGGAAAAACCCGCTGCCCCGCTGGATGGTGTCCGCAATTTCTTTCGAGACCATCAGTGCGCCAATCGGCTGGTAGCCCGCTCCGAGTCCCTTCGCAATTGCGACCAGGTCGGGGACGATGCCCTCCTGCTCGAACGTCCACAGCGTGCCGCAGCGCCCCATGCCGCACATCACCTCGTCGAGGATCAGCAGCACTGCGTAGCGGTCGCAAATCTCTCGCACGCGCTTGAAGTAGCCGGGGACGGGCGGCACGGCGCCGATCGTTGCTCCCGCCACGGTCTCGGCGACGAATGCAATAACGGTTTGGGGGTTTAACCGGAGAAACTCATCCTCGAGTTCGCGTGCCAAACGCTCGCCGTAAGCGATGTCGGTTTCACCGGGCTGCTTTCCCCGATACGCATAGCAAGGCGAAACATGGCTCGTCTTCACGAGCAGCGGCTCGAACTGCTTGCGCCGCCACGCGTTGCCGCCGACAGCGAGCGCGCCGAGCGTGTTGCCGTGATACGACTGGCGCCGGCCGATGACGTGGGCGCGCTGCGGCTCGCCTTTCTCCACGAAATACTGGCGGGCGAGCTTGAGAGCCGCCTCGATCGCCTCCGAGCCTCCAGAGACGAAGTAGACCTTGTCGAATGACTTGGGCGCACGCGCGATAAGCGCGTCTGCGAGCGCCTCCATCGGCTCGTTGCTGAAGAACGACGTATGCGCGAATGGCAGCTTCTCGAGCTGGTGTTGGATCGCCCCGATCACCGCCGGGTCGGAGTGGCCAAGACACGACACTGCGGCGCCGCCGGATGCATCGAGGTAGCGCTTGCCATCGCGGTCATAGAGGTAAGCGCCTTCGCCGCGCACCGCAATCGGGTACTTCAGGCGAGGGTCACGGTGAAAGACGTGTGTCACAGCGCGTAACCATAGCATGTTGCGATGCGGCAGTTTCTCCCGCGTGGTTGATGCAGCTTGCCGCGCGGCGCAAGATGCCTGCGCACCCAGGAGGCCCAATGACGTCGTTTACCGTGAATGGCAAACCGGTCACCGCAAAGTCGGAGGCGGATACGCCCCTGCTTTGGGTGATCCGTGACGAGCTCAAGCTCACCGGAACGAAATACGGCTGCGGCATCGCGCAGTGTGGTGCGTGCACGGTGCATGTGGACGGCACGGCGGTCCGCGCGTGCGTGACAGCGCTGTCTTCGGTTCGAGGAAAAAGAGTCACCACCATCGAAGGGCTTTCGCCCGATTCGACCCATCCGCTGCAGAAGGCCTGGATCGCCGAGGAAGTCCCGCAATGCGGCTACTGCCAGTCGGGCCAGATCATGAAGGCGGCCGAGCTCCTCAAGTCGAAGCCCAAACCCACGCGCGCCGAGATCGTCAGTCACATGAACGGCAACATCTGCCGCTGCGGCACCTACCACCGCATCATCGCCGCGATCCAGCGCGCGTCGAAGGAGGCCTGACATGGACCGCAGAGATTTCTTCAAGGTCAGCGGCGGCCTTGCCTTCGTTTTCACTTTCCCGGGAATTTCCGGAGCGAACGCCCCAAAACCGCTGAATGCCTGGGTGCGCATCGCGCCCGACGGCACGGTGACAATCCTCAGCACCGGAGCCGAAATGGGCCAGGGCTCGATGACCTCGCTGCCCCTCATCCTCGCCGACGAAATGGATGCCGACTGGTCGAAGGTGAAGATCGAGTGGGCGCCCGCCGATCCGGCGATGTACGGCTACTCCTTCCAGAACTCGAAAGCGATGGCGATCGTCGGCAGCCGCGCGGTGATGCTTTACTACAACGACCTGCGGACCGCCGGCGCGCAGGTACGGAAGGTGTTGCTTGCCAATGCCGCCGAGCATTGGAAAACCGATGTGAAAAGCCTCAGGACCCAGCCCGGCTTCGTCATCGATACAAGCGGGAAGAAGCTGAGCTACGGCGAAATCGCGGCATTCGCGAAAGTGCCCTCGCCGCTACCCGCAGTCGACAAGAGCGAGCTGAAGGACAAGAAGGACTTCCGCTATATCGGCAAGCCGATGCCGCGGCGCGATACGCCGCTCAAGGTGAACGGCACGGCAACGTACGCAATCGACGTGGATCTGCCGGGGATGGCGTACGCGACGGTACGCCACTCGCCGGTGCACGGCGGCGCGCCCGAGAGCTGGAACGAAGCCAAGGTGAAGTCGATGAAAGGCGTGATCGGCACGGTCAGGCTGCCCGACGGCGTAGCGGTGCTGGCCGACAGCCTGCCGCACGCGCTGGCGGCTCGTCAGGCGCTCGACGTCAAATGGCAGAAAGGCGCCGCCGACGGTTTTGATTCAGAGAAGAACCTGAACGAGACCTACGTGAAGGTTCATTCCGATCCGAACGCCAAGACGCAGACCCTCGACGCCAAGGGCGACGCGAAGAGCGCGTTCGGCGCGGCGGCGAAGACCTACAAAGCCGAGTACTTCAGCGACTACGGCTACCACGCGCAAATGGAGCCGCTCAACGCGGTGGCGCGCTTCAATGCTGCCGGCGACCACGTCGAGGTATGGGAAGGCACGCAGGACCCCGGCAGCTCGCGCGCGGCGATCGCAAGAGCGCTCGGGTTCTCGCCGGAGCAGGTGACGCTGCACCAGTGCTACATGGGCGGCGGCTTCGGCCGCCGCTCGCTCGGCGACTACTCCGCCGAGGCGGCGCGCATCGCGCGAGAGGCCAAGCGGCCGGTGAAGCTCGTGTGGACGCGCGAGGAGGACCTGGGCTACGGCATGTTCCGGCCGCAGGCGTTTCAATGTCTGCAGGCGGCGCTGGACAAGGACGGCAAGGTGAGCGGCTGGACGCACTGCGTGGTGGGCGACGGCGGTGCGCTGCTGCAAACCGGAATCCGCATCCCTTACTACCAGGTGCCGAACCAGTTCATCGAGTCCCGCGGCGTTTCGCACGGCATCCGCCTGAAGCACTGGCGCGCGGTCGGGCACGTGTTCAACGTCTACGCGATCGAATCGTTCGTCGACGAGATGGCGGCCGCGGAGGGCATCGACCCAATCGAATTCAGAAAAGAAAGGATGCACATCAGTTCGCGGGCGCGGGCGGTGTTCGAAAAAGTCGCGCAGATGTCGGACTGGAGGGCGCCGCGGCCGCAGGGCCGCGCGCTCGGGGTCTCGATCAGCGAGCGCTCGGGCTCGCTCGGCGCCGGAGTGGCCGAGATCTCGGTCGACCGCGCTTCGGGCAAGATCCGCGTGCACAAGACATGGCTCGCGGTGGACGGCGGCCTCATCGTGCAGCCGGAGATGGCGCGCGCCAATATTGAGAGCGGCGTCCTGTACGGCCTATCGAGCGTGCTGCACGAGCGCGTAACGGTGAAGGAAGGGGTAGTGCAACAGACCAACTTCCACGACTATCACCTGCTGCGCATGGCGGACGTTCCCGAGACGATGGAGGTCGCCTTCATGGACCGCCCTGATGAGCGGCCGACCGGCCTCGGGGAGATCGGCAATCCCTGGGTCGCGGCGGCGGTGGCGAACGCGTTTCACAAGCTTACCGGCAGGCGCCTGTACCATATGCCCTTCACGCCCGCACGGGTACAACAGGTTTTGAAAGCCTAACTAGGAGGAGCAAATACATGAGAATGCTCGCATTCGTCGCGGCTCTCGCGTTGTGCGCAGGAAATGCGGCGGCTCAGACCAAGATCAAGTACGCCCTCGGCGACGTCATCGGCGTCGACGACCTGATCCTGCTCGTCGCTTCCGAGCGCGCCAAGAAGCGCGGCGTCGAGGTCGAGGTGACCTCGTTCAAGAACGAGGAGATCGCTACGCAGGCCGTGATCAATGGCCAGGCCGACATCGGCCAGGGCACGCCCTATGCCGCGATCGAGAAGGTCAACGTGCCGGTGCGCTTCATCGCGCAGCTCTGGTCGCTGCAGTTCTTCCCGGTGGTCAACAACGAGTTCTACAAGAGCTGGAAGGACCTCGACGGCCAGGAGATCGCGGTGCAGGGCCGCGGCACCGGCACCGAGGCGATCATGCTGCTCATGGCGAAGACCCACGGCATCAAGTACAAGAACGTGAGCTATGTGCCGGGCTCCAACGTGCGCGCGCTGGCGCTCATCAAGGGCAACATCCGCGCCTCGATCCTCGACGCCACCAACAAGAACTTCCTGATGCGCGAGGCGCCGGGCAAGTTCAGCATCCTGCCGCTCGGCCAGGTGAAGGCGAGCGACGAGGCGCTGTTCGCACGCCTGGACTGGCTGCAGAAGAATCAGCAGCCGGTCTCGGTGTTCCTCGAGGAGCTGGTGCGCGTGAACCGCGAGATCAACAAGGACCCGAACTCGATCGTCGCGGCGCGCAAGCAGCTCGGCCTGCTCAAGGACCTGCCCGCCAAGCTCGAAGGCGACATCCTGCCGTACTTCAAGGACGGCGTGGCCGACGGCATCTTCCCGAGCGACGGCGGCGGCCAGAGCGCGGCGAAGAATGACCTCGAGTTCTACGCGCTCTCGGGCTCGATCAAGAAGGAGAACCCGAAGGTCGAGGACTACTGGCACCTCGCGCCGCTGAAAACGGCGCTGTCCAGGCTGAAGTAAGGCTTTGAAGGGCATCTCCGGCCAGCGCGCCTGGCAGCTGGCCTCTTTCGTTTTCTTCTTCGGACTTTGGGAGCTCGCCGGCCGCTGGCCGGTAAGCCCCGCTTTTCCGCCGTTCAGCACGACTTTTCTTGCGTTTGTTGAAATGCTGAGAGACGGCAGCCTGGGCAAGGCCTATCTAATCACGCTCGAGCCGCTCCTCATCGGCGTCGCGCTCTGCGCAGCGGTCGGCATCGCCTTCGGCGTCGGCATGGGCCTGTCGCGCTCGGTGGAATGGCTGTCGCTGCCGATCTTCATCATCCTGCAGGCGGCGCCGATGGCGGCCATCATCCCACTCCTTACCTACATGTACGGAATCGGTCTTACCTCGAAGGTGCTCGCCGTGATCATGCTGGCAGCGCCCGTGATCGTGATGAACTCCTACAAGGGGATCCGCAACACCAACCCGTCGCTGCTTCAGATGTGCCGCTCGTTCCAGGGCACGCGGCGCCAGGAAGTAGTGAAGATCGTTCTGCCGAGCGCCGCGGCGCTGATCTTCACCGGCCTGCGCCTGGGGCTCGCGATGGGCTTCATCGGCATCGTGATCGCCGAGCTCCTGATCACGCCGACAGGCATCGGCGACCTCATCACCTATAACAGCTCGGTCGCCGATTACCCGAAGATGTTCGCCGCGATCGCCTCCATCGTCGCCGTGGCC
>DATFEI010000182.1:0-2385 GCA_035251315.1 Burkholderiales bacterium | reverse complement strand
GTTCACGCGCGAGGAACTCTGGTCGGCGCTGCGCGATCTGCAGGCGGCGCGCAAGGTCACCGTCATGCTGGTGACGCACGACCTGCGCGAAGCGGTGTTCCTCGCGGACACGGTGTACGTGATGTCGAGTCGCCCGGGTCGCATCGTGCGCCGCTGCGAGGTGCCGTTTCCGCGGCCGCGCGACCTCGAGCTGACTTACACCCCGGAGTTTCAGGACCTCGTGCATGAACTGAGAAGCCTGATCGGCCGTGGATAGCCGCGAGTTCGCGATCAAGATGCTGTCCCCGGTAGCCTTCGTGGTTCTGCTTTTTGTTTCCTGGGAGATCATCTGTAAAGCGCTCGACGTGCCGCTCACCATCCTTCCCGCGCCCTCGGACGTGTTCGGCGCGCTGTGGCAGTACAGGAAGGCGATCTGGGACAACTCGTTCGTCACCCTCTGGACCACGCTCGCCGGGTTCCTGATCGCCACGGTGTTCGGCCTCGCGCTCGGGATTGCGATCGGCTGGCACCGGGCGCTCTATGCCGGGGTCTACCCGGTGCTGATCGGCTTCAACTCGATCCCGAAGGTCGCGGTGGTGCCGGTGCTGATCCTTTGGTTCGGCCTCGGCGAGATCCCGGCGGTGCTTACGGCGTTCCTCATTTCCTTCTTTCCGATCGTGGTCAACGTGGCGACCGGGCTCGCGACTACCGAGCCCGAGCTCGAGGACGTGCTGCGTGCGCTCGGAGCCTCGAAGCTCGACATCATGCGCAAGGTCGGCATCCCACGCTCGCTGCCTTACTTCTTCGGATCGCTCAAGGTAGCGATCACGCTCGCCTTCGTCGGCGCAGTGGTGTCCGAAACCGTGGGCGCGAACAAGGGTATCGGCAAGCTGATGCTGGATGCCCAGGCCGCGTTTCAGGTCCCGATCGTGTTCGCGGGCCTGCTGGTGTTGGCGGTGCTCGGCATCCTTCTCTACGCGGCGACCGCGGCGATCGAAGCGCGCTTCACCGGCTGGGCTTTCCGCGGGCAGGCAAACCGCTAGAATCTTGCATGGCGCGTGTTCCCTACGAAGACGAGATCATCATCTCGTGGGTCGAGCTGCACCGCGACGCACGCTACCTGTCCGAAGTGCTCCACCAGAAAGGCCCCTGGAAAGGCATCATCGCCGTAACGCGCGGCGGCCTCGTGCCCGCGGCGCTCGTGGCGCGCGAGCTCGACATCCGGCTGGTCGACACGATTTGCGTTACGAGCTACGACTCGGGCCCGGCAGGCGCGGCCGCGCAGCAACAGGGGAAAGTCCAGGTGCTCAAGGGCGTGAGCGGGGAGGGCGACGGCTATCTCCTTATCGACGATCTGGTCGATACCGGAAAGACTGCGCAGGTGGTGCGCCAGCTCCTTCCCAAGGCGCACTTTGCCTGCCTCTACGCCAAGCCGGCCGGCCGGCCGGTGGTGGACACCTTCGTCAAGGAATTCAAGCAGACGAAGTGGATCCACTTCCCGTGGGACATCGAGTACAAGTTCGCCACGCCGATCAAGGATGGCGGACGTGTCGCACCCGGGCCCGGCTAAAAAAAGAGCCCCGCAAGCGGGGCTCGAATCACACCAGGGAGGAATTCAGCGCTCAGCCGTCCTTCTTGTCCTTGTCTTTATCTTTGTCCTTGTCGTCGTCAGAGGGCAGCGGAGCCTGCATGTCGAGTGGCTGCACGCCCGACTGCGCCAGCGGCGCGGCATGGGCGGACAGCGCGATCAGGCCGAACAGCGCGGCCAGTACGGCGGCAAGCGTGGCTTTCATTGGATCTCCTGTGGGTTGGGTACGACCCGGCCATTAAAGCGGTCGCTTGTAACCGCAGAATTGCACGCCGCCGCGTTTGACACACTGTGTTACATCGCTTGACGCACCGGTCGCCTCGGTGCAGATATAGCGCCGCGATGGAACGGCCGGACCACATCCTGGTGGTCGACGACGACGCCGAAATCCGCAAGCTGCTGGGCGAGTACCTGCAGAGAAGCGGCTTTCGAGTGTCGCTCGCGAACGACGGCAGGGAGATGCGCCGCAGCCTCGAGCAGACGCGCCCGGACATCGTGGTGCTCGATGTCATGCTGCCCGGAGACAGCGGCCTTACGCTGTGCCGCGATTTGCGCGCGGGCTCGAGCCTGCCGGTGATCATGCTGACCGCGCGCGCCGAGGAGGTCGATCGCATCGTCGGCCTCGAGATGGGTGCCGACGATTACCTCGCGAAGCCCTTCAGCCCACGCGAGCTCCTCGCGCGCATCAAGACCATCCTGCGGCGCACGCGCGGCCTTCCGCCAGCGAGTGGCGACACGCGGCGCGTGCGCTTCGCAGGCTGGACGCTCGACTCCGTCGCGCGGCAGCTGGTCGCGCCCGACGGCGTCGTTGTGGCGCT
>DATFEI010000275.1:0-5864 GCA_035251315.1 Burkholderiales bacterium | reverse complement strand
CGTTCCGCCCCCGATCGTGGCCGTGTGCTTCGCGGCCGCGATGCTCGGGCTTGCGTGGGTCACGCCTGCACTTACTTTCCCGATTCCCCCGGCGCTTGCGTTCCCGGTAGCCGCCGTCGGCGTTTTGCTGGATGCCATCGCCCTGCTCCACTTTTTTCGCAGGCGCACGACGGTCAACCCCCTGAAGCCGGCCTCGGCTGCCGCGCTGGTCACCGGTGGGATCTATCGCTTCAGCCGCAACCCGATGTACCTCGGCCTCGCGACCCTGCTGCTCGCCTGGGCCTTTTACCTTGGGAATCTGGCCGCGCTCGCGGGGGTGGCGCTCTTCGTCTTATATATGAACAGGTTCCAGATCGCCCCCGAGGAGCGCGCGCTGGAAGCGCGCTTCGGCGCCGAGTACATCGCCTACCGGACGCGCGTACGGCGCTGGCTTTGAGAAAATCGGGGTCAGAGCCCGATTGGCAGGAGGAAACCATGAATATCAGCTACAAACGACCCGATGGGAAAACCGTGAACGCCTACCTGGCCGAGCCGAAGGACGCCAAGAACGCGCCCGGCGTGGTGGTGATCCAGGAATGGTGGGGCCTGAACGACCAGATCAAGGGAGTAGCGGAGAAGCTGGCCGCTGCCGGCTACCGCGCGCTCGTGCCGGATCTCTACCGCGGCAAGGTCGCCGTGGAAGCGAAGGAGGCCGAGCACCTGATGACCGGGCTCAACTTCGGCGACGCCGCGGGCCAGGACGTGCGCGGCGCGGTCCAGCATCTCAAGGCGACCGGCAGCCGCAAGGTCGGCGTGACCGGCTACTGCATGGGCGGCGCGCTGACGATCCTGACCGCTGTCAACGTCCCCGAGGCCGATGCCGCGGCCGCGTGGTACGGGTTCCCGCCGCTGGAGTATGTCGATGCGACGAAAATCAAGGCCCCTCTGCAGGGGCATTGGGCCACCAAGGATGCCTTCTTCGCAATCTCGAAAGTCGACGAGCTGGAGAAGAAGCTGCGCGATGCGAAGGTAAAGTTCGAGTTCCACCGCTATGACGCGCAGCACGCGTTCGCGAACGAGACTGCGGTCGGCCCGAAGCGGCCGGTGGCGGCCGCGGAGTACCACGCCCAGGCGGCGGAGCTCGCCTGGAAGCGGACGCTCGAGTTCTTCGCGAGGAACCTCGGGGTCTGACCCCGATTCGCTACTGCTTCGGGATCTTCGCGGCCTCGACCACGCGCGTCCAGCGCTGCGACTCGGCGATGAAGAACTGGCGTAGCTCTTGGGGCGTGCTGGTGCGCGCATCGACGCCGAGCTCGCCGAAACGCTTCTGCACTTCGGGCGCAGCGATCGCCTTGCGCAGCTCCTGGTTCAGGCGATCGATGACCGCGCGCGGGGTCTTGGCCGGCGCCGCCAGCGCGTTCCACGACGCGACATCGTAGCCGGGGACGCCGGCCTCGATCACCGTCGGTACGTCGGGCAGCCCGGGGAAGCGCTTCCCCGCGGTGACCGCGAGCGGCCGCAGCGCGCCGGACTTGATGCTCGAGAGCAGCGGCGCGATGAAGTCCACGGCCAGGTCCACGTTGCCGTTGCGCGCCGCGACGATGACTTCGCCGGTGGTCTTGTGCGGCACGACGAGCGCGTCGATGCCGGCGGTGGAGCGGAAAAGCTCGCCGGCGAGATGCTGGGTGCCGCCGGGAGTGATGGTGCCGATGTTCATCTTGCCGGGGTTCGACTTCGCCATCGCGATCGCGTCCTGCAGCGTCTTCGCAGGCGACTCGGGCCGGGTGACGATCACCATGCTGAAGAAGCCGACCGTGGAGATCATCGCGAAGTCGTTCACCGGGTCGTAGGGCAGCGACTTGAAGAGCGCCTGGCTCACCGCGTTGCCGTTGGTGAGAAGGAGCAGCGTGTGCCCGTCGGGGTCGGCGCGCGCCACTGTCTCGGCGGCGCGAATGCCGCCCGCGCCAGGCATGTTCTCGACGATGACCTGCTGGCCGAGGCCCTCGCCCAGCTTCGGCGCGATGGTGCGGGTAGTGATGTCCGCAATCCCGCCCGGACCAAAGGGCAGGACGATGCGTACCGGTTTCGTGGGGTAGGACTGCGCGAGCGCTAGCGCAGGGACAAAGCACAGAGAGACAAGGATTCTTTTCATTCGAAGAGCTCCTCCACCGAGAATCGACGCGGAATCATATTCTGCTTGTAGGCGCAATCGATGGCGATTTCGAGGTTGCGCCGGTTGGCTTCCAGCCCGTGCGGCAGCGTCGGCGGGTCGCCCGCCGCTTTCCTGCTTTCCACCAGCAGCCCGTAGACCTCCTCCGCTGTCGCCTTCGATAACGTTTTCTTGACGCCGACCAGATGGTTGAGCTGGATCGCTCGGTGCTTCTCGCCCCAGCGCTTGGCCGCGGCCTCGGGGTCGCGGATCAGGGGCTTGAGCCGCGGATCGGTCGGGATCGCGCCGAGAATCGCGGCATCGAGCTCGCCCGCGAGCAGCATGCCGTTGATGTCCCTGCCCTCCGGCGCGCGCTGCACATTGGGCGGATCGCGAAACTCCGCGACATGCGGCTCCTCGAATGTTACCCACCGGATGCGTGAAATATCGACGCCGTGGTCCTCCATCAGGATCCCGCGGATCCAGGCGCCGGTCGTCACCGAATAAGAGCGCACGCCGACCCGCTTGCCTTCCAGTCCTTCTGGCTGCAGCGACGAAGTCTTCTCGGCATTGAAAACCAAATAAGGATGCTGGTAGCGCGCCATAACGACGAAAGGTAGAAGCCGGTACGGCTTGTTGAACGCCTTGGCGACGAGGAAAGTCATGATCGCCATCTCGGCGACATCGAACTCCAGGTTGCGCACGACGCGCTTAAAAGCCGTCGCGACGCTGCCCTGGTATTGCGCGAACTCGAAGCGATCGGTGCGGGTACGGAACTGCTGAGTGACCGGATAGTCGCCAATCAGCGTTTTCAGCATAATCAAGGTTTCCCGCACAGAGCATCCATGAAGCGCTGCCGGATGCGAGCGGGGTCGCGCTCGGTAACGCCCGCAGGGCTTGCGCCGTCGATGCGCGCGCCGATGAGCCCAGGACCGCTTTCCCGGAGCGCGCGGTCCACCAACGCTTCGAAGTGCGATTCGTCCCTCGCCCATTCGCTGCGCTCGAGGCCCGCACCGCGGGCCACGGCGACGAGGTCAACCGTGCCGGCGGTGAGCGTCTTCTGCTTGCCGGTGATGTGGTACATGTGGTTGTCGAATACCACGATCGTGAGGTTCGCGGGCGCGGCCGCCGCCACGGTGCCGAGCGAGCCCAGCTGCATGAGCAGCGATCCGTCGCCCTCGAGCACGAACGTGCGGCGGGCAGGTTGCGCGAGCGCCACGCCCAGCCCGATCGGAACCGCGAGTCCCATGCTGCCGAGCATGTAGAAGTTCTCCGGGCGCTGGCCCGCCGCCCAGAGATCGAAGTTGGTGTTGCCGATGCCGCCAATCACGGCCTCGTTCGCTTTCAGCTTCGCCACGAGGCGCTTCGTCAGGTCAAACCGATTCATTTCTTGGTAAGCAACGGAGAAAGAATGATCGCCGCGGCCGCCTGCGTCGCATACGCCTGCCGGATCATGCCGTCGGCCACGAACTCCACGTCCTCGAGCCGCTCGATCGCGAAATGCTCGATGCCGAGCGTCTGCAGCACCGGCCGCATCGTGCTGCAGACGATAGCCTGGCCGAGCTGGTGGTCGCCGAGCCTGCCGCGCTCCGAGATGAGCATCAGCAACGGAATGCGGCACGGAACGATGAGGGAGGCAAGTACGTTGGGCAGCGTGGCGAAGCCGCTCGTCTGCATTAGCACAATGCCGCGCAACCCGGCCATGTAAGCCCCGGCGACGATCCCGGCGGCCTCCTCCTCGCGCGCAGGGCAGATCACCTTGAACCAGGGATCGGCGTGCACCGCACTGATGAGCGGCGCGAGCACGTTGTCCGGGATGTAAGTCACGAGGCGGACCTCGTTCGCCTTCAGCACCTTCGCGATGCGCTCGTGCCAGGCGAGGCCCATCGCGCCTAGCGCGCTCCCGGAACCCGGCGCGTCTTGAGGAACTGCTCCAGCGTCTCTCCGCGGAACGCGGCGACCATCTCGGGGTTCGAAACTCCTTTCGTCCGCGCGAGCTTTTCCAGGCAGAAGAAGCTCGCGCCGTGGTCCTGCAGCGCCTTCCAGTCCAGGCGGCGGATCATGGCCCTTTCCTCTTCAGCCAGGACCTTCATCGCTTCCTCGGGCTTCTCGAGGAAGAGCTTGCGGTTTTCGGCTTTGGTCAGGCCGTTGAGAAACCGGTTGAGGCGCAGGCCGCGAGCGCTGCGCTCCAGATCGAAGACGTACTTACTCAAAGAGCGCCACGGCCATCGCCGTCGTCATCGGCAGGTAGTAGTTCTGGTGCAGCTTTTTCGCCCGCTCGTCCAACGCGCCGCGCATGATGAGCCACATGATGACTTCCGCGCCCTCGTTGCCGCCGCGCTGCATGAAGTCTTCGACCGTCATGCTCGCCAGGCGCTCGGGATCGCGCTCGATCAACTCGAGGAACTCCCGGTCCCACGCCTCGTCGTTGAAGCCTGCGCGCTCGCCGATCATTTGGTGCGAAAGCCCTCCGGTGCCGACCATCGCCACCTTGAGATCCTCAGGGAAGCTTTCCACCGCCTTTCTTATGGACTTGCCTAGTTTGAAACATCGGCGGGGCGTAGGCAGCGGCTGCTGCACAACGTTCACCACCAGCGGCACCACCGCGCCCGGCCAGTCGGGGCTCTTGGGCCACATCATGGTGAGCGGCGAGTGCAGGCCGTGGTCGAGCGGCAGGTCCTGGAAGACCGAGATGTCGAACTCGTCGGCGACAAGCGACCGGGCTATGTGCCGGGAAAGGCCCACATGACCGCGCAAAGGGGGAATGTTCCTGAAACCCAATCCTTCGTCCGCGATCGGGTATCGCTCGCTTACCCCGAGCGCGAACGTGGGGTAGTGGTCGAAGAAGAAAGTCGTCGCGTGGTCGTTGAAGCAGACGAAAAGAACGTCGGGCTTCTTCTCCGCCAGCCACTTCGCCACCGGCTCGTAACCCTGGAAGAGGGGCTTCCAAACCGGGTCGTTCTGCTTCCCCCTGTCGAACGCCATTGCGATCGTGGGAACGTGGGAGGTGCCGATACCGCCGATGATTCTCGCCATGCCCGGGATTTTACTTTGCGGCGCGCGCCTCCAGAATCAGGTTGAACGGGGTCTGCGCGGCGACGCGGAAGCCGCCGTAGCCCGCTTCCCGGAAGATCTTTTCCAGGCGCGCGGCGCCGGCCTGCGCGCCCAGCACGTAAGGGCCGTTTTCGGCCATCGCGTGCGCGCAGCAGATCGCGGTCGACGCCGAGTAATACAGCCGGCCCACAGGATTGAAATTGTTCTCCGGCCGGTCGTCGGCATACGGCTCCACCAGCATCACGGTGCCGCCCGGCGCGAGCGCGCCGAGCGCATGGCGCGCGGCAGCGTCGGGATGTCCCATGTCGTGCAGCGCGTCGAAGAAGCAGATGAGGTCGACGCCTTTCTCGCGGTAGGCATTGGCGCCGGCGCACTCGAAGCTCACCCGGTCGGCAACGCCCGCCTCGGCGGCGTGACTGCGCGCAGCGCGCAGCGATTCTTCGTGGGTGTCGATGCCGACAAAGCGCGAGCGGGGAAACGCCTGGGCCATGAAGACCGTGGAGTGGCCGTGGCCGCAGCCGACGTCTGCGACCCGCGCGCCGGCCTCGAGCTTCGCCGTGACGCCGTCGAGCGCCGGCAGCCACTGCGCCACCAGGCTCGCGCGGTAGCCGTTGCGGTAGAACGCGGCGACGCCGCAGGACAGCCGCGCGTCGCGCTCGCTCCAGAGCACGCCCTTGCCGGT
>DATFEI010000137.1:0-26678 GCA_035251315.1 Burkholderiales bacterium | reverse complement strand
GAGCTCGGCCTGCAGTGGCTCGGCTGGGGCGCGGGGCTGCTCGCGCTCGCCCTTGCCGGCGCCTGGCTCATAGCCTCGAACCTCGCGCGCCCGCTCGCCGCGCTGACGCGCGCCGCGGAGCGCATTGGGCGTGGCGAGCCGCACCAGCAGCTCGCCGAGGAAGGCCCTCGCGAGCTGAAAACGCTCGCCGGCGCTTTTAACCGCATGGCGCGCGACCTCGAGAGCATGGAGCGCGAGCGCGCCATGGTTCTCGCCGGCATATCGCACGACTTGCGTACGCCGCTTTCGCGCATGCGGCTCGCGCTCGAGATGAGCGGCGCCGCGAAGGAAGAAATGCGCGGCGACTTTGACGCGATGGTCGCCGACATCGGCGAGATCGACGCCATCATCGGGCAGTTCCTCGACTTTGCGCGAGGCGTAAACGAGGACAAGAAGCCCCAGGACCTCGGCGCGCTGCTCGACGACATCGCCGACCATTACACGCGTCTTGGAAAAAAGATCGCAATCAGAAAGGAGAACATCGGGCCGCTTGCATTCGCTCGCATGGCGGTCCGCCGCGCCGTGAGCAACCTCGTGGACAACGCGCTACGCCACGCCGCCGAGCCGATCGAGATGGAATTGCGCAAGAGCGCCAGTGGCGTGGTGATCGAAGTGCGCGACCGCGGGCCGGGGATTCCCGCCGCGGAAACCGAGCGTCTGAAGCGCCCATTCACCCGGCTGGACGCGGCCCGTAGCGGCCGCGGCGGCGCGGGGCTTGGCCTCGCGATCGTCGAGCGCGTCGCGCGCGCGCATGGCGGCGGTCTCGAGCTCCTGCCGCGCGACGGCGGCGGCCTGGTCGCGCGCCTCGCGCTCTCGCACTGAGCTTTTTCAAGCACGTCGCGCACCCAGGTATTGCAGTTGTTGAACAGGTGGAATGAGCCTTCGGCGCGATAGAACGACCCGTTGCCATACAGGCTGGGACCGAGGCGCTCAAGCGGCGCTCTGAACGTTGCCGCGATGAAATCGAGCGCCGCCGCGTAGCCGGCCTCGTCCGTGCCGACCTCGGCCACCTCGGCGTCCGCGAAGTACCGCGGCGGCGATCCGGTGAACGGCACAACCTGCAGCACGCTTGCATTCGGTTGCAGCACCGCGCGCAGCGCCATACCGAGCGTCGTCTCTCGCGCCCGGTAGAAGCGCTCTTCTCCCCAACCAATCTCGATCAGGCTTCCTTCGCCGAGGGCTAGGCCGGGCAGGCGCTTTAGCAGGTCGGCCCGCTCAACTACGATTCCCGAGTGCCAGCCGTGGTTCACGACATATAGCGTGCGCGTAGCGTCGCACACCGGCTGCTGCGCGCAGGCGGCGAGCGCGCTACAAAAGAGCAAAGCGCTCCAGCGGCTCGTAGGTCGACCCTTTGGACGAGAGGGACGAGCGCACGAGAAGAAACTCGCGCACCGGCCATTTGACCGTGGGAAGCGGCGGCAGCCTCGCGGCCCGCGCCTTGCGGATGAGCGTGACATGGGCGGCGAACGGCCGGCGCTCGAGAATGAATTCCTCGCGGTACAGTTCCAGGCTGAGGCTTTCGAATAGCGTCTTGAGCGCCGGCGGAGTGTCGCGCGGCCCGACCCAGACTATGTTGTTCTCCCGCCAGTGCCGGGCGTGCTCGATGGGAAGATCGTGGACAGCTCCGGCGGCCCGCCGGGCTGCAATGACGGCTCTGCGCGGATCGGCGTCGCCGAGAAAAACGAGCGTAAGGTGAATGCGGGCCGCGCCGGTCGGCTTGCCGCCCGTGAGGCGCTGCGCCGCGTGCGCCCAGGCGGCCAGCGCGTCGGCCGTTTCGGCTGGCGGCCAAAGCGCGAAGAAGAGCCGCATTACATTTGCATTACTAGTGCCGCCGGATGCGCAGCCCGTCGAGGTCGATGGGGGCCGAGCGTCCCGCAACCAGGTCGGCCGTGATGCGCCCCGCCCCGGCCGCCATGGCAAAGCCCATGTGGCCGAGGCCGATGTTGAACCACAGGTTCTGATATCGCCCGGTGCCGAAGCGGGGCGTGGTTTCCGGCGTCATCGGCCGCTGGCAGGCGCGCACGCGCGCGCGCGCGTAGTCGAGCGCGTCCGGATAAAGATCTCTCACCGTATCGAACAGCGGAGCGAACGCCTCCGGCACATGGTCCTTGGCGTAGCCGGCGAGCTGCGCTCCACCGGTAATGCGCAGCTCGCTGCCGAGCGGCGCAAAGGCCACGGCACGCGACTCATCGATCACCGCGCGGCGCGGCCCCGCCTCGGGGCGGACGATCGGCACGCTTGCCGAGTAGCCTTTGACCGGATACACCGGCACGTGGGTTCCGAGCTGCTCGCGTAGCTTGCGCTCCATAACCCCGAGCGCGCAGACGAAGGCGTCGGCGCGCACGCGCCCGCGGCGCGTCACCACTTCCCGGATACGCACGTCGACCGGCTCGATCGAGAGGATCTCGTTCTCGAGGTAAAAGCTCGCACCGAGCGTCCGCAGCCGCGCCGCGAGGCTGCGGCAGAAGAGCGCCGCGTCGGCCGCCTCGTCGCGCGGCGCGTGCAGCGCGCCGGCGAGCCGTGAGGCGTCGATCGCCGGCTCGAGCTCCGCGAGCTTGGCAACCTGCAGCCTTTCGATCTCGAAGCCGAATGTACGCATCGCGGCCGCACGCTGCCACGCCCTCTCGAGCGTCTCGGCCTCGCGGTACAGATACAGCACCCCGGGCTTAAGCTCGCACTGAATGCCGGCGTCGCGTATCAATTCGTGCAGTAGCTGCTGGGAATAGCGCACCAGCCGTACTTTCGCTTCCAGCACACGCCGATAGGAGCGGCCGCTGCGCAGAAGCAGGTGCTGCACGAGCCAGAGCCACAGCTCGAAATCGAAGCGCTGTGCCCGGCCGATTTCGCCCGCTGACCACGGATAGGCCCGACTCGCTGCGATGATGCCGGTGTTGGCATAGCTCGCCCCCGCGGCAACCTCGGGCTCACGGTCAATCACCACCACCTCGTGGCCGTCGCGCACGAGATACCATGCGGTGGTGACGCCGGCGAGCCCGGCGCCCATGACGACAACCTTCACTCGCTTTTGTCGATGAAGTGCTTGCGGGTAAGAGCCGCGAGCGCGCGCGCGCCGGAATCCGCCGAGCGCTCCAGCTCGGAGACGATGAGCTCCTGTTCGCGCCGGCTGCGGTTTTGCGAAAGCTTCCAGCGCGTGTCGATGCGCGTCAGCGCGATCTCGAAATTCACAATGCCGTCGAGCATTCTGTCGACATATTCGCGCCGGAGCGCATCGAAGCGCGCCAGCCACTGCGGATCGAGCGTAACGATCAGACGGCGCTGCGATTGCAGCTTGAGGTTCTTGTCGTCGATGACTTTCGGAGTGCCGTACGCGTGGACCGCGGCGTAGTTCCACGTCGGCACGCGCTCCTGCTCTTCGTACCAGCGCGGCGAGATGTAGGCATGCGGGCCGGGAAAGACGACGAGCACCTCTTCATCGTCGAAGAGCTCCTTCCACTGCGGGTTGGCGCGCGCCATGTGCATGTCGAGACGGATCGCGCTGTTGTCGTCGTGCACCATCGCGGGCAGATGGGAGGCGTGCAACGTGCCGCCGGTTCCGGTGACGAGCACGACAAAACTGTTGGCGCGCATGAATTCCAGCAGCTCCGCGCGGTCTTCGAGCCGGTTGTAGGCCGGAGAGTACATTAGTCGAGAAGCGCCACCGCCTGCGCCGCGATGCCTTCCAGGCGCCCGACGAAGCCCAGGCCTTCGGTCGTCGTCGCCTTGATATTGACCGCCGCGGGCTCGATCCCGAGATCGGCGGCGATGTTCGCGACCATGCGCGGCATGTGCGGCGCCATGCGCGGCGCCTGCGCGAGAATCGTGGCGTCGATGTTCAATACCCTCAGCTTCTTCGCACCGAGCTTTTGCGCCACGTCCCGCAGGAGACCCCGGCTGTCGGCGCCCGCGAACGCCGTGTCGGAGTCTGGATAGTGACCGCCGATATCGCCAAGGCCGGCGGCGCCAAGGATTGCGTCGCAGATCGCGTGCAGCAGGACATCGGCGTCGGAATGGCCCTCCAGCCCCTTGTGGTACGGGATCTCGACGCCGCCGATGATCAGCTTGCGCCCCGCGACGAGCGGATGCACGTCGAAGCCCTGCCCGATCCTCATGTACGACCTTTCAGGATGCTCTCCGCGAGCGCGATGTCCTCCGGCCACGTGACCTTGAGGTTTTCGCGGCTTCCGGCGATTAACCGCGGCCTCAGGCCCAGTTGCTCGACCGCGGCGGCTTCGTCGGTCGGCGCGCCCCTCGCACGCTGCAGGGCCTGAGCAAGCAAGCCGGCGCGGAATATCTGGGGAGTCTGGGCCAGCCACAACACGGAACGGTCCTCTGTAGCGGCAACGCGTTGCGCGCCGCTTTCATCCTTGGCGGCTTTTTTCACGGTATCGGCGATCGGCAGCGCCAGGATTCCACCCACCTCGTCGTTTTGCGTCTCCCGCAGCAGAGTATCGAAATCCTTGCGCGGCAGGCAGGGCCGCGCGGCATCGTGCACCAGCATCCAGTCATTCGCCTCCACCGCCGCCATTGCCGCCACCAGCCCGTTGTACACCGAATCGCGGCGCGTTTCGCCGCCGCAGTAAAGCGGCTCGAGCTTGCCGGCGAAGGCGCTCCAATCGTGCGTCGCGAACGCGCTGTCGCTCGGTGCGAGCACCACGAACACCGACTCCACCGGCGGCACGCAGACTGCTCGCACTGCATGCCACAGCATCGGCCGGCCAGCGAGCGGCAGGTATTGCTTTGGTGCCAAGCCCGAAAGGCGAGTACCGCGCCCCGCGGCTGGAATCAACGCGTAGATGGACACAGAAGTTCTTTTAATTCAGGACGATATAATTGCATAGGTCACGCCACTGATGCACCGCGATTCGCTTCCCGCCCGCCGACGCTACACCCGGCTCGCCGGCTCAGCCGACGCGCTTGCGCTCGCACGCCTGGCGCAAACGGAGAAACCGCTTGCGGTCATTACAGCAGGCGCGCTCGACGCGCAGCGGCTGCTCGAGGAATTGCGGTGGTTCGGACCGAAGTTGCGCGTGTGTCTGCTCCCGGACTGGGAAACGCTTCCCTACGACCAGTTCTCGCCGCACCAGGACTTGGTGTCCGAGCGGCTGGCCACGCTTTACAGGATCCAACGCGGCGACTTCGACGTCGCGGTGGTGCCGGCGGCGACGGCATTGGTGCGACTGTGCCCGCCGTCCTATATCGCCGGCCACACCTTCTTCCTCAAGGCGCGGGAAAAGCTCTCCCTCGAGCGGGTCAGGGAGCAACTCGCCGTGGCCGGCTACCAGCATGTCACGCAGGTCGTATCGCCGGGAGAAGTGTGCTTTCGCGGCGGCCTGATCGATCTGTTCCCGATGGGATCCGCGCTCCCCTACCGCATCGACCTCGACGACGACGTGATCGACGCTATCAAGACGTTCGACGTCGACACGCAGCGCACGCTGTACTCGGTGAACGAGATCCGCACGCTGCCCGCGCGCGAGTTCCCGCTCGATGACGCCGGCCGCGCGCGTTTCCGCAGTCGCTGGCGCGAGCTTTTCGAGGGCGACCCGTCGAAGAAGCGACTCTACCGTGACGTTTCCAACGGCGTGCCGGCCGCGGGGATCGAGTATTACCTGCCGCTGTTCTTCGACTCCGTCGCGACGCTTTTTGATTACCTGCCCGCCGCCAGCGTCCTTGCGCTGCACCACGAGGTCGCCGATGCCATCCAGGAGTTCTGGCGCGATGCGAACTCGCGCCACAAGATGGCCGGCGGCGATCCCGACCGGCCGCTCCTGCCGCCCGCGCAGCTGTTCGTCCCGGCGGAGGAGTTCTACATACGCGCTCAGGCCTTTCCCCGGGTCGACATACTGGATAAGCCGGACCAGGACGGCGAACCTTTGGCGGCATTGGAGCTTCCCGCGCTTGCGCTCGATCGGCGGGCGCAGGATCCGCTCGCGGCGCTGAAGCGCTTCGTCGAAACCTCGGGGCTGCGCGTGCTGATCGGCGCCGAGTCCCCCGGCCGGCGCGAGACCATGGCGAGCTACTTTGCCGAATACGGCCTGAAGCCCGATGCGTGCGCGAGCTTCGAGGACTTCATCTCGAAGGCCTCGAAGTCCATGCTCGGCGTGGCGCCCTTGGCGCGCGGCTTCGCGCTGCCCGCCGAAGGATGGGCGGTAGTCACAGAGGCGGAGCTCTACGCCGGGGTGGTGCGCCGGCGCGGGCGCGGCGCCGAGAAGCGCAGCTCCGTCGAGGGCATGCTGCGCGATCTCTCCGAGCTCAAGGTCGGCGAGCCCGTGGTGCACGAGCAGCATGGAATTGGTCGTTATCTTGGCCTGCAGGAGATGGATTTCGAGGAAGGAAAGAGTGAATTCCTTGTCCTGGAATACGAGGGTGGGGACAAGCTCTACGTCCCGGTCGCGCAGCTCGGCGTGATCGGCCGCTATAGCGGTGCGCAGCCCGAGGAGGCGCCGCTGCACAAGCTGGGCAGCGGCCAGTGGGACAAAGCCAAGGCGCGCGCCGCGAGACAAGTGCGCGACACCGCCGCCGAGCTGCTCGCGCTGTATGCCAAGCGGGCTGCCCGACAGGGTTATTCATTTTCGGTAAAGCAACATGATCTCGAGGCGTTTGCCGACGGCTTCGGCTTCGAGGAGACGCCCGACCAGGCGGCGGCGATCAACTCGGTGCTCGCCGACATGGCCGCGGGCAAGCCCATGGACCGACTGGTGTGCGGCGACGTCGGCTTCGGCAAGACCGAGGTGGCGTTGCGCGCCGCCTTCGCCGCGGTCGCCGACGGCTGCCAGGTCGTAATGCTCTGCCCCACGACGCTGCTGGCCGAGCAGCATTTTCAGACCTTCTCCGACCGCTTCGCCGACTGGCCGGTTCGCCTTGCCGAATTGTCCCGCTTTCGAAGCGGAAAAGAATCCGCGGACATTGTTCGCAAACTCGAAAGCGGCGAGATCGACATCGTGATCGGCACGCACAAGCTGCTGTCGAAGGACGTCAAGCTCAAGCGCCTCGGGCTCGTGATCATCGACGAGGAGCACCGCTTCGGCGTGCGGCAGAAGGAGGCGCTGAAGAAGCTGCGCGCCGAGGTCGACGTGCTGACGCTCACGGCGACGCCGATCCCGCGCACGCTCGCGATGTCGCTCGAAGGCATCCGCGACTTCTCGGTCATCGCCACCGCGCCGCAGAAACGCCTCGCGATCAAGACCTTCGTCGCGTCCTGGTCTGAGGGGCTGATCCGCGAGGCGGTGATGCGCGAACTGAGACGCGGCGGCCAGGCGTACTTTCTGCACAACGAGGTGGAGACCATCGAGCGCATGCGCGAGCGCCTGGCGAAGCTCCTCCCCGAGGCGCGCATCGCGGCGGCGCACGGCCAGATGCGCGAGCGCGAGCTAGAGCGCGTGATGCGCGACTTCACCTCGCAGCGCGTCAACGTGCTGCTGTGCTCCACCATCATCGAGACCGGGATCGACATCCCGACCGCGAACACCATCGTGATCAACCGCGCCGACCGCTTCGGTCTCGCCCAGCTCCACCAGCTGCGCGGGCGCGTCGGTCGCTCGCACCATCAGGCGTATGCGTACCTGCTGACGCCGCCCGAAGAAGCGCTGAACAAGAATGCGGTGAAGCGCCTGGAGGCAATCCAGATGATGGAGGAGCTCGGCTCGGGCTTCTACCTTGCGATGCACGATCTCGAGATCCGCGGCGCGGGCGAGATCCTGGGCGAAGCGCAGTCGGGCGAGATCCAGGAGGTCGGTTTTACCCTCTACGCGCGCATGCTCGACCGGGCGGTGCGCCGGCTGAAATCCGGGAAGACTGAGGACGCCGAGGATGCGATCGACATTTCCACCGAGGTCAACCTCCACGTGCCCGCGCTGCTTCCGGCGACCTACTGTAGCGACGTGCACGAGCGGCTCTCGCTGTACAAACGCCTCGCGGATGCCGACACGCGCGAGGCGCTGGATCTGCTGCACGAGGAGCTCGTCGACCGCTTCGGCGAGCTGCCCGAGCCCGCGCGCGCGCTCATCGAGTGCCACCGCGTGCGCCTCGCGGCGCGGCCGCTGGGCGTTGCGCGCGTGGACGTCACCCACGAGGCGGTGCAGCTGCAGTTCGTCAAGAACCCGCCGCTCGACGCGGCCAAGGTTATCGACTTTATTCGCCGCAAAGGCCGGGCCGCGCGGCTCGCTGGTCCGGAGAAGCTCCGCGTGGAGGCGAAGCTCCCAGCCTGGCAGGAGCGTGCGCAGGCCGTGAAGGACGTCCTGCACCAGCTCGCGGCATGAACCTGGTCGTCCAGGGTCCCGCCCTAGAGGAGCAGCAAGCAACCGAAATCGCCCGCATGGCGGGGGCAGCGCTCGAGCCGATCGCCGAGCGCGCATATCGGCTGCGCAACGCCCGGTGGAGCACGGACATCGCTTCCTGGTGCGAAGCACGGCGCGTTGACTGCGCCTGGATTCCCGAAGGGCGGCGTTTCGCGGACCTCAAGCTCCTCGCCATGGATATGGATTCCACCCTCATCACCATCGAGTGCATCGACGAGCTCGGCGACCTTGCGGGCAGGAAGGCCGAGATCGCAGCGATCACCGCGCAGGCAATGCGCGGAGAGATCGAGTACCGCGAAAGCCTGCGCCGACGCGTCGCGGCGCTCGCGGGACTGCCAGAACATTCTTTGAAAAGCGTTTACGAAAACCGTCTCGAGCTTACGCCCGGAGCGGACGCACTCGTCGGCGCATGCAAGAAGCACGGCGTGAAGGTGCTGCTGGTGTCGGGGGGCTTCACGTTCTTCACCGACAGGCTAAAGGCGCGCCTGGGCATCGACTACACGATCTCGAACACGCTCGAGGTGAAGGCCGGCAGGCTTACGGGCGCTCTGGTAGGCGACATCGTCGACGCCGGCGCCAAGGCGGCCAAATTCAAGGCCGTCTTGCGCAAAGTTAACGCCGACAAAGACCACAGCGTTGCGATCGGCGATGGCGCCAACGACCTCAGGATGATGCGCGAAGCCGGCATCTCCGTCGCCTTCCGCGCGAAGCCCGTGGTGCGCGCGCAGGCGACGTGCGCGCTCAACTGGAGCGGGCTCGACGGCGTGCTGAATCTCTTCGAGTAGTGCGCGCGGCGACGCGCTGTCCCATTTCTTGAGTTTTTCTCCCGGCGGCGCGCACCTCTTCAGGCGCAAAAGGTATGCTGTCGGGGTCGCGCAAATCTGCGACTTCCGGCAACACCAAACCAAACCGAAAGGGAATCAGAGCAATGATGGAGCAACAGCAGACCTATTTTCTGGATCTGTACCGGGCGGGCATTCGCACCGCCGCGGACATCGCAAAGGCCACCCTCGAGAACGCGCAGCGCCTCCAAAGTCAGCAGGCGGAGGTCCTCAAACAGGCGATCGAGGACAACACGCGCTCGGCCCGGCAGCTCTCCGAGGCCCATAGCCTCGCCGATGTGATGGCGGTGCAAGTCAAGCTCGCCGGTGCTCAGGTTGAGCGTACGGCGGACTTCTGGACGCGGGCATGGCGCACGGCGAGCGAGACTCAGGTTGCTGTGCTGGGGCAGGTTCAGAACCAGGTGGGGCAGCTCAGCGAGCGCGTGCGCGAGTCGGTATCGCTGGCAGCGCGCGCAGGCGAGAACGCCGCGTCGAGCGGCGCCGACGCGCTGCGCGAAGCGGAGCGCAAGACGTCACAGCAGGCGCAGCGCAAGACGGCCTAGGGGCGCCGCCGGCTCCTAGGCTCGCTCAGCTCGCCGTGACCGGCAGCCGGGCGGCGCGCCAGCCCTCTATACCGGGACCCAGGTTCACCACCCGGGTGAAGCCCGCCTGCGAGAGGATGTGCACGGCTTCGGGGCCGCGCGTCGTACCATTGCCGCAGTAGACAACGATCGACTGCGCCTTCGCGTGCTCGAGTTCCGGAAGCCGCGCGGCGAGAACTTCGACCGGGATGAGAAGCGCCCCCGGAAGGTGCGCGCTGACCGAAGCCGCTCGGCCGCGCACGTCGATGACCAGCGCGCCGGCATCGATCAGCGCTACGGCCTCCTGCACCGATACGTCGGTCACGCCGGTGAACGACCGGCTGGACTGGCTGAAATGGATCAGCGTCATCAGGATCGTGAACGAGACGAGGAGCGGCAGCGCGTTGCGCGACACGGCGAGCGAAAACATATTTCCTCCCTGAGCCGTGTCCAGCTTCGCGCCGCGGCCGGGCGACGGCAAGCCAAAAAATCACGCCGCCACAGTTCCTGACCCGGGCAAGGTCCTATTTCGCGGCGATCACCATGATCTCGACCAGCGCTCGCGGGTCGGCGAGCTTCGCCTCCACGCAGGCGCGCGCCGGCAGGTTCTTCGGGTCCACCCACGCCGTCCACACCTCGTTCATTGGAGCGCGGTTGCGGATGTCGGTGACCCAGATCGTGGCGGAGAGCACCTGGGACTTGCTTGAACCGCACGTGCCGAGCAGGCGGTCGATCTCGTCCAGGATCTGCTTGGTCTGGCCCTTTACGTCCTCGTCCAGATTCTTCGCGACTACGCCGGCGAGGTACACCGTGTCGCCGTGCTGTACGGCGTTAGACAGGATGCTGGTCGGATCGTGGCGGGTAATGCTCATCGGGCATGGCCTCCTTGAAGGGTTTCTTGATCGTAGCCGGCGACCCGCTTGTAGCGCTGCGACAGCGCGGCGAGCTCCTGCGCGCTGATCACGTCCTCGATGCGACCAAACGGCCGGTCGCCGGTGCGCTCGTAAACCTCGCGCAGAATGGTATCGGGCGGATTGAGGCGGTTTTCGAGCACTACCTTCGATGTCGGGCCGAGCCGCGCGGCTTCGTATTTCTTGAGAGTATCGCCCCCCGCGGATAGGCATTTGGCGAGTTCGTGCGCGTCGAGGATCGCCTGCCCGGCGCCGTTAGAGCCGCGCGGCACCATGGGATGGGCTGCGTCCCCGAGCAGGGTCACGCGGCCAAAGCTCCATGCCGGCAACGGGTCCTTGTCCACCATGGGGTACTCGAGCACGAGCTCGGCGGCGCGGAAGAACGCCGGCACGTCGAGCCAGTCGAAGCGCCAGCTCTCGGCGCCGGCGATGAAGTCCTCGACGCTCGCCGCTCGGTTCCAGTCCCAGCGCTTGTAGCTCGGGGTCTCGATCTCCCAGAGCCAGTTCACCAGCTGGCTGCCCTCGGCGTCCGCGTTGTACCGGATCGGATAGTGGACGAGCTTGCCGCTCGCGAGCCACCCCGCCCGCAGCATGGTCGCTCCCGAAAGGATGGGCCTCCAGCGCGTGACGCCGCGCCACATGTTGACGCCGGTGTAATGCGGCTCGCCCTCGTTCGGATAAAGCTGCCTGCGAATCACCGAGTGGATGCCATCGCAGCCGACAACGATCTCGCCTCGTACGGGTGCTCGGTCGTTGAAGGAAAGCTCGACGTGGTCGCTTTCCTGCTTGAACCCCGTGCAGTGCCAGCCGAGCAGCAGGCGATCGGTGCCGATCCGCGCGCGCACCGCGTCGAGAAGCGCCGCCTGCAGGTCGCCGCGGTGGATCGAGAACTGCGGCCAGGCGTAGCCGGCGTGCCGGCCGAGCGGCTCCTTATATATGAGCTGGCCGAAGCGGTTGTAGAACGCCGCCTCGCGCGTCTCGACCGCGAGCTTCGCGAGCGCCGGCTCGAGGCCGAGCTCGCCGAGCACCTGGGTTGCGTGCGGCAGCAGGTTGATGCCGACCCCGAGCGCTCTGATCTCGGGCGCCGACTCGAAGATGCGGCACGGGATCCCGCGCCGCCCGAGCTCCAGGGCGAGCGTGAGGCCGCCGATCCCGGCGCCGACGATCAGCGTTTCCTGCATAGGCTCCGTCCGGCGATAGCTATGCGATGTGCAGCAGGCTTTTTTCCACCTTGCCGTTGCGCCTCTCGATGCGCCGCCAGCTGCTGTTGTCGTTCATCGTGATCCAGCGCCGCTCCTCGACCCGGTAGAACCAGTCCTTGTCCTCCTGATAATAGATCTGGATGTCATTGGTCTCCCAGATGTTGAGGATCTCGTTGCTGTGCGTGCGCCTTTCGTCGAAGTCGGTCGCCGCGCGCTGTCCCATCTCGCTGTAGCGCTCGTTCAGGTCGAGCAGGATGGCATTGGCCTCCGCGGAAAGCGGCGCCGCGTTGAGCCCGATGTTTTTTGCCTCGCTACACAGGATCGGAAAGGTGTGCGAGGGATACCGGGCGTTCAGTGTTTGGGCCACGCGCTCCGCAGTGGACTCATCCGCGATGTGATACGCCAGCAGCTGCTTGCAAAGCATGATCGAAAGCGACTCGGCGCGGTCCACCGCGCCGATTACCAGCGGATGTACGTACTGGAAGAGAGCCTTGTAGGGATTCTCCGAAGAGTTCGCCTGCTCTTCGCGCCACAGCCGGATGATGCGGTTCAGCTCGTCCAGGCTGACGCTTACCCGCTCGTTGTGCTGGTCCACCGGCGAGAGCGCGTGGTTGAGCGAGGTGTCCACCGCGGTAAGGTAGGCTAGGGGCCCCATTCTTATCTCGTTGCAGCCGAGCGCGATCATGGTGGCGGCCGAGGCGCAATCGAGCGGCACCAAGGCGACCAGGCGCCTACAGTGCTGCCGCAGCAGGCTCACGAGGCGCAGCGCCGCCTGTCCCGTGCCGCCGCCGGACTTAACGAAGAGGTACACCGTGTCGTGATATCCCAGCTTCTCGAGCACGCCGTAGAGCGCGACCACGTCGTTGTGGCAGACGGCGCCGCGCGGATTGTTCCAGTAAGCAATCACCGGCCCGCCGAGAAGCTGCGCCAGCTTGGCGACATCGGACTGGGTGCTCTCGTACAGCACCGGCGGCTCCTTGATCTTCGGCGCGACGTTGTCGTCCATCCGGCTCCCTTAACTTATCCCACCCACGTGCGCGCGTTGCGGAAGATCTGCATCCAGGGTGAATCCTCCCCCGACCCGGGGGGTGACCACGACATCTGCACGTTGCGGAATACCCGCTCCGGATGCGGCATGACGATGGTGAACCGCCCGTCGGGCGTGGTGAGCCCGGTGATGCCGCCCGGCGCGCCGCTCGGGTTGTAGGGGTACACCCCGGTAGGCTCGCCGCGGTTGTTCACGTACCGCATGCAGACAACGGACGGATTATCGATGTTCGGCCTGCCTTCGCCGTGCGCGGTCGCGATCGGGATGCGGCTGCCCGCCATTCCCGCAAGGAGGATCGAGGGGCTGTCGACGATCTCCACCATCACCAGGCGTGCCTCGAACTGCTCCGAGCGATTGCGCACGAAGAGCGGCCAGCCGCCGGCGCCGGGGATGATCTCGCGGAGCGCGCCCATCATCTGGCAGCCGTTGCACGCGCCGAGCGCGAACGTGTCGCGGCGCGCGAAGAAGCGCTCGAATTCGCCGCGCGCCCGCGCGTTGAAGAGAATGGTCTTCGCCCATCCCTGCCCGCCGCCCAGCACGTCGCCATAGGAAAACCCGCCGCCCGCGGCAAAGCCCTTGAAGCCCTCGAGCGAAGCGCGGCCGGAGATGAGGTCGGTCATGTGCACGTCCACCGACTCGAAGCCGGCGCGGTCGAACGCCGCGGCCATCTCTACCTGGCCGTTCACGCCCTGCTCCCTGAGGATCGCGATTCTCGGCCGCGCCCCGCGAGAAACAGAAATGCTCTTTTCTTGAAAAGTCGCATGCACCGAAAGGCCTGGGTCGTCGCGCTCGATGATGCGGTCGTACTCCTCGCGCGCGCACGCCGGGTTGTCGCGCAGCGTCTGCATGCGCCAGCTGGTCTCGCTCCAGGTGCGCTGCGCGTGGTCGCGCTTGGCGACGAACACCGTGCGGTTGTTGCGCGTAATGCGGATCTCATCGCGTGCGTTGAGGCAGCCGATAAGGTGCGCATGCTCCGCAAGCCCGGCCGCGCGCAACCCGCGCATGACCCGCGCGCGATCGGCGGCGCGGATCTGGAGCACGGCGCCCAGCTCCTCGGAAAACAGCGCGCGCAGCGTTAGGTCCTTGGTGCGCCCGGCGAGCTGCTCTTCGGCGTCGCGCTTGAACGCGTCGACGTCGTCCACCTCAGGATCGAACGCGATCGCATCCAGGCTCACCGTTATCCCGCAATGGCCGGCGAAGGCCATTTCGCACAACGTGGCGAAGAGGCCGCCGTCCGAGCGGTCGTGGTACGCCAGGACCAGGCCCGCATGCTGCCGCATGAACGAGAAGAGCCCCGTGAGCAGCACCGGATCGTCCAGGTCCGGGCAGTCGTCGCCCATCTGCGAGAACACCTGCGCCAGGATCGAGCCGCCGAGGCGGTTCTTGCCCCGCCCGAGGTCCACCAGCACGAGCTCGGTGTCGCCCGCGTCGGTGCGAAGTTGCGGCGTGAGCGCGGCGCGCGCATCGTCCACCGGACCGAATGCCGATACTACAAGCGAGAGCGGCGCCACCACCTCCTTGTCGTCCCACGCGGTGCGCATCGACAGCGAATCCTTCCCCACCGGGATCGAGATGCCGAGCGCCGGGCAAAGCTCGAGCGCGACCGCTTTCACCGTGTCGTAGAGCGCCGCATCCTCGCCCGGGGAGCCGGCGGCCGCCATCCAGTTGGCGGAAAGCTTCACTTTCGAAAGCTCTGGGAGAGCGCCAGCGAGATTGGTCAACGCTTCGCCGACCGCCATGCGTCCGGAAGCCGGCGCGTCGATCAGCGCGAGCGGCGTGCGCTCGCCGATCGCAAACGCCTCGCCGGCGTAGCCCTCGTAATCGAGGAGCGTCACGGCGCAGTCGGCCACCGGCACTTGCCACGGCCCGACGAACGGGTCGCGCGCGCATAGGCCGCCTACGGTGCGGTCGCCGATCGACACGAGGAAGGTCTTGGCCGCCACCGCGGGGTGGTAGAGGACGCGCCTCGCTGCGGCGGCGAGCGTGATGTCGTGGAGCGATAGCGCGCGGCGCTCGCGCGGCACGCGCCTCACGTCGCGCAGCATCTTCGGCGGCTTTCCGAGGATCATCGCGAGCTCGACGTCGACCGGAGTGCTTTTCAGCAGCGAGTCCTCGACCTGCAGCCGACTGTCTGCGGTGGTCGCGCCAAGCACGGCGAACGGGGCACGTTCGCGCTCGCAAATGGACGTGAAGAGCGCCAGATTCTCGGGAGAAACAGCGAGCACGTATCGTTCCTGGGCCTCGTTGCACCAGATCTCGCGCGGCGACATGCCGCTGTCCTCCGAGGGGATCGCGCGCAAATCTACGCGCGCGCCGCGCCCGGCAGCGTGCACGAGCTCCGGCAGCGCATTCGACAGCCCGCCCGCGCCGACGTCGTGGATCGAGAGGATCGGGTTTGCTTCTCCGAGCTGCCAGCAGCGGTCGATGACTTCCTGCGCGCGGCGCTGCATCTCGGCGTTGTCTCGCTGGACCGAGTCGAAGTCGAGGTCCTCGGTGTTCGCCCCCGCTCCCATCGAGGATGCCGCGCCGCCGCCCATGCCAATGGCGAGCCCCGGGCCGCCCAACTGAATCAGGAGAGCTCCGGGCGGAACGCCTTCCTTGCCGGCGTGCGCGGCAGCGATGTTGCCGACTCCGCCCGCCAGCATGATGGGCTTGTGGTAGCCGCGGCTTCCTGCCTCGAAAGTCCTGAAGTAGCCGCACAGGTTGGGACGGCCGAATTCGTTGTTGAAGGCCGCGGCGCCGATTGGGCCTTCAAGCATGATGTCGAGCGCTGAGGCGATGCGCGCGGGCCGGCCGAGGCTCTCTCGCTCCCAGGGGCGCTCGTGCCCGGGAATGCGCAGGTGCGAAACCGAGAAACCCACCAGCCCGGCTTTCGGCTTGGCGCCGCGCCCGGTCGACCCCTCGTCGCGGATCTCGCCTCCCGCGCCGGTCGCCGCGCCCGGAAAAGGCGCGATCGCAGTCGGGTGGTTGTGCGTCTCGCACTTGATCACGGTATGCGCCAGCCCTTCACGGGTGCGGTACACGCCGTCGCCGTCAGCGTGGAACCTGCGGATGCGTCTTCCTTCCAGGACCGCGGCGTTGTCGGAGTAGGCGACCACCGTGCCGTGCGGGCTGACGGCGTGCGTATGGCGGATCATGGCGAAAAGCGTGTGCGGTTGGCGCGCGCCATCGATGATCCAATCGGCGTTGAAGACCTTGTGCCGGCAATGCTCGGAGTTCGCCTGGGCGAACATGGTGAGCTCGGCGTCGGTGGGATCGCGTCCCATCTCGCGGTAGGCGCGCTCGAGGTACTCGATTTCGTCCTCGCTGAGGGCAAGCCCGAGCGCGCGGTTCGTTTCCCTGAGATCCGAAACTCTCAACCGTTGTAGCGGCCGCGGCGGCACCTGCTGGAAAAGCCTGGCCGCCTCATCGAGCGAGCGCAACACCGTCTGCGTCATGCGGTCGTGCAACGCGGTCCCAATGCCGGCGTGGGTCGAATCGACATGGAACAGCACCCCTCTCTCGATACGCCGGACCGAAGCGAGCCCGCAGTTGCGCGCGATATCGGTCGCTTTCGACGACCAAGGCGAGATCGTGCCGAGACGCGGCACCACCAGATAGAGCTCGCCCCGGACCGGCGGCGGCGGCGGCGAGCCGTCGTCGAGCAGCCGCTCAAGCACGCGCCGCTCGGACGCGGCAAGCTCCCGCGTGCTCTCGACGAAGTAGCGGTACTGCGCCGCCACGGCGCTCGCGCCGGAATCGATCTTCTTCAGCGACGCGAGCAGCCTCGCGAGGCGCGACTCCGACAACGCGCACGGACCGGGCAGCTGTAGCACGCGCTGCGCGGGACGTTGCCCGGGGTGTTGCACGGGGCGTTGCACCTAGTTCCTGACCTGAGGCTCCTTCACGGTGCCGGCGAGGAAGAGCGTCGCGCGCATCGTCTGGGAGGCAACCCGCACGTCGGCGACGATGCGGCCCGAAAGCGCGCCATTCTGTGCGATGTCCGCGCTCGCCCCGGCATTGAGCTGCCCGGCGCCGAGGGTGATATTGCGCAACGCGAGCGCGCCGCGGTCGTAGGTCGCCTGGCCGTTCATCTCGCTGAACTCGGTCCTGCCGGTCGCGAACTTGCCGCCGGTCTGGATCGCGCGGGTGAGATCGATGCTCCCTAGCACGCCGCGCGTCACAGTAAAGCTGCCGTCGAGGCGAGCGGTCGAGGCGAGCTTGCCGGGCGCACCGCGCATCTGGAACTTGCCGCTGCCCTCGACCTTGCCGTCGGAAACGAGCGCGGGCGCGAACACTGCGGCGTAGACGTTCCGCGCGGTGACCACGCCGTCCACCGTCCAGCTGTCGCCCCAGCGCAAATTTGCGGTGCCGGACACGGTGCCATTCAGCAGCGAGGCGTCCCACTCGGAAATCGTCATGCCTCGCGGCGTCGCTATGCCTTTCGCGGAAAACTTCGTGAGCGTGATTTCGGGCGCGAACGGCAGGGTGAAGCTCGCGGCGCTGATGTCCGCGTCGAACCCCTGGCCGCCGCGCGAGAACCTGGCGAGCAGCGCGTCCGGGCCGCGCACGACCGCGGTCCGCAGCACGCCGTCACGGTCGTACGCGGCTTCGAACTCAAGCCCCTTCGGCAGCGCGAGGGGCCCCGTCAGTTCGAGGCCCCGCGCGCTTACCTGGCCGACGGCGAAGCTCTCCGCCTTGATGTTCGCGAATAGCGCCTGGCCGACGGCGGCCTGCGCCAGCTTGGCGCTCTCGATCTCGATACGGCTGAAAGTCTTTCTCGGCCCAAGGAGGCTCGAGACCTCGGGATACGCCCGCACCTGGGGAATATGCAACTCCTCGCCGATGCGCACGTCACTCAACTTGAGCTGCGGCCAGATGAACAACGACAGCCGCGCCGAGCCGATCCTGACCGGGCGTCCGAGGGCCTCGGTTGCGGCGCGCTGGTAGTCGGAGGTGTCGATCGGCATGACGTGCGCCACGCCGACCGCGACGACGAGAAGCCCGAGCAGCGTCAGCGCGATCGACCTGCCCCAGCGTCTGGGTGTCTTCGCCGCAGCGCTGCGCGGCCTGCCGGCAAGCTCGCGCTCACGCCGCGAGCGCGCCTGCACCTCCTCGACGAATGCGCCGGGACCCCGCTCGGCCCGCGCCGCTAGCCGCTCCTCCTGCTTGGCCTTCTGTGCGCGCTCCTCGGCCTCGCGCCTGCGCCTTTCCTCCTCTTCCCTCAAACGCTGGCGCTCGCGCTCTTCGCGCTCACGCAGCTGCGCTTCCTCTCTCGCCTTGCGCTGCGCCACTTCACGCTTGCGCAGCTCTCTTTGCTCGCGCTCCTGACGCTCGGCTTGTTCCCGGGCGCTTAGCTCCTCGGCCTCTCGAGCGCGCGCCGCGGTCTCTTCGCGTTCCTTGCGGGCCACTTCCTCCCGTTCTTTGTGGGCGGTTTCTTCCTGCCTCCTCTGCTCGTCCTCGCGCGTGGTGAATGACTCGAGGTCGGCGAGCAGCGTGTCGGAAAATCCCCCGCCGGCGCCCGCCGGCGTGGCCTCGGGCGGCGGCGCAGGGGCGGTATCCGCCAGCTTCAGCTCGGGGAAGGGCTGCTCGTCCTCCTTCGGCTTTCGGAAGGGTTGCTCGTCCTCTTTCGGTTTGCGCCGGGCCGCACGCTCCTCTTCCCGCGCCGCGCGCTCTTCTTCCTCCTGCTGGAACTTCCGCCGCTCGACGCGCTCGCGCTCCTCCTGGATGCGCCGCGACACCCGTTCCTCCTCATGCTTGCGGCGCTCTTCTTCAAGGCGCTTCGCCTCTTCCTTCGCCCTGCGCTCGGCCTCCTCGCGCGCCTTGCGCTCTTCCTCGAGCTTGCGCAGAAGCTCCTCGTGCTCACGACGCGCTTTTTCTTCGGCCTCCTTGCGTGCGCGCTCGGCCTTGTCCTCGGCCTCCTTGCGTGCGCGTTCGGCCTCCTTGCGTGCCCGCTCGGCTTTCTCTTCCGCGTCTTTGCGCGCCCGCTCGGCCTCCTCGCGCACTCTTCTTGCCTCGGCTTCGGCCTTCGCCTTGGCTTCGGCGGCCGCCTTGGCTGCTGCTTCCTGCACCGCCTTCACTTTCGCCTCGGCTGCCGCCTTCGCTTTAGCCTCGGCTTGCGCCTTCAGCTTGGCATCAGCCTCGGCGCGGAGCTTGGCTTCGGTCTCGGCACGCATCTTGGCTTCGGCCTCTGCCTTGACGCGCTCGCGCTCAGCGGCTGCCTTGCGCTCGGCTTCCTCGCGTGCCCTGACAAACGCCTCCTGCTGCTCGCGCGCGATGCGTTCCGCCTTGGCCTTTTCCTCGGCGGAGGGTGGCGGCGGGGGAGGAGGCGGCGGTGCCTTGGCTTTCGGTGGCTGAGAGAGAGAGGTCGTGAAGTCGAGATCCATCGCCGGGCTCGCCGGCTTGACCGGCGCGGCCGTGGCGCCGCCGGGCTTCGGGCCCGTGGCGCCGGCCGAGATCTCGCGGATGAAGCCGCCCTTGTCGAGGCTTTCGATCAGCTTCTCGAAAGCGGAATCGAACGGCTTGCCGATCTTCTGGGCCACTTCCGCGAGCGTCGCGCGCCCGTCGATCGCGGCAAGGACCGCGCGGTCGGAGCGCGACAGGTAGCTGGTCTTGCCAGAGGCCTCCTGGACCCCCTTCCCCGACTTCGAGTAGATGGCCGTCGCGTTCATTCTTTGTTGTTATTTTATAGTGCCATAGCCGCCTCCGCCGGGCGTCTCGATCACAAACACGTCGTCCACGCCCATCTCGGTCTGGTCGAACGGGCCGAGTTCCGTGGTGCCGCCGTCGGCCCGCAGGACATAGTTGCGCCCCGGAGCGCCTGGTTCGCCGCCGCGCAGCCCGTGCGGGCGCACGAGCCTGTGTCCGGAGAGGATCGCCGCGGTCATCGGCTCGAGAAAGCGCACGCGCCGGACTGCGCCGTGTCCGCCGCGGCGGCGGCCGCGGCCGCCCGAGCCGTGGCGGATCTCGAAGCTCTCGAGGCGCACCGGGTAGCGCCACTCCAGCACTTCCGGATCGGTCAGCCGGGAGTTGGTCATGTGCGTCTGGACCACGTCGGCGCCGTCGAAGTCCGGCCCCGCGCCCGAGCCGCCGGCGACCGTCTCGTAGTACTGGTAGCGCTCGTTGCCGAAGGTGAAATTGTTCATCGTGCCCTGCGACGCAGCGAGCACGCCGAGCGCGCCGTACAGCGCGTCGGTGATGCATTGCGACGTCTCCACGTTGCCGGCGACCACCGCGGCCGGGTAGCGTGGCCGTAGCATGCAGCCCTCGGGAATGATGACTTCGAGCGGCTTCAGGCAGCCCGCGTTGAGCGGGATATCGTCGTCGACCAGGGTGCGGAACACATACAGTACCGCCGCCATGCACACCGCGGCGGGCGCATTGAAATTGCTGGGAAGCTGCGCCGACGTACCGGAGAAATCGATCCTTGCGCCTCTCTTGTCCTCGCCGATCTCGATCCGCACCCGGATCCGCGCGCCATTGTCGAGCGGGTAGTCAAATTCGCCGTCCTTCAGCACCCCGATCACGCGCCGCACCGATTCTTCGGCGTTGTCCTGCACGTGGCGCATGTAGGCGCGCACCACGTCGAGGCCGAAGTGCGCGACCATGCGGCGCAGCTCCTGCACCCCTTTTTCGTTGGCCGCGATCTGCGCCTGCAGGTCGGCGATGTTCTGCCGGACATTGCGCACCGGGTGCCTGCCCGAAGTGAGGAGCGCCACCGTCTCCTTCTCGCGAAAGCGCCCCTGCTCGACGAGAAGGAAGTTGTCGATCAACACGCCCTCCTCCTCCACTACCTTCGAGCCGGGCGGCATCGAGCCCGGCGTGATGCCGCCGATGTCGGCGTGGTGCCCGCGCGAGCCGACGTAGAAAAGAACTTCTTTTCCCTCAAAGTCGAAGACCGGCGTAATTACGGTGACATCGGGCAGATGCGTTCCGCCGTTGTACGGGGCATTGAGCACATAGACGTCGCCCGGCCCCATCTTGCTGGCGTTCAGCCGGATCACGGTCTTGACCGACTCGCCCATCGAGCCGAGGTGCACAGGCATGTGCGGCGCGTTGGCGATGAGGTTCCCGTCGGCGTCGAACAGCGCGCACGAAAAGTCGAGCCGCTCCTTGATATTCACCGAGTAGGCGGTGTTCTGGAGCCTGAGCCCCATCTGCTCGGCGATCGACATGTAAAGGTTGTTGAAGATCTCCAGCATCACCGGGTCGACCGAAGTGCCGATGGCGGTGCTTGTCTTCCTCTCCTTGGCGCGTTCCAGAATCAGATGATTCAGGACGGTGACGCTCGCGCGCCAATCGGGCTCGACCACCGTGGTTGCGTTCGCCTCGGCGATGATCGCCGGACCGTCAACGCGGCTTCCCGGCCCCAGGTCTTCGCGGCGATAGAGCGGCGCCTCGTGCCAGCGCCCGCCGGTAAACATTCGCACGGTTTGAGCTAACTTTGCCTGCCTTCCGGGAGGAGCGGGCTTTTCTTCGAAGATCTCCCCCATCGCTCTCGCCTCGACCGACAACGCCTCGGCGACCAGCGCCCGGCCGGGCATGAGGAAAGAGAACTGCTTGCGATAGGCGGTCTCGAAGTCGCGCTCCATGGCGGCACCCGGGCCGAGGGAAACAATGAGCGCGGTGTCGGTGCCCTCGTACTTGAGATGCGCCCGTCGTGCGACCTCGATCCGGTCCGCCGGGATGCCTTGCGCCACGAGCTCGTCGCGCGCTTCGAGCGCGAGCGCGCCGGCGATCTCCTCGAGGTCGCACCCGCCGAGCCGCGCTTCGACCGCACGGCTGCGCATCGCGACCTGGTCGGCGAGGCCCATGCCATAGGCCGAGAGCACGCCCGCATGTGGATGGATGAAGATGCGGCCCATCGCGAGCGCGTCGGCCACGAGGCACGCGTGCTGGCCGGCCGCGCCGCCGAAGCAGCAAAGGGTATAGCGCGTGACATCGTGCCCGCGCTGCACCGAGATATGCTTGATCGCATTGGCCATGTTGCCGACCGCGATCTGCACGAAGCCTTCGGCGACCTGCTCGGCGCTTCGACCGTCCGCGATGCTTTCCTGCAATTCGCGGAACCCGGTGCGCACGGCGTCAACGTCGATCGGCTCATTGCCGGCCGGACCGAACACGCGCGGAAAATAATCGGGCTGGATCTTGCCGAGCATCACGTTGGCGTCGGTCACGGTGAGCGGCCCGTCGCGCCGGTAGCAGGCGGGGCCCGGATTAGCGCCGGCCGAGTCGGGCCCGACCCGGTAACGCGCGCCGTCGAAACGCAGGATCGAGCCGCCGCCCGCCGCGACAGTATGGATGCTCATCATCGGCGCGCGCATGCGCACGCCTGCGACCCGCGTTTCGAATTCCCGCTCGAATTCGCCCGCGTAATGCGACACATCGGTCGAGGTCCCGCCCATGTCGAACCCGATGATCCGGTCGAAGCCGGCCGCGGCCGAAGTGCGCACCGCGCCCACGATGCCTCCAGCGGGCCCAGACAGGATCGCGTCCTTGCCCTGGAAGCGGCGCGCATCGACCAGCCCGCCGTTCGACTGCATAAAGAGCAGCCGAACCGTGCCAAGCTGGCTGGCAAGCCGCTCGACATACCGGCGCAGGATCGGCGAGAGATACGCGTCGACCACGGTGGTGTCGCCCCGTCCCACGAGCTTCATGAGGGGGCTGACCGCATGTGAGACCGAGAGCTGCGTGAAGCCGACAGCCCTGGCGAGGTCGGCTGCCCGCCGCTCATGCTCGGGAAAGCGGTAGCCGTGCATGAAAACGATGGCCACCGAGCGAAAGCCTTCCTGGAAGACCTGAACGAGGTTTGCGTGCGTTTCTTTCTCGTCCAAAGGCACTACCACTTCCCCCCGCGCGCCGATCCTCTCCTCGACCTCGACCACCCTGGAATAGAGCATCTCGGGAAGCACGATGTGCCGGTCGAAGATGCGCGGGCGGTTCTGGTA
The DNA here is from genome assembly GCA_035251315.1 of Burkholderiales bacterium. Lineage (GTDB taxonomy): Bacteria > Pseudomonadota > Gammaproteobacteria > Burkholderiales > SG8-39 > SCGC-AG-212-J23. The sequence goes on along the minus strand of DATFEI010000137.1, from coordinate 3,853 downwards.
CGCGATGCGCAGCGCGTCGCGGAAGCCGCGGGTGATGAAAAGCGCGGTGCGCTCCCCTTTGCGCTCGAGGAGCGCGTTGGTCGCTACCGTGGTGCCCATCTTGATCGCTTCGATGCGCTCTACCGGTATCGGCTCGCCGTCCTTCAAGCAGAGAATCTCGCGAATACCGGCAATCGCGGCGTCGTCGTAGCGTCCGGGGTTCTCCGAGAGCAGCTTGTGCGTCACCAGCGCGCCGACGGGCGTCCTTGCCACCACGTCGGTGAAAGTGCCGCCGCGGTCGATCCAGAACTGCCAGCGCTCAGGCAAGCTGCTTCCTCACTTCAGCAACGGCGCGCATCGTGAGCCTCATGCGCGCAAGATCGAGCGGCGCGGCCTGGGACGAGAACTTCGCGATCACGATCTCGTTCGCCCGGTCGATGAAGAGATTCTGACCGTGGATGCCCATCCCGAAAGCGAGCGGTGGATCGGTGTCCAATAAATACCACTGGTTGCGATAGCGCAGTCGCAGACCCGGGTAGTACTGCGCCATGTCACCGGCCGCCCAGGCCTGCGAATCTCCCTGTTCCAGTCCGGCCAGGAAGCCGGCGCGCTCCTCGAGCAGCCACTGGCCCACGCGCGCGAGGTCGCGCAGCGTGGTGCACATGCCGCCCGCGGCGCGCGGCGCACCGAGCCGGTCGACGGTGATGTAGGCGCTGTGCTCGGCGCCCGCGTTCTTCCACACCCGCTCGCTCATCAGATCGGCGTAGCGGCGCCCGGTCGCGCGCTCGATGATCAAGCCGAGCAGATCGCTGTTCGGCGATACGTAGTGGAGCGGCCCGCCGTGCGCGACGCCGTCCTTGAGCGTCTGGCAGAAAGACCTGAGGTCCGAGGGCGCCTCGCCGGGCCCGAGCGGATTCCATCCGGTGGCCTTCCGGTACTCGACAATCGGGCCCGAGCGCGCGAGGTAGTCCTCATCCCACACCACGCCGGCGCGCATGTCGAGGAGATGCCGCAGCGTCGCACCGCGATAGGCCGTGCGCTCGAGCTCCGGGATGAAATCCGTCGCGAGCCGCTCATCGTCCAGCCCTAGATCGGCCGCGAGGACGCCGAGCATCGACTTGGACACCGACATGAGGATGTGCGGCGTCTCTTCGGTCATGCCGTGCGCGTAGCGCTCGAACACGAGACAGCCGCGATGCACGATCGCCATGCCGTCGGTGTCGGTTTCGCCAAGGAACGGGTCGATCGCGAGCGCAGCCTCTGCACGCGGCAGCGCGCGCACGCGCGTCGGATCATGCGGGATGTCGGCCGAGGGGACGAGCTCGCGCACGTGGTGGAATGCCCAGCGGTTGAAAGGCGCGGTGCGCCAATTGGCAAGCGTGACCTGCATTTAGAATCCGCATCCTAACTTGAACGCGCAGCAAACCCCGCTCCGCCTCACGGTGCTTCTAGGAGTGCTGATCGCCCTCCCGGCGCTCGGCACTGACCTTTTCGTTCCGGCGCTACCGGCACTCGCCGAGGCTCTTGCGGTGGAAGTCGGCGCTGCCCAGTTCGCGTTGACGACATATTTCGCCGGCCTCGCCCTCGGCATGCTTCTCTGGGGTCCGCTCTCCGATCGCTACGGTCGCAAGCCCGTTCTCTTCACCGGACTCGCCACCATGCTGGGCGCATCGATCGCCGCGGCCCACGTCGATTCGGTCGGTGCGGTCGCCGCGGCGCGGCTCGTCCAGGGGCTCGCGATGGCGAGTGGGGCGATCATCGCGCGCGCCGTGGTGCGCGACTTGCACGCGCATGAGCAGGCGGCCCGCCTGCTTGCCAGCATGACCATCGTCTTCAGCCTCGTGCCGATCGCGGCGCCGCTCGCCGGGGCCGCGATCGCCGGGCAAGCGGGCTGGCGAGCCATCTTCTGGTGCTTCGCCGCAATCGCGGCGCTGCTGCTGGTCGCGACGCTCTTCGGGCTGCACGAGACGGCGCCGCGCGAACGCCGATCGGCTCATCCGGTCGAAATCGCACGCACCTTCCGCGCGATCCTCGGCGAGCGCCGCTTCGTGGCACCGTTCGTGCTCGTGCTGTGCGCGCTTCTCGGCATCCTCGCGTGGGTGTCGAGCTCTGCATTCGTACTGGTCAGGGGCTTCGGCGTGTCCACGACGGCATATGGCTTCGCGTTCGCGGGGGTAATGCTTGGCCAGATCAGCGGGGCCTGGGCGTGCAGCCGGCTGGTGCTGCGGGTTGGCATTCCACGCCTCCTTCGGATCGGCGCCGTCCTGATGCTTGCCGCCGGGACGGCCGCAGCAGCGCTCGCCTGGGTGGGCGCCGGCACTTGGCCGGCGGTTGTGGGACCTTTTTTTGTGTTCCTTTTCGGCACAGCGCTTATCATGCCGAACGCGACCGCGGCGGCGCTTTCGCCGTTTCCCGGCTCCGCCGGCGCCGCCGCCTCGCTCATCGGCGCCACTGGATTCACGGTCGGCGCCCTCGTAAGCGCCGGGCTCGGTTACGCCTTCGACGGCACGGCGCGCCCCATGGCGACGCTCGCAGCCATTGCCGGGCTTCTCGCTTTCCTCGTGAACCGCAAATGGAAAGCGTCGACGCGATAGTCATCGGTGCTGGCGTGGTCGGCCTCGCCGTGGCGCGCGGGCTCGCCCGCGGCGGGCGCGAAGTGGTAATCCTCGAGGCCGAAGACGCGATCGGCACGCATACCAGCTCGCGCAACTCCGAAGTGATCCACGCTGGGATCTACTACCCGCAGGGCTCGCTGAAGGCGCGCAGCTGCGTCGCGGGCAAGGAGCTCCTCTACGAGTACTGCGTGGCGCACGGCGTGCCGCACCGGCGCAGCGGCAAGCTGATCGTCGCTACGGAGGAAAATCAAACAGGAGAGCTGCAAAACATTCAAGCCCGCGCGCATGCCAACGGCGTGACCGACGTCGTGTGGATGACGCGCGCCCAGGCGGCGGCGCTCGAGCCCGAGGTTTCCTGCACTGCGGCGCTCTACTCGCCATCGACCGGCATCATCGACAGCCATGCGCTTATGCTCGCGTATCTCGGCGACGCGGAGGACCGCGGCGCGATGCTGGCGCTCAAAAGCCGCTTCGAAAGAGCGGTGGCGAGGACCGATGGTTTCGAGGTCCACGCCGAAGGCGCAGACCCGATCGCGGCGCGAATTCTGGTGAACAGCGCCGGCTTGCGGGCGCCGAGCGTCGCGCGGGGGATCGAAGGCTTCGACTCGAAGCTGGCGCCACGCGAGCTCTACGCCAAGGGGAATTACTACACCCTGACCGGGCGCTCGCCGTTTTCGCGCCTGGTCTACCCCGTGCCCGAGCCGGGCGGCCTGGGCGTGCACGTGACCCTGGACCTCGCAGGCCAGGCGCGCTTCGGCCCGGATGTGGAATGGGTCGAGCGCATCGACTACCAGGTCGATCCGCAGCGCGCGGCGCGGTTCTATGCCGCCATCCGGCGCTACTGGCCTGGCCTGCGGGACGGCGCGCTTGCACCTGGGTATGCGGGCATCCGGCCGAAGACCGCCGGCCGGGGCGAACCGGCGCCCGACTTCGCATTGCAGGGACCGCGCGCGCATGGCATCCCGGGGCTCGTGAACCTCTTCGGCATCGAGTCGCCCGGCCTCACCGCCAGCCTCGCGCTCGCCGCGATGGTGCTCGAGGAACTACGCTAAGATTCAGCGTCCTTTAGAGGAGGAGTCTCAATGATTGCCCGCAGTGCCCTTGCGTTACTGCTCGTCTCCGGTACTGCGCTCGCGCAGACCAAGTGGGACATGCCGACCCCGTATTCCGACGGCGAATTCCACACAAGAAACGTCGTCGCCTTCGTCGAAGACGTGAAGAAGGTCACCGGCGGCAAGCTGGATATCAGCGTGCATTCC
>DATFEI010000064.1:0-6011 GCA_035251315.1 Burkholderiales bacterium | reverse complement strand
GGCATCATGGTTGCCGCGCTAGCGCTCATTACTTTCGTGCCCGATCTCGTCCTCGCGCTGCCGAGGCTGCTGGGCTACAAGGGCTGACATGCTGGGGAAAGCTGCGGTCGCCATGTGGTGGAACATCGCACCCGACATGAGAGCGCAATTCGAGGACTGGCATACGCACGAGCACATGCCCGAGCGCCTCGCCGTTCCGGGCTTCCTGCGAGGCACGCGCTGGATCGCGGCTTCCGGCGAGCCGTCGTACTTCGTGCTGTACGAGGTTACGGACCTCGAGACGCTGACCCGGGGGCCCTACCTCGAGCGGCTGAACGATCCGACGCCATGGTCGCGCAAGATGATGCCGCACCATCGCAACATGGTGAGGAGCCTGTGCGAGGTGCGCGCGAGCTTCGGGCGCGGCGTCGCCCAGGCCCTCGCAACGCTGCGGATCGAAGTTGCGGACGATGCACTGTCCGCGCTCCCCGAGCGCAAAGGTCTCAGCGCCGCCCACCTCCTCGAGTCCCGGCCGACGACGGGCATGCCGCAGACGACCGAGCAGAAGATTCGGGGCGGGGATGCGGAGGCCAGGTGGGTCGCGCTTATCGGTGGCTATGAGGTCGATGCGGTGGCGGCGGCATCCCGAGAAGTCGCTCCGCGTGCCGCGGCGGCGATCTACCGGCTGTCGTTTTGCCTCACATGAAAAAGCTGCTCCTCGGTCTGATCGGCGCTGGCATCCAGCGCTCGCTGTCTCCAGCGCTGCACGAGGAGGAGGGCCGGCATCATGGCTTGCGGTTGCACTACCAGCTAATTGATCTCGAGACCGCGGGTGTCGGGGTCGAAGCGCTGCCGGAACTCATGCGCGCCATTCGCGTCATCGGCTTTGCGGGATTGAACATCACCTATCCCTGCAAGCAGTCGGTGATTCGGCTACTCGATGCGCTCTCCGAGGACGCGCGCGCCATCGGCGCCGTCAACACCATCGTGCGCGAAGGCGACCGGCTCGTCGGCCATAACACCGATGGATCGGGTTGGAGCTGGGGCTTCAAGCGCGCGCTCCCTGGGGCCGATCTGTCGCGCGTCGTGCTGCTCGGTGCCGGCGGTGCCGGCTCGGCTTGTGCCGACGCGGTCCTTAGACTCGGCGCCGGACAGCTCGCGATCGTGGATCAGGACTGGTCGCGCGCCGCGGAGCTAGCGGCGCGGCTAAACCTCCATTTCCGGGGCAACCGCGCGACGGCGGTCCAGGAAATTAGCGCCGCAATCAACGGCGCGACCGGCCTCATCCAGGCGACGCCCGTGGGCATGGCGGGTAGGCCCGGCATGCCGCTCGCGGAAGAGTTGCTGCGGCCGTCTCTGTGGGTGTCCGAGATCGTCTACGTGCCCCTGGAGACGCCCCTCCTCAAGGCCGCGCGGCGCATCGGCTGCCGGACCGCCGATGGCGGCCACATGAACGTCGGCCAGGCAGTCCGCGGCTTCAAGCTGTTTACCGGATGCGACGCCGACGCGGCGAGAATGGAGGCCCATTTCCGGGAGCTGGTCTTATGATCATAGAAGGGCCGGAAGACGTAACGCGCAAAGTGCTGGAAGAGATGCACCGCACGCCCAATGCGCGGACTGAGGAGATCCTCGCAGCGCTGGTCACGCATTTGCACGCGTTCGTGCGCGAGGTGCGCCTCAACGAGGCCGAGTTCCAGGCCGCGATCGGCTTCATCAACCAGATTGGGCAGAAGACCACGCCGAGCCACAACGAGGCGATGCTGCTCGCGGGAGCCCTCGGGGTCTCCAACCTCGTCTGCCTGCTCAATAACCGGCATCCGACGCAGGCGAACAACCTCGGGCCGTTCTACCGCGACGGTGCGCCGCAATGCGAGAACGGCGCCTCGCTGCTTCGCTCGCCGACGCCGGGCGCGCCGCTCGAGTTCAAGGGCTGGGTGCGCGACGCCGGGGGCAATCCGGTTGCGGGCGCCGAGGTCGACGTCTGGCACTCATCGACCGTAGGACTCTACGAGAACCAGGATCCGAGCCAGGCGGACATGAACCTGCGCGGCAGGTTCACGACCGCCGCTGACGGCTCGTTCTCCTTTCGCAGCGTCAAGCCCGCGGGCTACCCTGTGCCGACCGACGGACCGACAGGCGCGCTGCTCGCGGCGCAGCGCAGGCACAACATGCGCCCCGCGCACCTGCATTTCCTCATCTATAAGCCCGGCTTCAAGGCCATCGCTTCGCAGGTTTATGACCCCGAGGATCCGTACCTGGAAACCGACAGCCAGTTCGGCGTCACGCGGGCGTTGATCGGCGAGTACGTCAGGCGGGCGGACGGCTCCTACGCGCTCGAGTTCACGTTTGTGCTCGAGCTGGGCGAGGCGCGCCGCCCGAGGGCGCCGATTACCGCGAAAGCGGGTCCTGCCGGTAAAACAGCTTGAGCTGGTCGTAGACGTCGGGATAGCGCCGGTGGGTCTCGGCGGGGTCTTCGAAGAAAGCTTCGCTGATCACGGCGAAGAACTCTGAAGGATGCTCGGCCGCGTACGGATCGAGCCACGTGTCCTTTCCGCGCTCGAGCGCGTCGCAGAAGCCTCCGTACGCTTCCTCGAATGCCGTCACCCACGCCGTGCGCTCCATTCCGGCGTGCAGCGGCGGCAGGCCGTCGGCTTCGCCGTTCGCCATGTCGAGCTTGTGCGCGAACTCGTGGATCACAACGTTGATCCCCGGATCGTTGGCCGCGGCGTCCCAAGACAGCACCACCGGTCCGCCGGGCATCGCCTCGCCCGCGAGCTCGTCGTCCCACTCGTGCACCACGCCGTCCTCGTCGGTGTGGCTGCGGCGCACGCGGAAGTCTCCGGGATAAACGACGATGCCGCTGAAGCCCGCGTACCAGTCGAGGCCCAGCTCGAGGATCGGCAGGCACGCCTGCGCCGCGATCGAGACACGCATCGCGTCGGTGACTTCCAGCCCGTGCGCGCCGCTGAACTCCTTCTCTGAAAGAAAGAGCAGCGCAAGGCTGCGCAGCTTTGGCGTCTGCGGAAGGAACGCCAAGCGATGAGTGGCCTCGTGCCAGAGCGCGTCGTCGATATGGTGCCTGCGTAGCACCCGCCGGCGGCGCCAGTTCGTGAGCCAGCCCATGGCCCGTAAAATACCTCATGGTTTCCGTCGTCCAGTTGCACCCGCACTCCGGCGCAAGCGCGCTCGATCCGCTCGCGGCGGGCCTGGCGGGCGCGGAGCGCAGCCTTGTCGCACGGGCGCTCGAGTTCGCCGAGCCGCTCTACGCCGGGCAGCGGCTTTCGACCGGCGAGCCGGCGTGGAACCACGCCCTCGGCCTGGCGGCGAGCCTTGCGGCCATCGCGCTCGACGCGCCCGGCCGCGCCGCCGGAATCCTCTTTGCTTCGCCGAAGTACCTCGACGGCACGGACCCGCTGCGCGAGGCGTTCGGCGAAGAGATCGCCGCGCTCGCCGGCGGCGTCGAGAAGCTTTATCAGCTGCGCGTTGCCACCCGTGGCACCCCGCGCGAGCAGAACGAGGTACTGCGCAAGATGGTCCTCGGCATGGTGGAAGACGTGCGCGTCGTGCTGATCCGGCTGGCGAGCCGCACCCAGACGCTCAGGCACTTCGCCAGGAGCTCGTCTGCCGAAAGGTTGTCCTATGCGCGCGAGACCCTGGACATCTACGCGCCGCTCGCCAACCGGCTCGGGGTGTGGCAGCTCAAGTGGGAGCTCGAAGACCTGTCGTTCCGGTTTCTCGAGCCCGAGCTCTACAAACGCATCGCGCAGATGCTGGATGAAAAGCGCCTCGAGCGCGAGCGCTACATCGCGGACGCCATCGGCACGCTCGCGCGCGAGTTGGGGACGGTTCACGTCAACGCCCAGATCACCGGCAGGCCGAAGCACATCTACTCGATCTGGAACAAGATGCGCACCAAGCAGCTGGATTTCTCCGAGCTCTACGACGTGCGCGCGCTTCGCGTGATCGTTCCCGAAGTGAAGGACTGCTACGCGGCGCTCGGCGTGGTGCACAACCTCTGGCAGCCGATCCCGAAAGAGTTCGACGACTACATCTCGCGCCCGAAGGGCAACCTCTACCAGTCGCTGCACACGGCGGTGGTGGGTCCGGGCGGCAAGACGGTGGAAGTGCAGATCCGCACCGAGGAGATGCATCGCCAGGCCGAGTACGGCGTCGCGGCGCACTGGCAGTACAAAGAGAAAACCAAACCTTCCCAGCAGTTCGACCAGAAGGTCGCATGGCTGCGTCAGCTACTCGCCTGGCGGGACGAAGTCCCTGTCCAGAAACCGCAGCTCGACGACACCATCTACGTCCTCACCCCGCAGGGCAAGGTCATCGACTTGCCGGCGGGCTCGACCCCGATCGATTTTGCCTATGCGCTGCACAGCGACCTCGGTCACCGCTGCCGCGGCGCGCGCGTTGATGGCCACATCGTCAAGCTCGACACGCCGCTAGCGAGCGGCCAGCGTGTCGAGATCGTGGCCGCGAAGAGCGGCGGCCCCTCGCGCGACTGGCTCAACCCCGAGCGCGGCTTCGTGAAGAGCGCGCGCGCGCGTCACAAGATCCGGCAGTGGTTCAATGCCAAAGCGCTTGCCGAGACGGTGGCTGCAGGCCGTGCCGTGGTCGACAAGGAGCTGCGCCGGGTGGGCGCTACGCAGGCGAGCCTGGAGGGGCTCGCGGCAAAGCTCGGTTTCGGCAAGCCCGACGAGCTTTTCGCCGCGGTGGCGCGCGACGAGGTCAACCTGAGGCAGCTGCAGATCGCATTGAAAGGCGCTGCTCCGGCGGCTCTGGAAGTCAAGAAACCGAGAAAGGCGCCAAGCCCGAAAGCGGCCATGCTCGTTGTCGGCATGGGCGGGCTTGCGACGCAGCTCGCGCGCTGCTGCAAACCCGTGCCGCCCGACCCGATCCGCGGCTTCGTCACGCGCGGCAAGGGCGTTTCGATCCATCGCGACGGCTGCGAGAGCCTGAAGCGGCTCGTCGAGCAGCACCCGGAGCGCGTGGTCGAGACGGCATGGGGCAAAAGCGAAGCGGCTTACGCGGTCGACATGGTGGTGACTGCCGCCGATCGCCGGGGGTTGTTGCGCGATCTCGGCGACGCGCTGGCGCGTGAGAGTATCAACGTCACCGCGGTTCGCACGCAGTCGCGCGACGAGCTCGCTTTCATGCGCTTCAGCTTCAACGTCGCGGACGCGGCGCAGCTCAAGCGCGCGCTGGCGCTCGTGCGCAGCGTGAAGGGCGTGATCCGCGTGGCGCGCGCGTGACGAACGAAACTGTCGATCATTAACGATCCTTTCTTTCAGGCGGGGCTGGCACCCTTCCTGGCCGGATTCGTAGTCGCGCTCGTCCTGTTCAAGCTGCGCCTTGGCGGCCTCGCCGTGGTCGCGGGCTTTTGCGCCACCGCGTGGCTGATGGGGGTGCTCGAGCCCTCGACCCGCACCGAGAGGCAAAGGTTCGTGCTGCTCGCCCTCGCCGCGCCGGCGCTCGGTCTCGTTGCCGATTTCGCCTTCCGTGCCGGCCGCATGACGGCGTACGTCCTCGGTGCGGCGTTCGGCGGCGCCGCGCTATGGGCGTTCGGGGCAGCAATCATGCAGAAACCGCCGGTGCCGGCGTTCATCCTTGGCGGCGGCATCGTTTTGTTCGTCGCGTGGACGGTTGCCTTCACCGCTTCGCTGCACGCCAACTCGGTTCGCGGAGGCGCCGTCGCCCTGGGGCTCGGCCTCGGCGCCGGATTCGCCGCGCTCTTGAGCGGCGGTCCTTTCGCGCATCTCGGAATCGCGCTCGGCGCGGCTGCGGGCGGATTTCTGGTACTGCAGATGCTGCTCGGGCAGCGCATCGACGCCGGGCTCGTGTTCTGCCTCGCGGCGGGCGTGCAAGGCGCACTCGTCGCCGCGGCTGCGCTCACGCTCGGCCGCCTTGACTGGATCGCGCTCGCAATCCTCGCAGCCGTGCCGATTGCGGCACGCATCCCACTGCCGACGCGCTGGCCGGTATGGGGACAGACCCTTCTCGCCTCGCTCTATACGCTCACGTGCGGC
>DATFEI010000276.1:0-3061 GCA_035251315.1 Burkholderiales bacterium | reverse complement strand
CCCCCATGGCAAAGATCATCGGCATCGACCTCGGCACCACCAACTCCTGCGTCGCGATCATGGAGGGCGGCAAGCCCAAGGTGATCGAGAACTCCGAAGGCTCCCGCACCACCCCGTCGGTGGTGGCCTACACCGAGGAGGGCGAGATCCTGGTCGGCGCGCCGGCCAAGCGGCAGGCGGTCACCAACGCCAAGAACACCATTTACGCGGTGAAACGCCTGATCGGGCGGCGCTTCGAGGACAAGGAGACCCAGAAGGACATCAAGCTGATGCCCTTCAAGATCGTGCGCGCCGATAACGGCGACGCCTGGGTCGAGGTGCGCGGCAAGAAGATCGGGCCCCAGCAGGTGTCGGCCGAAGTGCTGCGCAAGATGAAGAAAACCGCCGAAGACTACCTCGGCGAGGAAGTGAAGGAAGCGGTCATCACCGTCCCGGCCTACTTCAACGACTCGCAGCGCCAGGCGACCAAGGACGCCGGCCGCATCGCGGGCCTGGACGTCAAGCGCATCATCAACGAGCCGACCGCGGCCGCGCTCGCGTTCGGCCTCGACAAGCAGATGAAGAAGGACGCGAAGATCGCGGTCTACGACCTCGGCGGCGGCACGTTCGACATCTCGATCATCGAGATCGCCGACGTGGAAGGCGAGAAGCAGTTCGAAGTGCTTTCGACCAACGGCGACACGTTCCTGGGCGGCGAGGACTTCGACCAGCGCCTGATCGACTACATCGTCACGGAGTTCAAGAAGGAGCAAGGCGTCGATCTTTCGAAGGACGTGCTCGCGCTGCAGCGGCTGAAGGAGTCGGCCGAGAAGGCGAAGGTCGAGCTTTCGTCCTCGCAGCAGACCGAAATCAACCTGCCCTATGTCACGGCAGACCAGAGCGGGCCGAAGCACCTCAACATGAAGATCACCCGCGCCAAATTCGAGTCGCTGGTCGACGATCTGATCGAGAGGACCATCGAGCCGTGCCGCATCGCGATCAAGGACGCGGGCGTCAAGGTGACCGACATCGCCGACGTGATCCTGGTCGGCGGCCAGACGCGCATGCCGAAAGTGATCGACAAGGTGCGCGAGTTCTTCGGCAAGGAGCCGAGGAAGGACGTCAACCCGGATGAGGCGGTGGCGATCGGCGCCGCGATCCAGGCCGGCGTGCTGAAGGGCGACGTCAAGGACGTGCTGCTCCTCGATGTCACGCCGCTTTCGCTCGGCATCGAGACCCTCGGCAGCGTGATGACCAAGCTCATCCAGAAGAACACCACCATCCCGACCAAGGCGACGCAGGTGTTCTCGACCGCGGATGACAACCAGACCGCGGTGACGATCCACGTCCTGCAGGGCGAGCGCGACATGGCCTCGGGCAACAAGTCGCTGGGCCAGTTCAACCTCACCGACATCCCGCCGGCGCCGCGCGGCATGCCGCAGATCGAGGTGACGTTCGACATCGACGCGAACGGCATCCTGCACGTCTCGGCGAAGGACAAGGCGACCGGCAAGGAGAACAAGATCAAGATCCAGGCGAGCTCCGGTCTCACCGAGGCCGAGATCCAGCGCATGGTGAAGGACGCCGAGGCGCACGCCGAGGAGGACCGCAAGACACTCGAGCTGGTCAACGCCCGCAACCAGGCCGAGGCGCTGGTACACTCGGTCAGGAAGTCCCTCAAGGACTACGGCGACAAGCTCGACGCGGACGAGAAGGAGACAATCGAGGCCGCGATCAAGGAAACTGAATCTGTTTTGAAATCAGAAAGCAAGACAGAGATCGATGCGAAAGCCCAGGCGCTCGCGCAGGCCGCGCAGACGCTCGGCCAGAAGATGTACGCCGAACAACAGAAAGCGGCGGCTGGAGCCGCCGCAGGCGGCGAAAGCGCGGCAGGCCAGGAGTCGGCGAAGAAGGACGAGAACGTCGTCGACGCGGAGTTCACCGAGGTCAAGGACAAGAAGACGGGCAGTTGATTGTCTGAGCAGGAAACACGCAGCGGGCCGCGGTAGCACGACGCGGCCCGTTTGCTATCGGACGGGAGCATGGCAAAGCGGGACTACTACGAAGTGCTCGGAATCAACCGGGATGCCTCGGAGGAGGAGATCAAGAAGGCGTACCGCAAGCACGCCATGAAGTGGCATCCGGACCGCAACCCGGACAACCCGAAGGCCGAGGAGCACTTCAAGGAGTGCAAGGAGGCCTACGAGGTTCTGGCAGATGCAAACAAGCGCGCGGCCTACGACCAGTTCGGGCACGCCGGCGTGGATCCGCATGCCGCCGGGCACGGCCCCGGCCCGGGCTTCGGCGATATCTTCAGCGACATCTTCAGCGACATTTTTGGCGGCGGCCGTGCCGGCCGCTCGACCGTCTTCCGTGGCGCCGACCTGCGCTACAACATGGAACTTACGCTCGAGCAGGTGGCGCACGGCTTCGAGACCAAGATCCGCATCCCGGCGGCGGCGGTGTGCGACAGCTGTAAAGGCAGTGGCGCGCGTCCGGGCACGCAGCCGTCCACCTGCCCGGGCTGCCGCGGCGCCGGCCAGGTGCGGGTTTCGCAGGGCCCCTTCTCCATCGCCCAAACATGCCCGCGTTGCCACGGCAGCGGCAGCATCATCCCGAATCCGTGCGGCACGTGCGGCGGGACTGGACGCGTCAAGCTGCAGAAGACCCTCGCGGTGAAGATCCCGGCCGGAGTCGACGAGGGCGACCGCGTGCGACTGTCAGGCGAAGGCGAGCCCGGCGTCAACGGCGGCCCGCCGGGCGACCTTTACGTCCAGGTGCACCTTAAGGCGCACCCGGTGTTCCAGCGCGATCACGACGATCTGCACTGCGAGATGCCGATCTCCATCACGACCGCGGCGCTCGGCGGCGATATCTCGATCCCGACGCTCGACGGCTCGGCCAAGATCCGCGTCCCGGCCGAGACCCAGACCGGCAAGACCTTCCGCCTGAAGGGCAAGGGCATCCGGGGCGTGCGCAGCCAGTTCCCTGGCGACCTCTTCTGCCACGTCGTGGTCGAGACGCCGGTGAGCCTCACCGAGCGCCAGCGTCAACTCCTGCGCGAGTTCGAAGCCATCAGCTC
>DATFEI010000149.1:0-5294 GCA_035251315.1 Burkholderiales bacterium | reverse complement strand
GCAGAATGTTCCGTTCATGAAAGACGGCAAGCTACGCGCGCTCGCGGTCACGTCTCCGGCTCGCGCGCCCATGGCGCCCGACGTGCCGAGCGTGCTCGAGCTCGGCCAGAAGAACCTCGTCGCCGAGAACTTCCTCGGCATCTCTGGCCCGGCCGCGCTGCCGGCGCCGGTGGTCGAGCGGCTGCACGCGGCGACCAGGAAGGCGCTCGCCAATCCCACCGTTCAGCAGCGCCTCGCTGACCTCGGAGTCCAGGGGCGTGACATGACGCCGCAGGAATTCAGCGCTTTTGTCGCGAACCAGGTGAAGGAGTGGTACCGGCCGGTGAAAGATTCCGGCGCGAAGCTCAACTGAAGTGCCGGGAATCTCCATTCACGTGGTCGACGTCTCACGCGGCGTCGTGGCGTCGGGAATGAAGATCGAGCTCTACGGCCCCGAGCGCAGGCTGATCGTCTCGGCTGTCGCTAACGCGAAAGGACTTCTGGAAGTCGAAGCCACGGTGCCGGCCGGCGCATACGAGGCGGTGTTTCATGTCGGCTCCTGGTACCGCGAGCAGCGGGTGTCTTTGCCCGAGGTGCCGTTTCTCGACGAGGTTCACTACCGCTTCGGCATTTCTGACCCAAAGCAGCATTACCACCTGCCGTTCAAGTGCACGCCTTGGGGCTACTCGTGCTTCCGCGGCGGCGCATGAGTGCGTCCTAGTTGGAATCCTATCTCCTCGACTGGCTGACGCTTGTCGCCCGCTGGACGCACATAGTGGTGGCCATCGCGTGGGTCGGCGCGTCCTTCTACTTCATCTGGCTCGACAACCATCTCGAGTCGAGCAAGAGCGAGGAATTTGTTGGAGAGCTTCATGCCATCCACGGCGGAGGCTTCTACCGCGCGCAGAAGTACCGCCTCGCGCCGGCCGAGCTGCCTAAGACGCTGCACTGGTTCAAGTGGGAGGCGTACTGGACGTGGATCACGGGCTTCGCGCTTCTGGTGCTGGTGTATTACCTCAACCCCGAGCTCTACCTCGTCGACCCGGCGGTGATGAAGCTCTCGGCAGGCGCCGCGATCGGCATCGGCCTCACAAGCCTGGTGGTCGCGCTTGCTGTTTATGAGGGCCTATGCCGCTCGCCGCTGGCGAGGAACGAGGCGGTCTTCTCATTAACCCTTTCTCTCTTTCTTGCAGGAACGGCGTGGGCCCTGACGCAGGTCTTCAGCGGGCGCGGTGCGTTCCTGCACTTCGGCGCCATCCTCGGCACAATCATGGCAGGCAACGTCGCGCACGTGATCATCCCCGGTCAGCGCGAACTGGTGCGCGCGAAGCGGGAAGGACGCCTTCCCGACGAGACGTATGCCGTTCGCGGAAAGCAGCGCAGCGTCCACAACACTTACTTTACGCTGCCAGTCATCTTCACCATGATCTCCGGGCACCACGCGATGACCTTCAGCCACTCGTGGAACTGGCTGGTGCTGATCGCGCTCACGCTCGCCGGGGTGTTGGTGCGCGTGTGGTTCGTCGCCCGCCACAAGGGGCAGGCGCCGGCGTGGGCGTTAGGCGTCGCCTTGCTGGCCGTCGCGGTCGTGGTGGTAATGCTCGCGCCGCGGCGGCAAGCGGTTTCGCAACCCGTCGATCCGACCGAAGTGAAGCGGGTCATCGAGCTGCGGTGCGTCAACTGCCACGCCGAGAAGCCGAGCTTCCAGAGCCTCGCCGGGGCGCCGAGAGGCGTCAAGCTCGACAGCGACGAGCGCATCCGCGCGCAAGCCCCGCTGATCCGACAGACGGTGCGTGCGCGTACCATGCCGCCTGGAAATTTGACGGGCCTCACCGAAGAAGAGCGGGCTTTGATAGAACGATGGAATCCCTGATCCAGCTTTCCTGCGCACGGCTCGCGGCCGCGATCCGCGAGCGGCGCACTACTTGTATCGCGGCGATGGAGGCCGTGCTCGAGCGCGCGCACGCGGTCCAGCCGCGCCTCAACTGCTTCCTGCGCATCGACGAGGACAGCGCGCTTGCCGCGGCGCATCTTGCCGATCGGGAGATTGCGCGCGACTACGTGCGCGGCCCGCTGCACGGCGTGCCGATGGCGCATAAGGACATGTACTACCGCCGCGGTGTAGTCTCGACCTGCGGCTCGAAGATCCTGCGCGACATGCCTGCCACTGGCACGGCGAAGGTGCTCGAGTGCCTCGACGCCGCCGGCGCGATCCAGTTCGGCGTGCTCAACATGGCGGAGTTCGCGATGGGTCCCACGGGCCATAACTGGCACTACGGCCATTGCCGCAATCCCTGGGATCCCGAGCGCATCACGGGCGGATCCTCGTCGGGCTCGGGCGCATCGGTGGCGGCACGCGCCGCGTTCGCGGCTCTCGGCTCCGACACCGGCGGCTCGGTGCGCCTTCCCGCCGCGTTCTGCGGCATCGCGGGCGTGCGCCCGACGCACGGCCGGGTATCGGTGGAGAACATCCTGCCGCTTTGCCCGTCGCTCGATACTGTCGGCCCGCTCACCCGCACGGTGGAAGACGCTGCGCTAATGCTCGAAGTTGTTGCTCCGGGGTTCGTGTGCGATCTGGAAAAACCGATTGCCGGATTGCGGATCGGCCGGCCGCGCAACGTGTTCTACGAAGGCTGCGATGCCGAGGTTGCGGCGGCGATGGAGAAGTCGCTCGACGTGTTTCGCCGCCTGGGCGCTACGGTCGTGGACGTGGAGTTGCCGGATTTCGCGAAATTGAGCGCGCTCGCCGGGGTGCTGCACGCCGCGGAGGCGAATCCGTTCCACGATGAGTGGTTCCGCACCCGTGCGCACGACTATTCGGGTCAGGTGCGCGAGCGGCTGGAGAGGGGCCGGCCGACGCTCGCGCTCGATTATGTGAAGGCGCTGCAGGCACGCGCTCCGGCGATCACGGCGTTCTGTGAGGCGGTGTTCTCGAGGGTGGACCTCGTGCACGGGCCGGTGGTGTCGTTCCAGACGCCGACGATCACCGAGACCGACATCTCGACCGGCGAGACCGCTGCGCAAATGCTGGGGCGCTTCGTGCGCCTTACGCGCCCGATCAGCTATCTCGGCCTGCCTGTGGTTGTCGCCAACGCCGGCTTCACCCGGGCCGGCATGCCGATCGGCATGCAGCTCATCGCTCCGCCGCTCGATGAAGCGACCTCGCTGCGCGCGGGCCACGCCTTCCAGCGTGCTACCGACTGGCACCTGCGCGTTCCGCCGGGATAGGCGCTCAGAATTCATCGCCTTCAGTGCAGGCCTGATTTGGCATTAGACTTCCCTTGCCATCCAACCGGGGGAAATCCATGCGCCTTGCCGCTCTGCTCGCTGCCGCGCTCTTTTCGGGTGTGGCGCTCGCCCAGAAAGACGTCGCAGTTCGCTTCGCGCTCGACTGGCGTTTCGAAGGGCCGGCGGCGCCGTATTTCGTCGCGATCGACAAGGGCTACTACAAAGCCGAGGGACTCAACGTCTCGATCGATCCGGGGGCGGGTTCGGTCGAGGGCATCAACCGCGTCGCCTCGGGGGCATACGAGCTGGGCTTCGCCGACATCAACTCGCTGGTCAAGTACCGCGACAATCCGCGCAACCTGCCGGTGAAGGCGGTGATGATGGTGTACGACACGCCGGCGTTCTCCATCGTGACGCTCCGGAAGAACGGCATCGCCAAGCCCAAGGACCTGGAAGGCAAGGTGCTCGGCGCACCGGCGCCCGACGGCGCGTACGCGCAGTGGCCGATCTTCGTGCAGGCCAACAAGATCGACGCCTCCAAGGTGAAGATCGAGAACATCGGCTTCCCCGTGCGCGAGCCGATGCTCGCGCAGGGCAAGGTGGACGCGATCACTGGGTTCTGGTTTTCTTCCTACATGAACCTGAAGGCGAACGGCGTGAAGGACGAAGACATCGTGGTGCTGCACATGCGCGACCACGGCGTGGACCTCTACGGCAACGTGATCATCGCCAACCCCGACTTCATGCGCTTCTCGCCGAAGGCGGTGGCGGGGTTCGTCAGAGCGACGATTCGCGGCATTCAGGACACGATCAAGAGCCCGGAGACGGCGATCGACTCGCTCATGAAGAGAAACCCGATCGCCAAGCGCGACGTGGAGCTCGAGCGCCTGAAGCTCTCGCTTGCGAAGAACTTCGTCACCCCCGACGTGCAGAAGAACGGCCTCGGCGCGGTGGACATGAAGCGCCTGGAGCGCTCGATCGATCAGATCGGCCTCACCTTCCAGTACACCAACAAGCCGAAGGCCGCGGACATCTTCACCGCGCAGTATCTGCCGCCGCGGGAGCAGCGCCTGGTGAAGTAGTTTTTGGTCAGCCTGCGCCAAGTCTCGATGGCCTATGGCCGCGGCGCCGCCGCGGTCCGCGCCCTCGACGAGGTGACCCTGGACATCGCGCACGGCGAGTTCATCGCCGTGGTCGGCCCGTCGGGGTGCGGCAAGAGTTCGCTCATGAGGCTCATCTCGGGCCTGCACGCGCCGGCCTCGGGGAGCCTGACCTTCGAGGGAAAGCCCGTGACCGGGCCGCTCAAGTCGGTGGGCATGGCGTTCCAGAACTCCAATCTGCTGCCCTGGCGCACGGCGCTCGAGAACGTGCTCCTGCCGCTGGAGATCGTGGAGCCCTACCGGTCGAACTTCGACAGGCGGAAGTTTTCCGGGAAAGCGAAAGAGTTGCTGCACTCCGTCGGCCTCGCGGAGTTTACCGAGAAGCATCCGTGGGAGCTCTCCGGCGGAATGCAGCAGCGCACCTCGATCTGCCGCGCGCTGATCCACGAACCGGAGATCCTGCTGCTCGACGAGCCTTTCGCCGCGCTCGACGCGTTCACGCGCGAGGAACTCTGGTCGGCGCTGCGCGATCTGCAGGCGGCGCGCAAGGTCACCGTCATGCTGGTGACGCATGACCTGCGCGAAGCGGTGTTCCTCGCGGACACGGTGTATGTGATGTCCAGCCGCCCCGGTCGCATCGTGCGCCGCTGCGAGGTGCCGTTCGCGCGGCCGCGCGACCTCGAGCTGACCTACACCCCGGAGTTTCAGGACATCGTGCATGAATTGAGGAGCCTGATCGGCCGTGGATAGCCGCGAGTTAGCGATCAAGATGCTGTCCCCGGTAGCCTTCGTTGTCCTGCTTTTTGTTTCCTGGGAGAGCATCTGTAAAGCGCTCGACGTGCCGCTCACCATCCTGCCCGCGCCCTCGGACGTGTTCGGCGCGCTGTGGCAGTACAGGAAAGCGATCTGGGACAACTCGTTCGTCACCCTCTGGACCACGCTCGCCGGGTTCCTGATCGCCACGGTGTTCGGCCTCGCGCTCGGGAT
>DATFEI010000248.1:0-5916 GCA_035251315.1 Burkholderiales bacterium | reverse complement strand
GGCCTCGAGCTTCGCCGTGACGCCGTCGAGCGCCGGCAGCCACTGCGCCACCAGGCTCGCGCGGTAGCCGTTGCGGTAGAACGCGGCGACGCCGCAGGACAGCCGCGCGTCGCGCTCGCTCCAGAGCACGCCCTTGCCGGTACGGATCGCCTCCAGCGTCCGCGGCTCGTCGTGCCAAAGCGAAGCGACCACCTGCCAGGCGGGCGCAAAGTACACGGTGCTCGAATCGTCCGCGAGCACGGCCGCCTGCTCGGGCGTGAGCTCGTAGGTGCAGCTCGAGGCGTGATAAAGCACGTAGCCCGCGGCCGCCTGCGAGTTCAGCCACTCGCGCACGTAGCGCTCGCTGCACGAGGCGCGCTTCGCGATCTCGCCCGAGGTGAGGGGCCCGGCGCCGCGCATCGCGCGGTACAGCCCGAGCTTGTCGCCGAGGCTCACCATGACACCGCCGTAGCTCGCCGAAAGATCGCCTACCACCTTGGCGAGGAGCTCGTCGAGCGCCTGCCGATTGATCTGCGAATTCATTCCTGTACTCTCCTGTCCAGTTGACGGCGCGCAGCTTGACAGCGCGGCGCCGCCGACAACAGAGCCGGGAAAGCCATTTCCGGTCCGTTCCGGCCATCACGGAGACGATGAAGGCGTGAGCCGACGCGTAAGCCTGGTCGCGATTCCCGAAGCGATGGTCTCGACCCTGAGCGGCCTGCACGACGTGTTCGTCACGCTGCCCGCGCTCGCGGAGATGGGCGCCGCGCCGCCCGGGCACGAGCGCTTCGAAGTGGAAATCGTCGGCGAGTCGCGCGGCCCGCTGCGCTCGGCGGGAGGCATCGCGCTCGAGGTGCACAAGGCAGTGCACGAGGTGCCGCGCACCGACATCGTCATCGTTCCGTCGCTCCTCGTGCCGCACGGAGAATGGCGCGCCGGCCGCTACCCGGTGCTGGTGGAATGGCTCCGCTCCGTGCACGAGCGCGGCGCCATTCTGTGCTCCGCGTGCTCCGGCCTTTACCTGCTCGCGGAGACCGGAGCGTTCGACGGCGCCGACTGCACGATTCACTGGGGGTATGCGACCGGCTTCCGCGCCGCCTTCCCGAGCATCCGTCTGCATCCGGAGCGCGCGCTCGTCGTGGCGGGCGCGCGCGAGCAGCTCATATCTTCGGGCGCATCCACGAGCTGGCAGGACCTCGCGCTCTACCTCATCGCGAGGCATGCGGGCGTATCGATCGCGCAGGCGGCGGCGAAATTCTTCGCCCTGCAGCTTCACCAGGAGGGCCTCGCGCCCTACATGGTCTTCTCCCCGCGGCGCGATCATGGCGATGGGGTCGTCGCGGATGCGCAGGACTGGCTCGCCGTCCACTTCGCCGAGGCAGGCGCCGTGGAGGAAGTCCTGAAGCGCTCGGGAGTCCCCGAGCGCACCTTCACGCGCCGCTTCACCGCCGCGACCGGGCACGCGCCGCTCGCCTACGTGCAGCGCCTGCGCATCGAGGACGCGCGCCGCCGCCTCGAGCGCACCGAGTCGCCGGTCGATGAGATCGCGTGGCAGGTGGGCTACGAGGAGCCCGCGTTTTTCCGGCGGCTCTTCAGGCGCCTCACCGGGCTGGCGCCCGGCGCCTACCGGCGCAAGTTTCAGATGCCGAAGCCGTAAAGCCGCGCCGGGTTCTCCACCAGGATTTTCCGCTGCAGCGCCGGATCCGGCGCCATCAGCGGAAACAGACCCACCAGCGCGGCGTCGTCGGGCATCCATTTGACGTTGGGATGCGGCCAGTCGGTGCCCCACAGCACCCGATCGGGCGCGGCTTCGACCAGCGCTCTCCCGAACGGCACCGCGTCGGTGAACGGCGGCCCCTTGGACGAGACGCGCTCTGCGCCGCAGATCTTCACCCACGCATTCTCATTCTTCAAAAAACCCAATAGCGTTTTGAAAGGCGGCTGCTCCAGCCCGTCGGCGGCCTTGACCCGGCCCATGTGGTCGATCACGAACGGGACCGGAAGCTTGCTAAACAGATCCTCGAATTCGATGAGATCTTGCGCATCAAGATGCAGGATGAGATGCCAGCCGAGCGCCTGAAGGCGATCAACCGTTTTTCGAAAGAACCCCATGTCCGGCCGGCCGCCGAGGTGACGCACGAAGTTAAAGCGCACCGCGCGAATCCCTCCCTCGTGCATGCGTTCAAGATCTTTCTCTGAACAAGACGAATCAATAATGGCGGTGCCGCGATAGCGGCCGCCGGAGCGCGCGATGGCGTCGAGCGTGACCCGCATGTCGGCGCCGTGGCAGCTCGCGTGGACGATAACTGCCCTTTCCAGTCCAAGCCTCTTGTGAAGTCGCTGCAATGCTTCGAAGGGCGCATCGGCAGGGACGTAGGCAGCCTGCGGGTCGTAGGGAAACTTTGCCGCCGGCCCGAACACGTGGCAGTGCGCGTCGCAGGCAAGCGGCGGAGGAGTGAACTTACTCATCGCAGGCCCTCGATCATCAGCTTGAGCAGGCGCCGGAGCTCGGCGACACCCCGGTCAGGATCAGGCTGCGGCGCGGCGATCCACCAGCGAAGCGACGCGGAATACACGAAGAAAACGTAGCGCGCGATCACGCTCGCATTCTCCCGCGAACGGATCTTCTTTTCCTTCTGCGCGCGCCGCACCAATTCCTCGATGCCGTCGATCAGGCGCTTGCGGATCGCGTGAAAGGTCGCCGCCTGCTTGCCGCTCGAGTAGAACGTAAGCTCCTGCAGCAGGATGCGCGCGAGCGTCGGCTTTTCCGCGAGCCAGCGATAGTGGACGCGAAATACCGCGAGCAGCTGCTCGGCGAAGGGCTGTGCGGGCCTCGGCGCAGCGAGCGCGATGTCCGTGGTCGCGTTCAGCTCCTCGTTGAAGATGAGAAACACGAGATCGCGCTTGTCCTGCGCGTAGTTGAAGAGCGTGCCGAGCGCCACGCGCGCGCGCTTCGCGATCTGTCGCATGGTGGCCGCGCCGTAGCCGTGCCGGGTGAACAGCTCGGCCGCCGCGGCGCGGATGCGTTCGCGCACCGCAAGCTTCTTGCGCTCCCTCGCACCGAGCTGGCTCAAACAGGTTGCAGAACCACGTCCAACAGCGCAAGCCGACCCCGCGCGAGCGCGTCGAAGCCGCGCTCGAGCGCCGCGCGCACCTCGCGCGGACTTTCGACCCGCTCGCCGAACCCGCCGTACGCGCGCGCTAGCGCCGCGTAGTCGGGCGGCGGAGCGATCGACGTGCCGGCGAACCTGCCGGTGTTCACGGCCTGCCCCTGCGGGTAGTAGTTCGCGACGTCCGTCTTCTGCGAAAGGTAGCCCGCGTTGTTGAAAAGGATCACGAAGATCGGCAGGCGGTGCTCCTGCGCGGCGCCGAGAGAAGCGGGCACCGGGTTGTAGTGGAACGCGCCGTCGCCGATCGTGCACACGACCGTGCGCGCAGGGTCGGCTTGCTTCACTCCGAGCGCAACGCCGAGGCCGACCCCGAGCCCGCCGAAGCTAGCCTCGTAGAACCCCCCCGGGGCGAGCCGCTCGACCAGCCGCAGGAGATCGAGCCGGTGCGTGATTGTCTCGTCGACGAGCACCGCGTCGCGCGGCATGAGCGCGTTCAGCTCGTGCGCGACCCAGACGGTCGTGATGCGCGGCTCCGAGCCGGCGGCGCGTGCGGCGGTGCGCAGCGCGTCGCGCTCGCTTTCGCGTTTCGCGCGCCAATTGGAATTGCTTCTTGCGGAATTCTTGCCGAGCCGGGCCGCGAGTCCGCTCAGGCTTGTGCGCACGTCCCCCGGAATGACAGCGTCGGTGCGGAATCCCCAGTAGGGCAATCTCGAGCGCAAGGGATCCTCACCCAGCACGAAGACCTTGGTGTTCTTTACCGCCGAGGGCGGGTGCCACGGCAGCACAGCGTCCACGAAGAGCGCAACGTCACATTCCGGCACCGCGTGGCTTATCACCCCGCCGTACAGCGGGTGCTCGCGCGGAAAGTTCAAGTAATACGGCTGCCAGGCATCGAACACCGGCGCATCGAGCGTTTCGGCGAGGTGGACGAGCGCGTCCACCGCGCTTCGATCCCGCCCCACTTCTTCGGTGATGATGATCGGGCTGCGCGCCGCGTCGAGCTCTCGCGCGAGGCTATCGAGCGCCGAGGGATCCGGCGCCGGCGGCGCGGGCACGCAGGCCATTGGCAGCTCCATAGAGACATGGCTCAGCAAGTGCTCGATCGGCACGGACAGGAACACCGGGCCGCGCGGAGAGCTGAGCGCGAGCTGGCAGGCGCGCTGAACCGTGCTCGCCAGAAGTCGCGAAGCCATCACAGGAAAGCTTGATTTCACGCACGGCTCGATCAGCCGCGCCGGACCGCCTATGTCCGTAAGAAGGCGCAGCCATTGGCGCCCGAGCGGCGCGCCGTCCTCCGCGAACGCGACCGATTCGCCCGCAAGCACCACCATCGGCACGCGCTCGTGCAGCGCGATGCGCAGCGCCATGGCAGCGTGCAGCGTCCCCACCGTGGTGTGGAGCACGACCGCTGGCAGCTTCCCGCTCGCCTTGGCGTACCCGTTCGCCATCGCGACCGCGGTCTCTTCGTGACGCACGGATACGTACTCGGGAACTTCCCCCGGCTTCGCCCCCGCCAGCGCTTCCCACACCGGCGCCCAGTCCGAGCCCGGCGAGGCGTAGATGCGCTCCACGCCCATCGCGCGCAATGCGCGCAGCAGCGATTCCGCTCCCGTCATGCGCCGAATCTTGACACAGCTGCGGCCGCGGTCGAACATGAACATGTTCATGTCTAGCAAGAAGGCCGCCCTGGTGACCGGCGGAGCGACGGGGATCGGCCGCAGCGCTGTCCTCGCCCTCGCGCACGCCGGCTACGACGTCGTGATCAACTACTCCTCGAGCGAAACGGCCGCCAGGGAAACCGCCGCGCAGGCCGGAAAATCGGGGGTGAAGACCCTGCTCGCGAAATGCGACGTCAGCGACGAGGCCGGTGTGCGCTCCATGGTCTCGAAGATCAAGCAGGCCTTCGGCCGCCTGGATGTCCTCATCAACAACGCCGGGACTACCGCCTCCTGGAAGCCGCGCGATCTGGAGACGCTGTCGCTCGAGGAGTGGGACAGGGTGTTCGCGGTCAACGTACGAGGCCTCTTCCAGGTCACGCGCGCATGCGTGCCGCTTCTCAAGGAAGCGAAAGGTTGCGTGGTTAATACCGCATCCATCGTCGGCCTGCGGCCCGGGCCGCAGCCCCTTCCCTACGCCGCCAGCAAGGCCGCCGTGGTAAACCTCACCAAGACCCTCGCCTGGAACCTCGGCCCCGACATCCGCGTGAACGCGGTCGCGCCCGGGTGGATGGAAGGCGACTGGATGAAGCGCATGCTGAAGGACAAGTATGACGACCTGATGGGCAAGCGTGCCAAGGCGACACCGCTCAAGCGCGTGGTGAGCGCCGACGACGTCGCCGAGACGATGATGAGCCTCATCCAGTCCAACCGCTTCGTCACCGGCGAAGTGATCGTCGTCGACGGCGGCTATACGAGCTCGACCTGATGCTCCTTCCGGGCGTCGTCCCCTTCCCGCCCGAGTTCGCGCAGCGTTACCGCGACAAGGGCTATTGGCAGGACAAGAGCCTCGCCGAGGAATTTGCGGTTTGCTTTCACAAATACAGGGACCAGCTTTTCCTCATAGACGGCGAAAGGCAGTACACCTATGCCGAGCTCGACGAGGCCACCGATAACCTGGCGCTCAACCTTCTCGAGCTCGGCCTCAAGCCGCTCGACCGCGTAGTGCCGACGCTGCCGAACTGCGCCGAGTTCGTGCTTCTGCACTTCGCGCTTCAGAAGATCGGCGCGATCCCGATCGCGGCGCTCGCTAGCCACCGCTTCGCCGAGATCAACCAGTTCGTCCAGCTCTCTGGCGCCTCGATGTGCGTGTACCCGCAACGGCAAGGCGG